>JACIWQ010000158.1 GCA_014360895.1 Thermoflexales bacterium | reverse complement strand
GCATTTCGGCGCGGAATGTCGCATCCTGCAATATCTGCAAGAGCGCCCCCGCCATCCCCTCCGCATCGTCCGGGGGGAGCAGGATGCCCGCTGCTCCCACCACCTCCGGGATGGAGGAGACATCGCTGGCGACCACCGGCACCCCGCAGGACATGGCCTCCAGGACCGGCAGGCCGAACCCCTCGTACTGCGAGGGGAATATGAAAGCGGCGGCGCCCCGGTAGATCGCCGGTTTGTCGGCCTCCGATACCGGTCCGGCCCACCGCACCCATCCCGGTTGCAACCCCATCTCCTGCGCCTGCCGTCGGGGGTCCGGCGCGAAGGGGGTGTCCCTTGCCGGCAGCCGTCCGGCCAGAACCAGCGGATACTCGTCCCCCAGGACGGGCCCGACCCACGCATATGCCCGCAGGGCGGCGGCGACGTTCTTGCGGACGTCAAACCCGCCCAGGTACAGGACGTACTGGTGGGGCAAACCGTAGCGGGCCCGCACGGCCTCATCTTCCGGTTCGGGTTCCGGGCGGAAGCGGGCGCCAACGGCCAGCGGAATGACCCGGACGCGCCCGGGGGACACCCCCAGGAAGGCCAGCACATCCTGGCGGGACGCCTCCGAATCGGTGATGACGATGGTCGCGCCGGAGGCCGTCGCGCTCACCAGGGCAGTGTAGAGCCGCACCAGCGGGCCGCCCCGGTAGGCCCGCAGCCGCAGCGGGATGACGTCGTGGATGGTGACGACAACTGGGAGGGGAGAGACCATCGGGGGAGCCCAGTAGGGAACGTGGGCCACATCGGCCCCCACCCGCCGGGCCAGGCGGGGAAAGACGGCCTGTTCAAAGATGACCTTGTAGAGGTTCCCCTTCCGCCGGGGATGGAGGAGGACAATGTCCAGAGAGGGGTCCAGCGCGGTCAGAGACTCCACCAGGCAGCGGGTGTACTGTCCGCTGCCGGTTTCCGGCTGATCCCAGAACCAGGCATTGACGGCAATTCGCATCGGAGGCATAAAGGGCAATACAGCTAACTTTTCGCGTGGCGCGGGCTGTTCGCCTGTACTGCACCGGCCTGGCGGCTGGCGTTACTCGCAGCGCAGGCTGTTTAGCCTGTACCGGCCTGGCGGCCTCGCTGTGCTCCCTTGCGCAAAATATTCGTATCACCGGGCGTAGAGGGTGGAGCATAGGGGCTCTCCCCCTGAACGCCCGGCTGACCAGGCACCGCCCGCTCCGTCCCGACCCGGCTCCCCCCACAGAGGGCCCATAGTCCCTCCAGCGTGCCGTCCTCAAGAACGGAATAGGTGACAACCCCGCAATCCCATCCGCCGGAAAGGACGTTCCCCCTCAGAAGGCCAACTCCCTCTATGACGGTGTCGCCGATCTCCCAGGAAAGCGCATAGACGTCGCCTTGCGCCTCAATGGTCAGGGTCCCCTCATAGGGCCGCCCGTCCGGATTGGTGCCCGTCACCCGATAGACGCCGGAAAGGCCGCCGGTGTCCTCTGACGCCCGGGGTGGGGATGTAGCGGCAGGCGGGGATGAGGTCGGGAGCAACACACACCCCATGGTCAGCACGACCAGCGAAAGAAGCGCCAGCCATTTTGGGACCATCAGACCTTCATAATGGCGCTCGCATGGGGGGTACGGCGACGGCCGCTTGACCGCCACCGTACCCCCTCCGTTTCAGGCCGCAGGAACAGAGGCGCGCGCCCGTTCCCGCTCCGCGCGCTCCTGCAACTGAGCTCGCAGGGTACGGATGTCGCGCGGCACCAGGTAGGCCGCCGCAAAGAAAAAGATGGCGCAGAGAATCCAGGTGGAGACGCAAATCCAGAGAATGGCGTCGTGAAGGGTATAGCGGTCGGCGATGATGCCCGCCAGCAGGGGCGCGGTGGCCGCGCCGGCCGACTCAATGAAGTATTGCACCGCCGCCGCCGTGCTCCGCACCTCCGGCAGCGTCACATCGTAAATGGACGACGTGACGTTGGGCGCAGCGAAGGGGATGAAGAGCGCGGTGATGCAGAGCATGATCAGGAAGAGGAGTTGGTTCTGGGCCGGGATGCCCATAGTGATCCAGAGCAGCACCGCGCCGATAAGGACCGCCGACGAGGCCACCAGCATCCGGCCGCGCGGCGTCCGCCGGAAGAAGAAGTCCCCCAGGGAACCGCCGACCAGGTAGCCGGAAGCCAGCACCAGAACCGCCGGGGCCATTGTCATCAGCACCGCGTCCGAGGAGTACCCCCGCTCCGACTCCAGGTAGTAGAAGAACCAGTAGGTGATGGTGTTCCAGGGGAAGACGCCGAAGAAGCCCTGGATGAAGAGGAGAACCAGACTGCGGATGCGGAAGAGTCCCAGTGCGGTCTTCCAGTTGAAGCGGTAGATGCCAATCTGCTCCAGGTCGGCCAGTTCCGGCTCACTCCGGCCGCGCGGCATTTCCCGCACGCCGAAGAAGATGACCACAGCCAGCAGGATGCCCAGGCCCCCAGTGATGTAGAAGACGCCCCGCCAGCCGATGACGTCCCGGAGCATGAGCGCCGCCACCATCCCCAGCAGGTAGCCGATGGGTCCGGTCAGTTGCAGGATGCCGTAGACCCGTCCCCGTACCCGAGGGCCGAAGTAGTCGGCGATGAGGCTGTAGAGGCCGGGGTAGGAGGAATCGTCAATGCCGGTGGAGGCCCGGGTGACCAGGAAGGCCGGATAAGAGGGAGCAATCGCGTTCAGCCAGGTGGTGGAGCCCCAGATGAAGGACGCCAGCGCCAGCAGTTTGGAGCGGGCATACCGGTCGTAGAGGTAGCCCCAGATGGGATACAGGATGGCGCCAACAATCAGCGCGCCGGTGGAGACGGCGCCCATCTGGGTCTTGGTGATGCCGAAGGTCCGCATAATGGGCTCGGTGAGGGGGCCGATCAGGAGTTTGTCGGCCTGATGGAGGAGCATAAACGTAAAGAATACGGCGACGACGAACCAGGCGTAGCGGGAAGGTCGGGACATGATTACCTCCAGGGCGCAAGTCGCAGGTCACAAGTCGCAGGGAGCAGGCAGCAGGTCGCAGGGATTACGCCTGTGCAGCCAGCAAACTCTCCACAATGGGGTGGAAGCGGACGTAGCGGAAGGCCTCACCATAGGCGAAACCGGCCCGCTCTCCGATCTGGGCCGCCTCCGAACGCAGGGCCCAGGCCATTGCGGCAGCCGGGTCCTCCACCATCGGCCCCAGCATGGCTCCCAGGTCCAGCCCCACCAGCCGGGCCTGCCGGAGCACCTCCTCCACCAGGAATCGGACCTGGCTCCGGTGTTCCATCATTGCAGCGATTTTCTTCTCTATCGTGTCGGTGATGTCCACGATTTTGTTGGCGCCCGCTGGGTCGGGGGTGTAGAAGTACTTCTCCACCACGAAATGGGGCTCCAGCCCTTCGTCCCAGTGCTCCGGATAGAACAGGGGCAGATGGCAGAAGTTGACGGCGTCGGAGGCGGCGCGGGCGACAGCCCGATGGTCAGGATGCACTTCGGCGATATAGAGGGGGTCTTCGGCGATGACGACGTCCGGTTTGTATTGGCGAATGAGGCGGACGAACTGCTCCCGGAGCAATCCCGGCGTCAACAGGGCCAGTTCCAGGTCGGGATGCTCCAGGAAGACGGGGGGCTCGGCCCCCAGGACGGCGGCCGCGCGCGTCGCCTCTTCCCGGCGGATCGCGGCCAGGGTCTCCGCGTCGTACTCAAAGGAGCCTTTGTTCCCGCTGGACGCAATGACGATGATGACCCGCGCGCCTTCGGCGACCATTTTCGCGATAGTCCCTCCGGCGAAGACCTCCGCATCGTCGGGGTGCGGGGTGAGAACCAGGACCGTTCTGGACATATTGCTCCTTTCGGTTAAAATTGCAATTCTCCTCGCGCCCGCCGCTCCTGGGGCCAGAGGGAGTAGTACAGAAAACGGTGGATCGGGGTCTCTACCTCGGCGGCCTCCCCCAGCCGCACGACAGCGCCGGCCAGGTAGTCCAGTTCGGAGGGCTTTCCGGCGGCAATGTCCCGCTGCATGGAGGTTGTCCCTTCGGGAGGCATACCGTCTATCAGGGCCAGGGTGCGCGCTGGCGCGTCGTCGGGCAATCGGACGCTGCGCGCCCGCCCGACGGCAAGGGCCTCTGCGATGGCATCCTCCAGCATCCGGCGGAGTGGGGGGACGCTCCGCAATACCCCGACCGGGGCCCGGGTCACCGCGCCCAGGGCCGCGAAGGGGGCGATGAAGAGAAACTTCTCCCAGAGGGCAACGTGGATGTCGGCGGGGACTTCGGCCCGGACGCCGGCCCGCTCAAAGGCCGCCCTCAGGCGCTCCGCCCGCTCGCTGAAGCGGTTATCCAGTTCCCCGAAGGCCACGTAGGGCTCCATCCCACCGTGGCGGATGCGGCCCGGCTCCGGGACGGTGCTGATGATGCGGCAGAGGCCGCCCAGAACCCGCTCCCGCCCCCAGACCGCCGCCAGTTGGTCCGGGGCCTCCACGCCGTTCTCCAGCGGGACGATGAAGGTCTCCGGACCGAGGAGAGGTCCCATCTTCGGTGCCACCTCTGGCACCTGCCAGGCCTTGACGCCGACCAGGGTCACATCCACCGGCCCAGCCTCTTCGGGGTTGTCGGTGGCCTGAGCGGGGTGAATGCGGAAATCTCCTAGCGGGCTCTCCACATAGAGGCCGTCCCGGCGGATGGCCTCCAGATGCGCCCCCCGGGCGATGAAGACCACGTCCTCCCCGGCGTGGGCCAGCCGGGCGCCGAAGTATCCTCCTACCGCGCCGGCGCCGAAGACCGCGATGCGCATGGTTCACCTCCTGTTATCTTTCCCGCAAGAGGCGGGGCCAGTTCCCTCCAGCCCCGTTGCCTCCCTTTTTACCACGACTGCCGGATTTTCACAAGAGAGGTCTGCTGGAAGGTATCCTGGATGCCGGCAACTTGCGGAGAAGCACGAACGACAATATAATCCTCCCCAGAAAGGAGCAAGCGCGATGATGTACGTCATTCTGTATGTTCTGGATGACCCGGACCGGCTGGACGAGGTCTTGGATGCCTGGCGCAAAGCGGGCGTGGGCGGGGTAACTATCATAGAGAGCACCGGCATCCATCGGCGGCAGACCTGTCGGCGGCATATTCCTCTACGGTTCGGCTTTGAGCACCTGACCGAACGGATGGAGCAATGCAACTACACGCTCCTGGCCGTCGTGGAGGATGAAGATACCGTCCAGCGGTGCATAGAGGCTGTGGAGTCCATCGTGGGGAGTCTGGAGGAGCCCAACACGGGCGTACTGGCGGCGTGGCCCGCCCCCATTGTGCGCGGAGCGGTCAAGCGGAGAGAAGAGGGATGATCTGGCTGACGTTTTTCCTCTCCGCCGCCGTCATCGTGCTGGCGGCCATCAAACTGGCCGAGTACGGCGATGCCATCGGCTACCGGACCGGCCTGGGCAGTATGTTCATCGGCACCCTGCTGGTGGCCTCGGCCACCTCGCTGCCCGAACTCCTGACCGCCATCAATTCCATCCGGCAGGACGTCGTTGACCTGGCGGCGGGTGGGATGCTGGGCAGCAATATGTTCAACATGTTCCTGCTGGGTGTGCTGAGCCTTCTCTTCTTCCGGCAGCGGGTGCTGCGGCGCGTGGCGATGAAGCACGCCCTCTCCGGCAGCGTGGCCATGTTCGTCATCGGCCTGGCGACCTTTTTCATCCTGGCCCGCATCGGGCTTCGCATCGGCTGGGTAGGGCTGGACAGTTTGCTGGTGGCAGGCACCGGAGTGGGCGGGATGTGGCTCATCTGGACCAACGTGCCGGGTGCCCCCGGAGCGCCCTCCGCACCGGCGCCGGAGGCAGAAGAAGAGGGCATTCCCAGCCTGCGCCGCGCTGTAGTAGGCTTCGCGCTGGCGGCGACTGTGCTGGTCCTGGCATCTCCCCACCTGGTGCGCAGCAGCGCAGCCATTGCCGATGCGACCGGCCTGAGTACTGGCTTCATCGGCACGCTGGCACTGGCGACCATCACCTCCCTGCCCGAACTGGTCACCATCATCGCGGCGGTCCGCCTGGGCGCCCACGACCTGGCCGTCGGCAACCTCTTCGGGAGCAACATCTTCAACATGTTCGCCCTGGGCCTGACCGACCTCTTTTACACCCGGGGCCCCCTTCTCAGTGCGATTTCCCCGGACCTGGCACTGGTGGGGCTGCTGGGGCTGCTGCTGACGGGGGTCGGGCTCATCGGCAACCAGGCGCGGCTGGACCGGCTGATCTGGGTGGTGGAACTGGACGGCATTCTGCTGGTAGTAGGGTATCTGGTGGGATTGGGGTTTCTGTATCTGCGGGGCATCGGGCTGTAGGGGGATATGCGGCGGCGGCCCGCCTTTGGCGG
>JACIWQ010000157.1 GCA_014360895.1 Thermoflexales bacterium | reverse complement strand
GGGGTGTCGCCGGGGTGCGCGTTGGCGGCCCGGGTGGCGCCCGGCGGGCCCCGGCGGCCCCGGGGCGGGAGGGGGGTGGGCGTCGGCGTCTCGGTGGGCGTGGCGGTAGGAGTAGGCGTGGCCGCCGGGGTCGCCGTCCGCGTCGGTGTGACGGTCGGGGTGGGAGAAGGAACCAGTTGGGGGAAGAAGAGGGGCCCCAGGAGCCAGTAGGCCGTTCCCAGGACCAGCGCGGCGGTGGCGACCGCCGCCAACCAGAAGAGCCATTGGGAATGGCGAGCTGGCGCGCGGGGTACCGGCGCCTCCGCCTCGGCGGACACCTCCGTCAGTGACGCGCCGCAGATGATGCAGGTGGTCGCCTGCGCCGACACCTTCGTCCCGCAGTCCGGGCAAGTTCGGCTCAGTGAATCGGCAGGTGGCAGATTGGTCATTGGCTCATTCCGTTATTCCGTATTCCGTCATTCCGTCATTCCGTCATTCCGTCATTCTGTCATTCTGTCATTCTGTCATTCCGTCATTCCGTCATTCCGTCATTCTGTCATTCCGTCATTCCGTCATTCCGTCATTCCGTCATTCTGTCATTCTGTCATTCCGTCATTCCCCTGCCAGGCCCAGGTCCGCCGCGACCGACTGCATGGCCTCCAGGACGATGCCGACGTGCTCCCAGAGGTCCACGCCCAGGAGCACGGCGCCCTCCTCGGCCGCGCTCCGGTCGGCGCCGGCCGCGAACCGTTTATCCTTCCACTTGTTCTTGACGCTCTTGACCGTGATCTGACGGATGTCCTTAGAGGGATGGACCAGTGCCACGGCGACGATGAGGCCGGTCAGGTCGTCCACGGCGTAGAGGGCCTGCTCCATCCGGCTCTCCCGCTCCACGCCGGTCCGCTCGGCGGCGTGGGAGAGGACGGCACGGACGATTTCTTCGGGCCAGCCCTGCTCCCGCAAGATGCGCGCGCCGGTCAGCGGGTGGTCCTCCGGGTAGCGCTCGTAGTCAAAGTCATGGAGGAGCCCCACGATGCCCCACTTCTCCTCGTCCTCGCCGAAGCGGCGAGCGTAGGCCCGCATCGCCGCCTCCACGGCCAGCATATGCTTGCGCAGGTTCGGGTTCTGGATGTACTCGGTGACCAGTTTCCAGGCCTCTTCTCGGGTCGGTTGCATGGTAGCCTCCTAATCGGAATGCGCAGTACGCAGTACTTCAAAATATCGGAATCGGGTCGCCCAGGACGGGCTTCGGATGGCGGACCCGCAGGTCCCACCAGGCCAGCCAGAGGGCCGGGACCTCGCGGGCCCAGTATCGGCGGATGTGGACGTAGGATTGCCGGTCGGCCACATACCCCACCGCGTCCAGGCCCAGCGTCCGGCAGGTATAGAGCGCGCGCGGCAGGTGGTAGCGCTGGGTGACGACCACCACCTCCGTCAGGCCGAAAATGGCCTTTGCCCGGTAGCAGGTGTCGTAGGTGCGCCGTCCGGCGTAGTCCAGGACGATGTCCTCCTCCGGCATCCCCAGCGCGAGGGCGACCTCCCGCATCTTCTCCGGCTCGTTGTAGTGGACGAAGCGGTTATCGCCGCTCAGGAGGATTTTGCGGACCCGTCCGGCCCGGTAGAGTTCTACCGCCGCCGCTACCCGGTCCCGCATGATGTCGCTGGGCGTGCCGTCGGGCCAGTAGCCGGCGCCGAAGACCAGCGCCACCGGCCGCTCCGGCACCACCGCCGGGTCGGTGTAGATGACCTTCCGGTAGCGCAGAGTCAGCGTCCAGAGGGTCCAGCCCCCGGCCACGCCCAGGGCGAGCAGGAGCAGGGCGCAGAAGCACGCGGATGGACGCAGATTTTTCAGCACCACCGAGACACGAAGGCGCGAGGTGGTTTGATTTGGAAATTTCCTGCCATTTGTGGCTTCTCTCCGACCCCTGCCCACTGCCGACTACCCCCAGCCCCCAGCCGACAACCCCCTGCCCCCTGCCCACGATTGTCCATCCGTGTTTTTCCGCGTCCCATCCTACGGCAGCGCCGGGACCACCGCCGCCACGGTCTCCAGGTCGGGCCCCCAGACGACGGTGACGACACGGCCGGTGCGGAGGAGATAGGCCGCCCCCGCCGGTCCGCTCCAGAATCGCCCCGTCAATCCCAGCGGCGGGTCGGCAGCGACCAGCGGCGGGTTGCGGAAACGGGGCACCAGGAGTCCGCAGGCGCGCTCAAACTCCACCGCCTCCTCCCGGCTCTCCCAGGCCAACCGCCAGACGATGACCTCCCGGCCTGCCCCGTCGGTCCAGAGGGTAAAGGTATCCCCGGCCCAGCCGTCGGCGGCGCGGCGGGCCGCCCCATCGTCGTCCAGGTAGGCCGCCAGGTGCAGGCCGACCAGGAACTCGCCGACGGTATCCCGGCGGGCCAGGCTCCAGCCCTTGCCCAGGACCGGCGCCAGGTCGGGCACGGCGGGCTCCAGCACGGGACGGCGGGCCCGGTACCGCTCCGGATGCAAAATCTCCTGCGTGCTGCACGGCGGCGCGGCATAGGCGCGGTTGACGGCGTCCCAACTGCCGTCGGCGAAGAGCGCGGCAGCAAAGCGGGCCCCCTCCCGGTACGGGAAGAGACGGATTGCCTCAAAGGTGGTGGCATTCGCCAGCGGCGCGTAGGTCGGCTCCTCGGCCCCCGCCGCCAGGCCCGCCAGACGGTCCACCTCCTGAGGGTCGGCGTCCACCCCGGCGTAGCGGGCGGTGGTGAGGACGGCGTCTCCCTCCAGCAGCGCGCGCAGGGCCAGCGCGGCGTCCGTGGTGGGCCGGCAAGCGGAGGCCAGCGGGACGCGCGGCGGCTCCGCGTCCGCGCCCAGGCCGAACCCGTTATCCTGCAGCGCGTGGGCCAGGGTGTGGACCAGGGCCAGTTCGTCGTCGGGCGTGGCGGGCCCCCGCCCCGCCACCAGCAGAACCTGCCGGCCCGCCGGGGCGTAGAGGCTGAAGACCCGCGCCGCCTGCGCGGTCACGTCCGGCAACGGCAGCGACTCCTGCCGGGGAATCAACCCCAGCAGGCCGTAGAGGACCAGCGCTTCCTGCGGACGGATCTCGCCGTACCGCTGGAGCAGGTAGAGCGCGATTTCCCGCTCGGACGGGAAGGAGACCGGGAATTGCTCCACCGGCGGGAGGTCCCGGACCCGGGCCAGGATGCGGGCCACCTCGTGCACGGCGCGGGCGCTCTGAATCTGGGAGAGGGGGACAGCTCGGGTGGGCGTGGGTATGGCCGTCGGCGAGGCCGTCGCGGCGGTGGGGGAGAGCTCCGCGGCGCCCGTGGGCGACGCCGGAGGCGACACCGGTCCCTGCGGCGACGGTAGGGGAGAGAGGGCCGCCATCTGGCGCGTGGTGGCGATGACGACGTAGCCCAAAAGGCCGAAGACGACCACCACCGCGGTCGCCATCAGAATGAGGATCAGCCGCTGGCGGGGAGTGAAGCCCCTCACCGCAGGGCCTCCTCCTGAGCCGCGATGAGTGCCGCAATCCCCCGGCGGGCCAATTCCAGCATCTGGTCCAGCCGATAACGGGAGAAAGGGGACCTCTCCGCCGTCCCCTGAATCTCCACGAACCGCCCGTCCCCCGTCATCACCACATTCAGGTCCACCTCGGCCTGGCTATCTTCCTCGTAGCAGAGGTCCAGCCGGACTTCTCCCTGGACGACGCCGACGCTGACGGCGGCGATGGGGGTGCGGATGAGGTCCGGGGGGACAATGCCCTGGGCGGCCAGGCGGCGCAGGGCCAGGGCCAGCGCGACGTACCCCCCGGTGACGGCGGCCGTGCGGGTGCCGCCGTCGGCCTGGAGGACGTCGCAATCC
The DNA here is from genome assembly GCA_014360895.1 of Thermoflexales bacterium. Taxonomy (GTDB): domain Bacteria; phylum Chloroflexota; class Anaerolineae; order B4-G1; family DUEL01; genus SpSt-77. The sequence goes on along the minus strand of JACIWQ010000157.1, from coordinate 2,603 downwards.
AGGATGAGTGTCCGCTCCCCCAGCCGGGCCAGGTCCAGGCCGGCGCGCAGGGAGCGGCCGATGAAGCGGCGAATCTCCTGCGTCCGACCGCCGGCCAGGCCGTTCTCGCGCGGCGTACGGGCGTGGGTGGAACGGGGGAGCAGCGCGTACTCCGCCGTCAGCCATCCCTGCCCGGAGCCCGCCAGCCAGCGGGGGACTCCTTCCTGCAGGGTCAGATTGCAGAGCACGCGCGTCCGGCCCCACTCCACCAGGACCGACCCCTCAGGGTAGTCCACGTAGTCCAGGAAAAAGCGGATGGGGCGGAGTTCATGAGGCCCCCGCCCATCCGGTCGGGAAGGGACGGACTGATTCATAGTTCACCACGAAGACAAACAGGCTCGTAGCGCCGGCGGTTCGCCTGTACCGGCCCAGCGGCCGGCGCATATTACGGAGTAACCGGCTGGGAGGGCTGAAGTTGAGCAACCAGTTGCTCTATGGCCGCCTTCTGGTCCTCCGGCGCCATCTGGAGCGCGGTCTGGGCCTCCGCCAGCGCCATCTCCGGGACCCCCATCTGGTAGTAGGCGATGGCCAGCAGCCGGTGGGCGTCCCAGGCCCACGATCCGGTGGGGTCCAGTTCCAGTGACCGGTTCAGCGCCTCCACCGCCGGGCCGTTCTGCCCCTGCTGCAGATACACCCGCGCCAGCGCGTTCCAGACCTGAGGCATATTGGGCGCAATGTCCAGGGCCTTCCGATACGCTTCCGCCGCCCCCGTCAGGTCCCCCTTCATCGCCCGCACATCGCCGATGATGAGCCAGGTCTGCTCAAAGCCATCATCCACTTCCAGCGAACGGTTGATGCGCTCCCAGAAGCTCTCCTCGTCTCCCATACTGTAGTAATACAGGGTAGCCCACTGGTTCCAGAGGATGGCGTTATTGGGACTCAGCATCGTGGCGGCCTCGTAGTAGCGGGAAGCCAGAGCCAGAAGCGTCTCCCGCTGGGACTGCCCGGCGGGCAGGTCGGCCCAGCGCTGGTACATGCGGGCCAGGTTGGCCGAATGGTCCGTGTTCAGGGGACTGAGGGCCTGAGCCTGCAGGAGGACCCGCTCCGTCTCCCGCAGGATGGCCTCCTGCTGAGCCGTGTCCGTCGTGACGGTGGCCGCCTCCAGGAGCGCGCGGCCCAGGTAAAGGTAGTAGAAATCCTCATGGGGGGCCAGTTGGACGGCCCGCTGGTAGTGGGGGACGGCAGCTCCCCACTGCCCGCTCCGGTCCCAGGGGTCGGCCTGCTTGTAGATGATGTCGGCGCGGATGGGGCGCAGATTGGCCTGCACCGCGCCGAGCGCGGACAGGGGGAGCAGGACCGCCAGCGCCACCGGCCCCCAGGCCGTGCCCCACTCTTTGGGCATCAACCGCTCCCCCGCCAGCGCCAGTCCGCCCAGGAGAATCACCACCGCCAGGAAGCCGTAGTAGGCCCCAATCTGCCCGGCGATGTACTCTGCCAGGCGCAGGAGATCGTTGACGTTCTGGACAGTCATCCGCAGGACGGCCGCGTGGCGTCCTGCCAAAAGGAGGCCGAAGGTCGCCCCCACCGTCAGGGAGACCAGGAGGACGATAGCCGCTGCCGCCCAGAGGTCTCCCGTCCGTCCGCCGAACACCCCCCGGTGGGCCATCTGGGTGACGGTCAGGAGGGCCGTCATCGCCCAGGCCATGCCGAAGACCAGCAGGATCCCCAGGGATGAGCGGGCCGGACCGCCGATGGCAATGACCGTCAGCGAGCGCCAGAAAATCTGCGCGGGGTTGCTCAGCCGCTCCACGTTGTTGACAAAGTCATAGGAAAGAGTGCCCAGGATGAGGGCACCGATGAGGGCCGAACCCAGCGCGGGCCAGAGCCAGGCAGGGATGGCCGAAGACGGCGCGGGCGGAGGAGTCGCCGGTCGGCGTCGCCGCTTTTTCCCTTTGAGTTTTGGGGACGGCGCCGTCTGCGGCGCGGCGGGCCGCTCCTCCCGCTCCACGATTCCCTGAGTGCCCAGGAGGACGAAAACCGCCGCCAGGGCCCAGAAGGTGGTCCGGGTGGAGGCGATGGCAATGCCGAAGTTAATCTCCACCAGGTGGGCCACAAACGCGGCCAGGATGCCGATGAGGAGAATCTGGTGGGGGTGGGCCGCCGGAAGGGACTCCGGGGAGAAGAACCCGCAGACCACCAGGTAGGCCAGCATCCCCAAGACCATCCCCACCGGAATGGCCAGCCCGAAGAAGTGGGGACCGACGGTGGGGATGACCACCGCGACGGCCGCCAGCGCGCCCGTCACCAGTATAATGAAGAACAGCCGCCGCCGGGGCGGGTCCGGAATCCACCCCAGCCAGGAGAGACCGTAATAGAAGAGAGCACCGAAGAGCCAGAGATAGGCCGCAAATCCCAGGAGTCCCGTGTTGACCAGCGAGTCCAGCGTCTCGTTGTGGGAACGGTCCGGGGAGGCGGTCCGGGATTCGTAGTGGCCCAGGAGGGGTGGGTAGAAGCGATTGTAGGCCACGTACATAGACTCGGGGCCGTAGCCCACCAGGGGGCGGATGACGTTGAAGGGGTCGGGATGGCCGGTGGGGTCGGCGGTAGTGGCGGGGTACCGGATG
>JACIWQ010000156.1 GCA_014360895.1 Thermoflexales bacterium | reverse complement strand
GTGAGGTTGTCCCAACTTCCGTCTCAACCTCAGACTGGTAATCTGCGAGATTCGCGGTATAATTAATTGAACGAGCCCAAAGATTTGGGTTGGTCAGAAGAACGGGTGGGAGCAACAAAGGCTGGTGCGAGGTTTTCGGGCCTCGGCCCTGGCTGGGCGGGCTCGCTAACCGATGCTGGCCCCCTGACGCCGCTCCGCTGGCCTTTCGCTTCGCTCAGGGTAAGGCTTCGTGGTGCAGGAAGCCCAAACCGTTGGGCGGCAAGATGAGAATGGTGCGGGGAGTATGTGTTGGAGTGCGAAATGACGGCGAAGACGCAGCAGACCCAAGCCGATTTGGTGAAAGCCATCGCAGACATTGCTGCAACGATGCCGCTGGCGCGCACAGTGCAACTCTATCAGTTTGCACTCTTCCTCAAGACACATCCGTTGCCCAGTGAAGAAACCTTTGAAGAAATCGCGGCGGATGAAGCGCTGTGGGACGCGCAATTCGCGGCAACGGATGATACCAAATTAGCAGCACTGATAGCGGCGGTTGAGGCCGAAATCAGCGAAGGTAAAACGCTGCCGATGTTTGATGAACGCGGCGAATTCATCGAACATTCATGAAATCGCAAACCACCCGGTCGTTCTGGAAATATTATTGGGCTTTGCCTCCAGAAATCCGCCGACGCGCACGGCAAGCCTACAAGTTGTGGCGAGATAATCCAGCCCATCCCAGTTTGTTCTTCAAGCGGGTGAAAGAAGGTCAGCCCCTCTATTCGGTTCGGATCGGGTTGGGATATAGAGCACTTGGATTGCTCAAAGCGGATACCATAACCTGGTTTTGGATTGGCGCTCACGATGAGTATGATCGTCTTCTTAAGTGAGCAAAGTACCGCCCAACCACTCCCGACTGCTCCCTCGGCGGCTGTGCCGCCTTGGTTGCAGCGGCTGAGCTCGGTGCCGACGGGAATCGGTTGAATGGGAGGCTAACGTGAACTCGCGGTTTCGGGGCAGTACGTTCATCACTCTGTTGTTGCTGGCGGCGGTTTTCTTCCTGACCTACAACCTCCTCCATCGCTCTCCCACGCCGGACCTGGTCCCCATCAGCCGGGTGGCGGCAGAGGTGCAGGCAGGAAGAGTTTTGCGCATCACGGTGACCGGCGACCGTCTGGTGGCCGACCTGGAAACGGGGCAGCAACTGCGGTCGCTGAAAGAATCCGGCTCCACCCTCGCCGAGCAGTTAAAGGCCCTGGGGGTCCCCGATGAGAAACTGGCGCAGGTGCAGATAGAGGTCACCGAGACGCCGGATTGGACCACCCTCTTCAGCACCGGCGGGACCATCCTGGTGATGATTATCTTCCTGGTGGCGGCGTTTTTCTTCCTGCGCCAGTTCCAGGGGGTCAACAACCAGGCCCTCTCCTTCGGCAAAAGCCGGGCCCGGCTCTATACCAGCGATAAACCGTCCGTGACCTTTGACGACGTCGCCGGGGTGGACGAGGCGAAAGAGGAACTGCGGGAGGTGGTGGAGTTCCTCAAGGAGCCCCAGAAGTTCATCCAGGTCGGCGCGCGCATCCCCAAAGGGGTGTTGCTGATGGGGGCTCCCGGCACAGGCAAGACACTCCTGGCCAAGGCGGTGGCCGGAGAAGCGGGCGTTCCCTTCTTCAGCATGTCCGGCTCCGAGTTTGTGGAGATGTTCGTCGGTGTGGGCGCCAGCCGGGTGCGGGACCTCTTTGACCAGGCCAAGCGCCATTCCCCCTGCATCGTCTTCCTGGATGAGATTGACGCGGTGGGACGCCACCGGGGCGCCGGTCTGGGCGGCTCCCACGATGAGCGGGAGCAGACCTTGAACCAGATTCTGGTGGAGATGGACGGGTTTGATACCGACACCAACGTCATCGTCATGGCGGCGACCAACCGCCCAGACATTCTGGACCCGGCGCTGCTCCGTCCGGGCCGGTTTGACCGCCGGGTGGTGTTGGACCGGCCCGATATGCGGGGGCGCGAGGCCATTCTGAAAGTCCACACCCGGGGCAAGCCGCTGGCCGATGACGTGGACCTGGCCGCGCTGGCCAAAGCCACGCCGGGCTTTGTCGGCGCGGACCTGGCCAACCTGGTGAACGAAGCGGCGATTCTGGCGGCCCGTCGGAACAAGCGGGCCATCGGGATGGCCGAATTCAAAGAGGCCATAGAGCGGGTTATCGCTGGGCCGGAGCGCAAGAGCCGCCTCCTCTCCGAAGAGGAGCGCCGCATCATCGCCTACCACGAGGCCGGCCACGCACTGGTGGCCCACTACCTGCCCAAGTGCGACCCGGTGCAGAAGGTCTCCATCGTCGCCCGGGGGATGGCGGCGGGCTACACCATTTCCCTGCCCGAGGAGGACCGCACCGTCATCAGCCGCTCCAAGTTTGAGGACCAACTGGCCTTCGCCCTGGGCGGCCGCGCGGCGGAGGAACTGGTCTTCGGCGAGGCGACCACCGGCGCGGCCAATGACTTGGAGCAGGTGACGGAAATGGCCCGCGCGATGGTTACCCGCTACGGGATGAGCGAGAAACTGGGCCCGATGACCTTCGGTCAGAAAGAGGAACTGGTCTTTTTGGGCAAAGAAATCGGGGAACAACGGGATTACAGTGAAGCCGTCGCCCAGCAGATAGACGAAGAGGTGCGGCAGATTATCCAGACGGCCCACCGGCGGGCCCGGCAGGTGCTGGAGGAGCACCGGGAGCAACTGGACGCGGTCGCCCAACGGTTGCTGGAAGTGGAGACACTGGAGGCGGAGGAGTTCGTGGCCGTTCTGGAAGGGCGTCCCCTGCCCGAAAAAGGCGACCGGGGCACGCCTTCGTCCGCAACCCGGGAGAAAGCGGAGAAGCCCTCCCCGTCCCGCCGGGGGCGGGCGCTGGAGATGCCCCCCAGTCCGGCGCCGGTGCGGTGAAGAAATAAAATCAATAGCATCGGCGGCGGAGCCGCCGATGCTATTGATCTTCTATATTGACGATTATGGCTCCTATCCGCCCGGTAGATGCGCGTAGTCCTGACCCCCGGCTCATCGCCGAGGCGGCGGCCATCATCCGGGCCGGAGGGCTGGTCGCTTTCCCCACCGAGACGGTCTACGGACTGGGCGCGGACGGCCTCAACCCCGCCGCCGTCGCCCGCATCTTTGAGGCCAAAGGGCGCCCCCCCACCGACCCCCTCATCCTCCACATCGCCGAACCGGAGGCCCTGTCTCAACTGGTGCTGGAGACACCCCCCGTCGCCCTGGAACTAGCCCGCCGCTTCTGGCCCGGCCCGCTGACCTTCGTCCTCCCCAAACGGTCGGTCGTGCCGGACATCGTCACCGCCGGGTTGCCGACGGTGGCGGTCCGGATGCCGGCCCACCCCGTCGCCCTGGCCCTCATCCGCGCCGCCGGGACCCCCATCGCCGCGCCCAGCGCCAATCGGTTCAGCCGCACCAGCCCCACCACCGCCCAGCACGTCCAGGACGACCTGGGCGACCGCGTAGACCTGATTCTGGACGCCGGGCCGACCCCCATCGGGGTGGAGTCCACCATCCTGGACCTCACCCGTCCGGTGCCGACCATCCTGCGCCCGGGCGGACTCCCGCGCGAGGCCCTGGAAGCTGTCCTGGGCCCGGTGGCCATCCAGACCCGGGTGGACGAAGGCCCCCAGCCATCACCGGGACTTCTGCCCAAACACTACGCCCCCCGGACGCCGCTGGTTCTCGTCTTGGGACCGGCGCCGCAGATGCGAGCGGCGATGCGGGAACTGGCCGCACGGTACACTGCCCAGGGCCACCGCATCGGCCTGCTCATCGCCGAGGAGGACCGGGCGGAGATGGCGGACCTCCCGGTGGAGACTGCCGTCCTGGGGCCGGAGAAAGACCTGGAGACCGTCGCCCGGCGGCTCTATGAGGGACTGCGGGAACTGGATGCCCGAGGGCTATCCCTGCTGATCGCCCGCGATTTCGGGGAGCGGGGGCTGGGGCTGGCCGTCCGAGACCGGCTGATGCGGGCCGCCGGAGGACGGGTGGTCGCCCCAGGGTTGGACGCGGATGAACGCGGATATGAAATCGGCAGATGACCCGGCCCGACCGGAAAGGCCCGAGTCCGCCCCCGCCGGTTTGCGCTGGTGGGACGGCCTGGCGGCGTTGCTCCTTATGCTGGCCCTCCTGACCGCCTCCGGTCGCCTGGTCGCCACGAACTGGACCGACCACCTGCTCCAGACCCAGACGCTGGTCTTCCTGGGCGCGCTGGCGGGCCTGGCGCTGGGGCAAAGCCGGTTCCGTCCGACCGTCGCGCTCCTCTTCGCCCTGGCCTACGGCCTCTTCTTCGTCCCCTGGCAACTGGGGCATGCGGTGACACTGCCCGACGGCGCGACCTGGGCCGACCGGCTGACGGCCCTCTCCGACCGCCTGCAGGTCGCGCTGGTTCAACTGGCCGCGCGACAGGACGTGGAAGACCCGTTGCTGTTCATCGCGCTGATGGACACCCTCTTCTGGGCATTGGGCGCGTGGGGAGGATACGCGCTGACCCGGCGGGGGGACTCCTGGCGGGCGGTCCTGCCCGCCGGTATCGTCGCTCTGGTAGTCCAGGCCTACGACCCGTCCCCGCGCTCACGCGCCGGGATTTTTGCCCTCTACCTCTTCTTTGCCCTTCTCCTCTGGGCCCGCACGACCTACCTGCGCCACCGCGCCGGGTGGCAGGCCACCAGAACCCCGCTGGCTCCCTTCCTGGGGCTGGAGATGACCCGCGCCGCCTTCTACGTCGCCCTGGGACTGGTGGTCGTGGCCTGGGTTTTCCCCGCACCGGCGGACATTCTCCCCACGGCCCGGCGGGCCTGGGACCGCCTCTCCCGTCCTCTGACCGCGCTGCGGGAGCGGCTGGAGCCCCTCTTCGCTCCCCTTCGGGGGGGCACCACCGTCGTGGGCGAACTCTACGGCCCCCAACTCCCTCTGGGGCAGGGCAGCGAGCGCTCGGAGACGGTCGTCCTGACCGTGCGGGCCCCCTCCGATTCCCCGGTAGGCGTCCGCTTCTACTGGCGCGCCCGCGTCTACGATACCTACACCAGCGGGGTGTGGCAGGCGACGTTCACCGCCGACCGGCCTGTTACCCTGGAAGAAGGCGCCCTCGCGGTTCCGGGACGGGACGGTCGTCTCCCGGAGTGGGATGGGCGCTGGACCGCCGTCTTCACCTACACCACGGAGTTCCCCCTTTCGGTCCTCTACCTGGCCCCCCAGCCGGTGTGGGTGGACGTGCCCGTCCAGGCCGACCTGGCGGAATCCTCCGACGGGGTACTGGACCTGGCGGCCCTGAAGGCCGTGCCGATGCTCTCCGCCGGAGCGACCTACCATGCCCGTTCGGCCCTCGGCGCGGCGACCGTCGCCCAACTGCGCGCCGCCGGTACGGATTACCCCCGGTGGGTCACCGACCGCTACCTGCAACTTCCGGATACCCTCACCCCGCGCACCCGCGAACTGGCCCTCCAGATTGCCGCCGGAAAAGATAACCCCTACGACATCGCCGTCGCCGTCACCGAATACCTGCGCACCAACATCCGCTACAGCCAGACGGTGCCCCCGGTCCCGCGCGGCCGGGAGCCGCTGGACTGGTTCCTTTTTGACCTGCGCCGGGGCTTCTGCAACTACTATGCCTCCGCCGAGGTGGTCCTCCTGCGCTCCCTGGGCATCCCGGCCCGTCTGGCCGTCGGGTTCGCATCCGGCAAATGGGAAGGGGGCCGGTATCTCGTCCGGGATAAGGACGCCCATGCCTGGCCCGAGGTCTACTTCCCCGGCTACGGCTGGGTGGAGTTTGAGCCGACCGCCTCCCAGCCGCCGATCCTGCGGCCGTCCGGGGAGGAGAGCCAGGGCGAGGAGGAGCGGGAAGGCCGGGCCAATCTGCGAGGGCTTCACGAGTGGGAACGGGAAGAGGAGATAGAGGCCCTGCCGGAGGGGCTGGAAGAGGGCCCGAAGAGAGGGCCGACGGCCACCAATACCTGGCCCCTGGTGGGGATACTCATAGCAGGGGGTGCGGCGCTGCTGGTCTACAGTATCTGGCGGGCCCGCCGGAGAATGCGGACGCCGTTGCCGGTTCTCCTGGAGCGGGGGATGGAGCGGATGGGGGTGGAGCCTCCGCCGGTCGTGCGGCGGTGGGCCGCCTACGCGGCGCTGCCGCCGGTGGTCCAGGCCTATCTGGAGATCAACCGCGCACTGGCCCGGCTGGGCCACCTGCCATCTCCCGCCGATACCCCGGCTGAGCGGGGTGCCCGTCTGACCGCGCGGGTCCCGCAGGCGGAGCCCTGGGTGGAGTACCTGCTGAGCTGCTACCAGGCCGCGATCTACGGGCGGGGCCCGACGGACGACCCGGCAGTCCGGCAGGCCGGGCGGTCGATCCGTCTTCTCTCTTGGCGGGCCCGGCTGGTGGGGAGATAAAAGCAGTCCCGGACGTGCCAGGCACTT
>JACIWQ010000155.1 GCA_014360895.1 Thermoflexales bacterium | reverse complement strand
GCAAACCGGAACAACTGCAGGGTCTCGCCGCCCAAACCCAAAAGGCTCTTGAAGAGCAGGGCGTGGCTCCAGAAACGCTGCCTGAGGCTATACAGGATATGCTGGCCGACCTGTCCGCCGGAGAAGAGCCGGAGGAAGCGGCTCTGGAGGCCCTTCTGACGGACTACGGCGACAGCCTGCCCCGCCGGCTCCAGAACCAACTCCGACGGCTGCTCAGCGTCCCCAAACACCAGGGTACTGACTTCCTGGTCGGCGTAACTCGTCTGAGCGTGGAGATTCTGACCGCTGCCCGGGATAATCTGACGCCGGGAGCAACGCTGACAGTGCGGTGGGAACCCCATAGCCTCCGGCCCCAGGATGCCGAGGCTCTGCGGGCCTTCCGGGTCCTCTATGGCGGTATAGAGTTGGTTATGACCTGCGTGCGCTGGGAATTGGACGACCTGTGGGCCCAGGTTCCCGAAACGGTGTCCTTGCCAGAAAGCGAAGAGGCTGATGGCGAGCGCGAAAAGGTCCTCAAAACCAACCTCACCTTCCGGATCACGTTGACCAGCGCGAAGGGAGAGCCCCTGGCCAACGCCGTATTGATCTGGCAGTATCGCTCTGATAGCCCCGCTGCGGCGACTTTGGCCCATCTGGAATCCGAGGCGCAACTCCTCTCCGAGCAGCAAGATGGCGGTCCGCTTTTCCAGGCCTTTGCACCCCGCCTGCGGATCCCTATTTACAACACCTGCCCCCCACCCAACGAAATCAGCGACCTGGACCTCAGCCGTCCTCTTTCCAGTCTGGGTGCCTGGTATCGGGAAGCGACCGACTTGGGCAAAGAACTGCGCTCGGCACTCCGGGCAAAAGCGAACGAGGGAACAGTGAACGCGATAGATACCGCCCTGAGTCGCCTGGAGGAGGCGTGGGCCACCTTCGTGCAAACAGCCAATGAGCGCGGCTTATTGGCCGCCGACCTGGATACTCTCCTTTCCGCTTACGAATCCTTGCTCACCACCGCCGCAGATCATCTGCAACGGGAACAGGAAGTGCTCCACGGTTTTCGCTGGTTGGTCCAGGCTTGGATAATCGGCCCGGAGACTTTTGACGAATGGGCTGTGATGCCACTTTTGCATCCGATCAAATTGCACTGGTATCGGGCCCGCGCCTGCCGTTTCGCGGACTTCATCCGCTCAATACTGGAGGCTCCCGAACCAGCACCTGTCGTGGACACACGCCGCTTCCGCCAAGAGTTGACCATCTCCTACAGTTCCGCAGGCCATCCGGCGATGATCGCCCTACCCGGCCGGGACCGCCGCCCCACCTACTTCCTGCCTGTCCACGAGATGCAGGGCTATGAACTCTTTCAGCAGGAAGGGCGGGCTGGTCTGGCTTACGGCCTGGACCCAGACCTGGTCTCCGAGGACGAGAGTGAAGAGGCGGCCGAGGCGGCGGCGACGGAACTGGCGCGCGTGGTCCAGGACTATATTGAGACCTATCCTTTTGCCCGGGACGGTCTGGAAATCTACATCTTGCAGTGCCGCAACGGTGCCTTGCCTGGCCTGCTGGTGGAGAGGGTGGACAAACTGGCTCGCCGCCGAAAGTGGAACCTGCGCCTGAGCGTTGTTGTCCACAGCACCGATCGCGGCGCGCCCCTTTACCGCCGGGTCACGGAATGGCTCAAGGCCCATGAGGAATTCATCGCCCGACCTGAGGGCGGTTATTTCCCGCCGGTCTCGCTGCGGGTGCTGGAATGCAACTACAACGATCTCTTCCGACAGGTGCGCGAGACTGACCTGGTTATCCTGCCCGATGTGCTGGCCGAAAGAGGCCAGAAGGTGGAATCGGAAATGTGTCCGGTGTCCCCAGCTCTTGACAACCCGGACGCGTGGTTGCTCTACCGTCCCCAGCAAGCCCCCTTTGAACGCGGTGAACTCCATCGGCGTGTCCTGCTCACACCCGAGTCCCAGCCTCCGTTGCTCCAGCAATTCTACCGCCTCCAGTGGGCCGCACGGGAGTGCAAACCCTTGCTCCGTGACCAGATGCCCCGCTTTTTCCAGTACGTCTCGCTGCGGGATTGGGAACAGCCGTTGACCGAACTGCACAGCCGTTTCAACTGGGTGGTCTGCTACGACACCACCGTAGACCGCTTCTTGCTGGAGGCCACGCTTCCGGAGGCCATAGAGGTCATCCGGTATTCCCTGGGCCTGGGCATTAAACGACGGCACAACCTCACCGTCTCATCCTCCTACCGGGCACGGAATATCGTGGTGGGCCGCCTGGCTGCCAATCTGGAATCCCTGCTACCGGGTACACCTGATAACCTCCGCCGCGAAATCGCGCAGCGACTGGTAGAAGAGGCCAAACAGGTCTCCGGAGACATCGTCCTGCGCGCCGCCGGCCCCGGCGCTTACCTCAACGAGTTAATCGGCCTGGTGCTTGCTAAACACGAAACCGAACGCCGCTACCTGGAACAGCATCCCGGAGCGCTGACAGCTTGGATCTACCTGGATGACTTCGCCCACTGGTTTGACGGGCGCGTCCCTGACCTGCTCTTTGTCGCCATCCCGCCGGAAGCCGACGGCGAGTTACCCCTGCACATAGAGTTGCTGGAAACCAAGTGTGTAGGCACTTCTAATTTCGCCGCTGAGGCCACTGACGCCCAGAAGCAGGTCGCGCAGGGCATTAACCGTCTGGCACAGGCGTGGGCACCAGGTGCGAAACACTTGGACGCGCCCTACTGGTATGACCAACTCTACCGCGCCGTGGTGGGCAACCTGGCGCTGGAACACGACCAAATACACTTGTGGGAAGCCTTCCGTCGTCGCCTGTCGCAGGGCGACTTCGCGCTGGAAATGAGCGGACATACATGGGTTTTCTGTCACGACGGCCCCGCGGGCATTACCGCTCTGAGCGACGAAGGTGATGCCCCCGTTGTCGCGCCGGATGCTCGTAACATACCTCACAAGTACCATCACTTTGGGCGGGCTGGGCTGTGCCGTCTGCTGCGCTCGCTGGTGGAAGAAAACTGGAAACTTTCAGCACCCGCTGAAACCTGGAATGCGTCTTACGATACGCTCTCGTCACCACCTGCGCCTGTGGAACCGCCCGCGCCGCCACCTTCTATTCCCATATCCGGGCCGGAGATGCCGATTCAGCCAGCCTCAGCACCGGAGGCTCCACCGCCTGAGCCCTTGACCGAATGGCGGGAGCAACAGGCCCGCAACCTGAACCGCGCCCTGCGCGACTACGGCATCCAAGTCTATCCTGTCCGGCCAGAAGACGCCGACTTGGGCCCTCGTGTGGTGCGTTTCAAGGTCCGCCTGCGCCCCGGCGAGAAACTGAGCCGCCTTCAGGCCATTGCCGCCGATCTGCAGCGTGAACTGGCCCTGTTGGCTCCGCCGCTGATTGATAACGTGCGCGGTACCAACTTTGTCGGCATTGATCTGCCGCGCCCGGAGCCCGAAGTGCTCCCCCTGCTACCTGCCCTGGCCGAACTCCCCCCTGCGCCGGTGGGACAGCTGCCGTTTCTGGTGGGCAAAACCCCCGCCGGGAAAACAGTTATCGCCGACCTGGCCGATCTACCTCACCTACTGGTAGCAGGCAGTACCGGTTCCGGCAAGACCATCTTCCTCTACGGGCTGGTGGTTAGCCTGCTCCACAACCACGGCCCTCGGACGCTTTCCATCCTGGTCATTGACCCCAAGCAGACCGACTTCGTCTATTTTGAAGGCCTGCCTCACTTGTTGGGAGGCCAGGTCATCATTGAACCCAGAGCGGCCATTGCCTGGTTGGACCACCTGGCGACCAAGACATTGAGTGAACGTTCAGAGCAACTGCGCGTTGCCCACTGCCGCGACCTTCACGACTACAACGCCCGGCATCCCGACGCACCGCTCCCCCCGATTGTTGTGGTCATTGACGAATACGCCGACCTGGCGCAGGTTCTGGAGCGCCCCGACCGGGAGGAATTTGAGCGCCGTCTGGTGCGCCTGGCCCAACGGGCGCGCAACGTCGGCATCCACCTGGTCATCGCCACCCAGCGCCCCAGCGCCGACATCGTCACCTCAAACCTCAAGGCCAACCTTCCGGCCCGAATTGCCTTCCGTCTACCTTCTCACCACGACTCTATGACCATCCTGGACCAACCCGGCGCGGAAAACCTGTTGGGCAAGGGCGACATGCTCTTCCGGAGCAGCGAAGGGATAGAACGGCTGCAGGGATTTTACATAAAACCCACAGAACTGACTGAATTCCTCTCCCGCCATTGCGTATATGGTTAGCCATCCGTTTCGGAGGTCTAATGGGCCGTACACCCCCTGGCCGCGCTGAGTTCTACACACAGATTCGCGAGCGCAACGCAAAACGCTGGGGCACAGACCGGCTGCGCATCGTGCAGGCTTTCGGGCGTGACCTCAGAGCGACCGTTCGGGATATGATTCTGGAACTGGTCCAGAACGCGGAGGACGCGAGGGCTCAGAACCTGGGCTTTCGGCTATATGATCAGGGGCTCCTGGTCTGGAACAACGGCATCTGCTTCTCCGATAAGGACGTGGAATCCATCTCCGGCCTGCTGATCTCCACCAAAGATGCCCGCTCCATCGGTCACTTCGGTATCGGCTTCAAATCGGTCCTTCTGGTGACCCGAACCCCCTACGTGCTCTCCGGTTCGCACGTGTTCCGGCTGGAACAGGCTCTGGACCCCTATCCCGTAGATTCTGAAGATGAACTGCCGTCGGAGGCGTGGGGCTTGTTCCAGGCCGGGAAAACGGTCTTTTGGCTTCCGTGTACAGGCACATCATCAGCATACGAGATTTCTAGGGCCTTTGAACAAGACCTGACAGAACTTCTGCTCTTTATGCGTTCGTTAAAAGAGATTTGCTGGGAATCCCAAACAGCGCGGACTGTGTATACATCCGTCTCCCAGGTCGTTTTCCAAGAAGAGGGAGAGGAATCTCAGGAAATCCATATCCGGCGGCAACAAGACGGAGATCGGGAGCATATCTGTACTCAATGGCTGCGTTTGGATTGGCAAATCGCCATTCCAGATCCGGTAATCCAAGATATTGTCGCTCGTCTCCAGAGCGAAGAAGACGTTGAAGGGGCTCAGCGGTGGGAAAAACTATCCCCAGATGCACGGCGGCAGATGTTTTCGCTGGCCATTGCCCTGGAGGGTGGGAAGCCCCGCCCGCTGGAAGGACGGGCCTTCGCGCGGCTGCCGACGGGATACCGAACCGGCCTGAAGTTCCACGTCAGCGGCCGGTTCGCCACAACGGTTGACCGGGACCGCCTGCGGAAAGACGACCCCCTGACTCAGTGGGCCCTTGCTGAAACGGAACGGATGCTCTCCCAGATGCCCGAGCGCCTGAAACGCTCGGGCTGGTTCACCCCGCCGATGTGGGCCATCTTCCCGGTCCAAAAAGACGACCAGAGCCTTTTTGCTCAAGCAGTGGATACCCTTCGCAAAACGCTTTCCGAAGGGGTCTACTTCCACGGCGATGACAAGAAATTACACCCCAAAACCGACGTGTATTTGGCCCATTCCCGCGACCTTTACGGCCTCCTGAACGTCAGCGCGTTGCAGGAGGTGACCGGTAACCCAAATGCGCGTTGGATCCACTATGAACTGTGCGAAGGTGAAACTCGGGAAGTGGCCCGAAGCCTGGGGGTACCCTCTGTGGAATCCCATCACGTCCTACGCTGGCTCCAGAGCAAAGAGGCCGCTTGGTTTGAGGCGCGCCCGGACAAGTGGCTGGAGCAGCTCTACCGATACCTCGCCAGTCACGAAGAGTTGCGCTCTGGCGCGAAAGAACTCCCCGTGGTCCGATTGCACACACACCGGTGTGTCCGCCCCAGCGAGGCCCTGCTACCCACAAAGCAACTCCCAGAAGCCCTGGAGCCCTACAAGCGCTATCTCCCAGTGGTGGACTCATCATTAATTCAGGATGAGAAGACGGCAGAGGCATTGCGACGGTTGGGGGTGAAAGAATTTGACACTGACCTTGCTCTCCGGCACTTTCTTCAGGCAACGTACGGTGGCGAGAGCAAGCCATCAGTGGAGGAAAACAGGGAACACATCCGTATGCTCTTTGCCCTCTGGAAGCAGGGCGAACTCCCTCCTCGCGCTCTCCAGAACTGGTCTTCGCTCCCGATCCTCCGCACTCGGGCAGGAACATACGTTGCCCCCAATCAGGCCTATCTGCCTGCGGGACTTGGGGGGCTGAAGGAAGTGGAAGAATATTTCCACCTGGCCGGCATAGACCGGTTCGTGGCAGAGGATTATGCAAACCCAGAAGAAAGCAAAGACCAGTGGAGAGAATTTTTGGAAAAATTGGGAGTGGTACATCTTCCGAGAAGTGGTGCTTACCAATGTGAACTTGAATCGTGGGAAGTCGATGAGTGGATCGGAGAACGCGAATTGTTTAAGAAAAATGGAAAAGATAAGATTAAAACGGTTCCACAAAC
>JACIWQ010000154.1 GCA_014360895.1 Thermoflexales bacterium | reverse complement strand
GCCTGCGCCGTCCCTTGAAAGCCCTATTGGCGGAGGCCGACAGCCGACGCAAAATGCCCAAAAAGGCCGATTTCAATCGCCAAGGTGACTGATCACCACTTCTATCCCCTGATGGAGCATCTTGTGGATCGGGCAGTGGCGGGCGATCAGGAGCAGTTTCTGCCGCTCCTGGGGGGAAAGTTCTCCCCGCAGGACGATTTCCTCCACAATCTGCTCCCGGTATTCGTCTATGGCCTCGCAGTCCCGGCAGTCGTCGGCGAAGACGCGCTCGTAGCTCAGGCGCAGTTCCACCTCCTCCAACGCCACACCGTGGTGCTGCGCGTAGGTGTGCAGGACGATGGCCGTGCAGGTCCCCAGACTCACCAGCAGCATCCCGTAGGGGGTCAGGTGGTAGATGTGCTCCACCGGGTACAGTTCCGGGTCGTCCGGACGGTGCGGGTCCGGGGCCAGGATTTCGGTCATAAAATCCCGGTTCTGGCGGACGATGACTTTCTCGCTCATGGGGCTCCTGGAAGTGAAAAGTGAAAAGTGAAAAGTGAAAAGTGAAAAGTGAAACGTGAAACGTGAAAAGTGAAAAGTGAAAAGTGAAATGAGAAACGGGGCGCTGGCGGCATTGTCCCTGCTCGCCGTGACATCCCCTGCCAGGGTTATCGCGAGCCCCTGAAGGGGGTGAACAAGGTGAGAGTCACCTTCAAAGTGATTGTCACCTTATCGGGATTGCTTCGGGCGCTTCGCGCCCTCGCAATGACCCCTTCAGGCGCTTCGCGCCCTCGCAATGACCCCTTCGGGCGCTTGGCGCCCCCCAAGAACCCTTCTGCCAAGGTCATCGCGAGCCCCCGAAGGGGGCGAAGCGATCTCCGGAAGCCGTATAGGGATTGCCACCACGCTCTGCTTGTGGCAGGCTTTCGGGCGCTTGGCGCCCCCCAAGAACCCTTCTGCCAAGGTCATCGCGAGCCCCCGAAGGGGGCGAAGCGATCTCCGGAAGCCGTATAGGGATTGCCACCACGCTCTGCTTGTGGCAGGCTTTCGGGCGCTTGGCGCCCCCGCAAGGACCCCCGATGCGCGGGCTGTTGTCCTTTGCCCAGACAGGCTCGGGGCCAACGTTACGAGGGCATACGCCCAGCGAGTTTGGAGCACGCCTGCCAGGTAGGACAACTGCTTGCAGTTGTCCTACGCAGGAGAAGGGCGCCCGGAGAGGCGGCGGATCTGCGCCTTCAGCCAGCGGGCATGTTGCATCTCATCTTCCATGTTGTGGGTGAGGAGTTCCACCGTCTCGTCGTCGTCCAGAATCTCGGCGATCTGGGTGGCGTAGTCCCGGATGGCCTGCTGCTCCTCGGCCAGTTCCAGCCGGAGCATCTCCACCGGGTCGGCGTGGGCCGTGGCCGCGCCGACGGCCCGCCCGGTCACCGTCTCCAGGCCGCCAGGCTCCGCCGGAGTGCCCCCCAGGGCCCGGATGCGGGCCGTCAGGTCCCGGGCGTGCCGCTGCTCCACCTCCAGGATGGCCCGGATGCCCTCCCCCAGGGGGTCGTCCGCCAGGGCGCGCGCGTGGGCGCTGTAGATTTCTATCGCCGCCAGTTCGGACCGCAGGTCGTGGTTCAGGTATTCCAGAATCTGCTCACGGCTCATTGCTCCACCTCCTCGCTGACAAACAGGACGGGAACGGTTGACCGGCGCTGCACCCGGGCCGGGATGTTGCCCTGCAGCCAGCGGCTCAGGAGCGACCGGCGCAGGTTGGGCAGGACGATGAGGTCGCAGTGGGCCTGGGCCGCGTACTCCAGAATCGCCTCGTCCTCCGGCCGGGGACTGAAAAGGACGGCCGTCCGGACGGGGATGCCCCGCTCCCGCATCTGGGCTTCCAGCCGCTGGAAATAGGCCTCCGCCTCCTCCTTGCGCTGCGCGCCCCGGGAGCCGACCTCCACCTGAACTTGCTGGAAGAAGTACTCTTCCGAGGCGACGATGGGGATGACGTGGACCAGATGGAGTTCGGCGTTCAGGGCCGAAGCCAGGCGGGTAGCATGCCAGAGGTGGGCTTCCTGCCCGCCCTCCCGCTCCAGAGGGACCAGAATCCGCTGATACATCCTGCACCTCCTGAAAAAGTAGGGCAACTGCCAGAGCAGTTGCCCTACCTCTGAAGCATCTGGGCTCGGCGGGCCAGCAGGTCGTCTATCTCCGCCAGGACCTCCGGCGGAAGGATCCAGTCGGCCGCTGGGGCGGTCTGCTCTATCTGTTCGGGCCGGCGCGCGCCGACGATGGCCGCCGTCACCTCCGGGCGCCGCAGGGTCCAGGCGATGGCCAACTGGGAGACGGTCCGGCCGTACCGGGCCGCGATGGCCTTGAGCCCCTCCACCAGCATCAGGTTGGCGCTCAGTTCCGGCTCTTTCAGGTGGCCGCTGTATTTCCCGCGCCAGTCATCCTCCGGAAGAGAGGCCACCCACTCCCGGGAGAACTTCTCCGTCAGCACGCCAGAGGCCATAGGACTGTAGACGATGACGCCGATATTGTTGGCCGCACAGAAGGGGAGAATCTCCTCTTCAATCTCCCGCCGGAGCATGTTGTACGGCGGCTGGAGGGAGGCGATGGGGTGGATGGGTTGGATGCGCTTCATCTGCTCTACGCTGAAGTTGGAGACCCCGGCATAGCGGATTTTCCCCTCCCGGACCAGGTCGGCGATGGTGGCCCAGGCCTCCTCTATATCCTCGTCCGGATTGGGCCAGTGGATTTGATAGAGGTCAATGACGTCCACGCCGAGCCGCCGGAGGCTGGCCTCCACCTCCCGGCGGACGCTCCAGGCCTTGAGCCGCCCGTAGGGGGTCGTGCTTCCCTCGTCCCAGACCAGGCCACACTTGGTGGCGATGATGACCTGGTCGCGCCGGCCGCGGATAGCCTTGCCGACAATCTCCTCAGAACGGCCCAGGCCGTAGACGGCGGCCGTGTCTATCCAGTTGATGCCCAGGTCCAGGGCCCGCTGGATGGTGCGGATGGAGTCGGCGTCGTCCTGGGGGCCCCAGCCGTAGGCCCACCCGCCGCCGCCGATGGCCCACGTCCCCAGGCCGACGGTCGTCAGATACAGGTCGGTATAGCCCAGTTTCCGGGTTTGCATTGCGCCTCCTTTTTTCACCACGAAGACACAAAGACACGAAGGGGAATTGACAATGAACGAATGAGCCTTCGTGTCTTCGTGTCTTGGTGGTTCAATATGCCGTATTTACCACGAAGACACAAAGATATGAACAAATTAACGAATTAACAATTAAAAATTAAACTTCGTGTCTTCGTGCCTTGGTGGTTACATAAACCGTTCAAAGCGGTCCCGCTTGGCCTTGCAGATAGGGCAGACGGCCGGGGGCTGTTCCCGCGCGCAGAGGTACCCGCAGACCCGGCACCGCCAGACGGGAAGGGGAAGTTCGGCGGCGGAGAGGGCCGGCGCGCGGGCAGGACGTTCCTGGGGCCGCTGGCCCTCCGGTGGGCGCCGCTCCGGGATGGATTGGAGCGGCCGCTCCCCCCGCAGCACCTCCTCGGAGACGTAGAGGCCGCAGTAGCAGGCCCCCCACTCTAACAGGTCGGCGTCCCGGTAGTCGCAGGGACAGATGATGTCCAGGTCCTTTTGCTTATCGCCCGTCGCCAGGCGGCAGGGACAGGCCCAGTAGCCATAGCGGGCCTCGTTGATGAGCAGGCTCTCCACCAACCCCAGGGTGAACTCCTTATCGGGGTTGAGGTGGTAGCCAGAGGCCTCCGCCTCCTCGTACAGCCTCTGGTAGAGGGCCTCCACTTTCTCGCGCGGGATCTCGTTCATAGCCCCAGCGCCTCCTGAATCTCTTCGGGCCGGTAGCCGATGATGGCGCGCCGCCCGTCTATGACCAGAGTGGGGAAGGAGATGGAGGGGTTCCAGCGGCGCACCTGCTCCACCACCGCCTCCCGTTCCGCGCCCTGCAGCAGGTCCACGTAGACGAAGTCAAAGGCAATGTCGTTGGACTCCAGGAACTGGCGCGTCCGCTTGCACCAGATGCAGGTGGAGAGGCCGTAGAAAAGGACGTGGTGCCGGTTGTGGCTGCCGGGTACACTTCCTCGGGCTTCCATGGCCTACCTCTTGCTGGCAATCTGAGGGTCAATATTGCCGGGGCCGCCGCATTCAGGGGTGTAGCAGGTGGCGTCCACAAAGATGCACTTCTCGCCGCAAGAGGGGCAAACCTCCGGGGGCTGCGCGGCCTGCAGAGTGTAGCCGCAGTTGGAGCATTTCCACCAGACTTTGGGCTCGTCCATTTCTCTCCTTGCACGCTTCACTATTGAGACTCACGTGGGATTTCTGCAATTGGCCTCCCAAGATGAGATTGCTTCGCGGCTTTGCCGCTCGCAATGACCCTGCGAGGGCGGAAGCGCTCATTGCGAGGCACAACGTGCCGAAGCAATCTCCGAGGTGTATAGGTCCTGTCACGTTTCACGCTTCACTGATCACGCTTCAGATAAACAACGTAATCTGCGCCCCACGCGCCTCCTGGATGTAGGTGCCGACGGCGCCGTAGGCGTCAATCCAGTCTTCCCGCAGGTCCTCCCGGCGGATGCCCATAATCTCCATCGTCATCTCGCAGGCGATAACCTTGCCCCCCAGTTCCTTGAAATCCCGCATCAGCCGCTCCAGGGTGGCGACGTTCGCCTTCTTCATCCGCTGGCGGACCATCCACTTGCCCAGGCCCAGGAAGTGCATCTTGGAGAGGGGGCCCTTCTCCAGGCCGCTCTTCTTCAGCCGCTGGAGGCCCCAGAAGGTGAAGAAGATGGAAGCCTCCATTCCCATCGCCAGCGCGCCCGTGCCGATAATCAGCGCGCTGTAGACTTTGTCCATATCCCCGCTGTGGAGGATGATTGTGACCCGTTCGGGCCGCTGTGACTCGTTGCTCATATTGCCCTCCCCGGCGGCTCAACCGCAACAGCAGGGCGCTGAGGGCGTGGGGGGAAGGTCCAGGCCCAGAAGCGCGGAGAGACGGGCCCGGTCAAATCCGACGACGACCTCATCCCCGACTCGCACCACCGGAGTGGTCATCACCCCCAGTTCCTCCAGTTCCCGGAGGGCCGCCTCGTCTTCCATAACGTCCCGTTCCACGTAGGAAACGCCCCGTTCGGAAAGGAACCCTTTCACCCGGTCGCAGAAGAGTCAGCCCTTCTGGGTGTAGACGATGACCGGTCGCCCTTCCATAGCGCCTCCTACCGACGGATCCGGATGGTCCAATCCGTCTCCGTCCCCTCTACGCTCAGGAGTTCCAGCCCCAGCGCCCGCACCGCCATGGGGATTTCCTCCCGCGATGCGGGGTGGGTGCCGACGACGACGATGATGTCGCCCGGTTGGGCCTGGCGGATGGCCTTGCGGGTCTCCACCAGGGGCACCGGACAGGTCTCGCCCCTGCAATCCACCAGAATTTCAGCCATAGTGTCCTCCCGTTAGAAAAAGTGCCAGGCACTTTCCCGGTGCCTGGCACCTTTTATCCGGTAAACTCCACGATGACCTCCTTCACATCCCAGCGGTGGGCCAGTTTCTCCTCAATGTCCTCCTTCATCGCCGAGGCGAACATGTGGTCCGCCGGGAGGTCCAGCACGACCCGGACGACCCCGTCCTTCACCTCAATCTCCTTGACCAGTTTGGTACGGACGATGTCCAGCCCCACCACCGGGTTCATCACGTGCTTGAGGCGCTTGCGGACGAACTCCACCGTGGTGGGCTCTCGCTCCGTGACCAGGCCGTGCCGCTCCTCGTAGTTCTGGATCGCGGCCCGCAGGCCGTCCACCGCCAGGACGGAACAGTGGACCTTCACCGGCGGGAGCCCGCCCAGGGCTTTGGACGCCTCCTCCCAGGTGATTTTCTTCGCCTCCTCCAGCGTCTTCCCCTTCGCCAGTTCGGTGATGATGGAGCCGGTGGCGATGTTGGACGCGCAGCCGTAGGACTCAAACTTGATGTCGGTAATCACGTGCGTTTCGGGGTCCACCTTCAGGTAGACGGCGACCATGTCCCCACAGGCGGGGCTCCCCTCTACCGCTTTGGCATCCGCGTCCTCAATCCGCCCCACGTTGCGCGGGTTGCGGAAGTGTTCCATAACAATCTCACTGTATGGCAGTGGCATAGGTCCCTCCGTGATGCGTGAAAAGTGAAAAGTGAAACGTGAAACGTGAAACGTGAAACGTAAAATGTGAAACGTCGCGTACTCTGTTCTTCCCCGCTCCTCCGCTCCCGCGCTCCTCCGCTACTCCTTCCCCAGCGGGCTGATGCGCCGGAGTTCCCGGACGACTTCCTTGACGGCCTCCACGACGCGGTCCACGTCTTCCTCCTTGTTGAAGCGGCCGAAGGTGAAGCGGACGGAGCCGTGGGCCCGTTCGTGGTCGCCGCCGATGCCCAGGATGACGTGGCTGGCCTCCAAGGAGCGGCTGAAGCACGCGGAGCCGGTGCTGACGGCGAAGCCGCGCATATCCAGGTGCAGCAGCAGCGACTCCCCCTCCACAAAGCGGAAGGAGACGTTAGCGTTGTGCGGGAGCCGGTAGACGGGATGGCCGTTGAGCCGGGTGTGCGGGA
>JACIWQ010000153.1 GCA_014360895.1 Thermoflexales bacterium | reverse complement strand
TACCTCTTCCTCATCGGCCCGCTCATCATCTACCTGATCTGGGTCGTCGGGCCGATGCTCTACACCATTTACCTGAGTTTCACTAACTGGGACGGCGTTTCCTCCCCTGCCATTATCGGCTGGCGCAATTATCAGAAACTCTTCCGGGACCCCGTCTTCTACATCTCCCTGACGAACAACCTCAAGTGGATGGTCAGTTTCATCACCATCCCGGTGTGGTGGCCGGGCTCGCCCTGGCACTGGTGCTCAACCGGAACATCCCGGGGGCCAAGTTCTTCAAGACCTCCTTCTACGCCCCGATGGTCCTCTCGCTGGTCGTCTGCGGGCTCATCTGGTCGTGGATGTACCATCCCGCGAAGGGGCTCATCAACGAGACCTTCCGGGCCATCGGGCTGGACGAGCTGGCCAAGGGGTGGCTGAGCGACCGCCGCCTGGTGATGTGGGCCATCATCGCCGTCGGCATCTGGCGACAGGTGGGCTACGTGATGGTCCTCTACCTGGCCGGCCTGCAGGGGATTGACCCCACGCTGGTGGACGCCTCCCGAGTGGACGGCTGCAACCAGTGGCAGACCATCCGCTACGTCATCCTTCCCCTCCTGAGCCCGGTGACTGTCGTGGTGGTGGTCATCAGCATCATTGACTCCCTGCGCGCCTTTGACCTGGTCTCGGTGATGACCCGGGGAGGGCCATATTATTCCTCCAGCGTCCTGGCCAACTTTATGTACATTGAAGCCTTTAATAACTACAAAATGGGCTATGGCGCGGCCATCTCGGTTATCCTCTTCCTCCTCAGCGCCGTCTTCATTTTCATCTACCTCTGGCGGGTTCTGCAGACGGAACTGGAGTATTAGCGATGAGCGCGCGACGGTTCTTCCGCTCCCCCTGGCGAACGGCCGGATACATCCTGCTGGTCATCGTCACCCTGCTCTGGCTGGTCCCCTTCGGACAGGCCATCCTGACCTCCCTTCGCTCCTACGACGACATTATGATTCGCGGCTTTTTCTCGCTGCCGAAGACGATTTCCTTCAACAGTTACCGGGAAGCGTGGATCCGGGGCGGGCTGAGCCGCTATCTGCCCAACAGTTTCATCATCACCATTCCCTCTCTGGTCCTGACGCTCTTCTTCTCCTCCCTTTCCGCCTACGCCCTGGCCCGGTTCCGGTTTCCGGGAAATCGGGCGCTCTATTTCCTGTATGTGGGCGGGACGATGCTCCCCTTCCAGGTGCTGATGCTCCCGGTGTTCCGCCTGACCAACGCCCTGGGCCTCTACGATACGTACTGGGGGTTGATCGCCTTCCACACGGCCTTCCAGTTGGGCTTCTGCACCTTTCTCCTGCGTAACTATATGCGCACCGTCCCCGGCGAAATCCTGGAGGCGGCCCGGATAGACGGTTGCAGCGAGTTCCGCATCTGGTGGCAGATTATGATGCCGCTGACCCTCCCGGCCCTGGCCGCGCTGGCGACGCTGGAGTTCACTTGGATTTTCAACGACTACCTCTGGGCCATCATCCTCCTGCGCAGCGACCACCTGAAGCCGGTCACCGCCGGCCTGGCGACCCTTCAGGGCCAGTATGTGATGGACTGGACGGTCATCGTGGCGGGGGCGCTGATGGCGACCGTCCCTACCGTGATCGTCTTCCTGTTCCTCCAGCGGTACTTCATTGAGGGATTGACCTTGGGGGCCACCAAATAGCGGATTTGTCGCTGCCGCCGATGCTGGTATAATACGCCCATCCCAAACCCGAGCGAGTCTCCCTATGTTCTACTACGGCTGCGACTACTACCCTGAACACCGTCCGGAATCCTTCTGGGAAGAGGACGCCCACCGGATGCAGGAGGCGGGCTTCAACGTGGTCCGCATCGGCGAGTTCGCCTGGGCCCGCATAGAGCCGACCGAGGGCCACTACGACTGGGAGTGGCTGGACCGGGCCATAGAGGTTCTCCACCGTCACGGCCTGCGGGTTGTGCTGGGCACGCCCACGGCCGCCCCGCCCCCCTGGCTGGTGACGGCCCACCCCGAAATTCTCCCCGTGGACATGTACCGCCGGGTCCGCCACGCCGGGAGCCGCCGCCACTACTGCCCCAACAGTCCCATCTACCAGGAATACACCCGCCGCATCGTCACCGCGCTGGCCCAGCGGTATGGCGCCGATGAGCGGGTGATCGGCTGGCAGATAGATAACGAGTTCGGCTGCCACGACACCGGCCGCTGCTACTGCGACGTCTGCGCGGCCCGCTTCCGGGAGTGGCTGCGGGCGCGCTACGGCTCCCTGGAGGCCCTCAACGAGGCCTGGGGGACGGTCTTCTGGTCGGCGATTTACCGTTCGTGGGACGAGATTCCCCTTCCCTGGGCCGCGCCGGCGGAACACAACCCCGCGCACCTCCTGGACTTCCTCCGCTTCGGCACCGACTCCTTCCGCCGGTACCAGCAGTTGCAGATAGACATCCTCCGGCAGTGGGCCCCCGGACAGTTCATCACCCACAACTACATGCCCTTCCCGTCGCGGGAACTGGATTTCTACGACCTGGCGGAGCCGCTGGACTTCGTCTCCTGGGACAACTACCACTTCTACGGGGCCACGCCGGCCCTCGTCGCGGCGACTCACGACCTCTATTGGGGGATGAAACGCCGCAACTACTGGGTGATGGAGCAGCAGGTGAGCCAGGTGAACTGGGCGCCCTACAACCCCGTCTTTCGTCCCGGCGAGGTGGGGCTGAAGGTCTGGCAGTCGGTGGCCCACGGGGCCGACGGCATCCTCTACTTCGCCTGGCGGTCAACGACGCGGGGGGCCGAAATCTACCACTCCGGCCTCCTGGACTACAGCAACCGCCCGACGCGGGGCTACGAAGAAGCTCGCCAGATCGGTCAGGCCCTCCAGCGCCTGGCCCCTTACCTGGAGGGGAGCGTCCCCCCGGCGGAGGTCGCCATCCTGCACGACTACGCGTCCCGCTGGTCGCTGGACATCCAGCCCCACAACCGCGACCTGGCCGACGGCGAGGCGTTCCGGCGGGCGCTGATGGGGCCCTACGAGGCCCTCTGGGCCCGCAACATCCCGGTACACATCCTGCGGGCCGCCCCGGAGACCGACCTCTCGGGCTACAAACTGGTCATCCTCCCGGCGCTGAATCTGGTCGGCCCCGAACTGGCCCGGCGATTAGAGGACTACATCCGGGGCGGCGGGACCCTCATCGCCACCGCCCGGACCGGCTTCAAGGACGAGTACGGGCGGGTTCCCGCTCAGCCCCCCGGCTACCTGGCCGACCTGCTGGGGGTGGTCGTTGAGGAGTTTGATTCCCTGCCGCCGGACCGCCGCAACCGGGTGCGGTTTGTCCACGGGCCCGCCGGCACCGTCCCTGTCTCCCTGTGGATGGAGGTGCTGCAACCGACCGGGGCCCGACCGCTGGCAGTTTACGAAGAGGACTTCTACGCCGGGAAGCCCGCGGCGACGGTAGCGGAGGTGGGCTTGGGCCGGGCGATCTATGCGGGCATTCTGGGGGACGCGGCCTTTTACGGCCCGCTGCTGGACTGGCTCCTGCCCCAACTGGGGATCCGTTCTCTGCTGGATACGCCGGAGGGGGTGGAGGTAAAGGTCCGGGTGGGTCCGAAGGGACAGGTGCTCTTCCTGCTTAATCACAATGACCGACCGACCCGGGTTCCCCTCCCAGCTCCGGCCACAGACCTGATGACGGGGGAACGGTGGAACGGCGGGGAAATCGGCGCACGGGGGGTCCGGATTCTCCTTATCACCTCCGGCTCTCGCTGACGAGGGGGTGATCATGGGGGCGGGCGGCTTTGCTGCTCGCCCCCGACGGCTTCTTTTACGAGCGACAGGGCCTCCGTATTACCCCTTGCTTCCCCCTGCTCCTCCTAAAACTCACCTGACAGGCTTTCGCCCCTTGACAAACCGGCGTTTCGGTGTATACTAACACGTGTCAGTAACACGTGTTAATTCCGACCCGCTCCCTGCGAACGAGGAGGAAACGCATGCCGGACCGCCCCACATCCCGAGACGTCGCCCGACTGGCCGGGGTCTCCCGAACCACCGTCTCCCTGGTCCTCAACAACGTCCCCGATGTCCACATCAGCCCGGAGACCCGACAACGGGTCCTGGAGGCCGCCCGCCAACTGAACTACTACCCCGACGTCTCGGCGCGCCGCCTGGTGAGCGGCAAGACCTCCACCATCGCCCTGGTCTGGCACCGGGGGCCGGACCGGACCTACCGGGATGGTTTCCTCCCCGGCCTCCTGCAGGGAGTCACCCGGGCCGCCCGGCAGTACGGCTACTACGTCCTCTTCCGCCCCATAGAGCCCGACGAGCCCGACGACGCCTGGGTGGAACTGGCCCGGGGGCGCCACACCGACGGCCTCATCCTCTCCGGCCCCCGCTCCGACGACACCGCCCTCCTGGACCTCCACCGCGAGGGTTTCCCCCTGGTTCTCCACGGCCAGTTGCCCGGCACCGACATCCCCTCGGTGGACGTGGACAACGAGAGCGGGGCGATGACCGCCGTCCGGCACCTGCTGGCGCTGGGGCACCGCCGCATCGGAATGGTCACCAACGCCCCCCTGGCCTACACCGCCAGCCGCCAGCGGCTGGAAGGATACCGGCGCGCGCTGGAGGAGGCGGGAGTCCCCTACGACGAGGCCCTGGTCCGCTACGGGAACTTTGACGAAGAGAGCGGTCGGCAGGCTATGGAGGCGCTGCTGGCGCTGGCGGAACAGCCCACGGCGGTCTTCGTCGCCAGCGACATGGTCGCCATCGGCGCGCTGCGGGCCCTGCGGGAGCACGGCCTGCGCGTCCCGGAGGACGTGGCTGTCGTCGGCTTTGACGACATCGCGACGTCCCGCTACCTCACGCCCGCCCTCACCACCGTCCACGTCCCTGCCTTCGGCCTGGGCTGGAGCGCCGCCGAACTCCTCATCCGCATCATTGAGGGCGATACCCCCAACGAAACCCAGGTCCGCCTGGAGACCGAACTGGTCGTTCGGGAATCCTGCGGGGCCAGGTAGCGGACGCGGATTTTTACCACGAAGACGCAAAGACGCGAAGAACTGTTTGATTCCCGAAAGGAGGTGGTGCGAGGCGCTGTTTATGAACCGTACTCCAACCAACCATTTGCAGAGCCGTTTTGTCCAACCCCAATCCAATCACAGGAGGAAAGAGAGATGTCTCGGCGTATCGTCTGGCTGTCTCTGACCGCTCTGGTGGTGGTCGGCCTGCTCCTGGCCGGTTGCGCCCCCAAGACGGTCACGGTAACCGTCCCTGTGAAGGAGACGGTGGAAGTGCCGGTGCAGGTCACCGTTCCCGTCACCGTCCACGCCCCCAAGGGCACCATCACGGTGCTGGGCGTGTGGGGCGGCGATGAGCGGGTGGCCTTCCAGGATGCCGTCGCCCCCTTCAGCCAGCAGACGGGCATCGGGGTCGCCTTTGAGGGCACCCGCGACCTGGCGGCCGTGCTGACCACGCGGGTGGAGGCGGGGAATCCCCCGGACATCGCTATCCTGCCCAACCCCGGTCAGTTGTACGAACTGGCCGCCGCCGGCCACCTGGTCCCCCTGGATTCCTTTATGGACGTGAACCAGATTGTGGCCGACTACGGTCAGTCTTGGGTGGACTTGGGCAGTTACGAGGGTCACCTCTACGGCATCTTCTACAAAGTCGCCATCAAGAGCCTGGTCTGGTACAACCCCAAGGCCTTCCAGGAGAAGGGGTACCAGGTTCCCACCACCTGGGATGAGTTGGTTGCCCTCTCCGACCGGATCGTGGCCGACGGCGGGACGCCCTGGTGCATCGGGCTGGAGAGCGGCGCGGCCAGCGGCTGGCCCGGCACCGACTGGATTGAGGACATCATGCTCCGCACCGCCGGTCCCGAGGTCTACGACAAGTGGGTCAACCACGAAATCCCCTGGACCGACCCGGCGGTGAAGCGGGCGTGGGAACTCTTCGGCCAGATCGCCCGCAACGAGAAGTACGTCTGGGGCGGCACCACCGGCGTCCTGAGCACCAACTTCGGCGATTCCCCGCGGCCCCTCTTTGACACGCCCCCCGGCTGCTATATGCACCGGCAGGCTTCCTTCATCACCGGCTTCTTCCCCCAGGGCCTGAAGGCCGGGGAGGACTACAACTTCTTCCCCCTGCCCGCCATTGACCCCCAGTGGGGCGTGCCGGCCCTCATCGCGGGGGACGTCATCGTGATGTTCAACGACACCCCGGAGGTCCGCCAGTTCGTCCAGTACCTGGCCGGTCCGGAGCCCCAGCAGATCTGGGCCAGCAAGGGCGGCTTTATCTCCGCCAACAAGAAGGTCAGCCTGGACGCCTACCCGGATGACCTGACCCGCAACATGGCGAAGGCCATCGTGGAGGCGAAGGTGGCCCGCTTTGACGGCTCCGACCTGATGCCCGCCGCCGTCGGCGCCGGTTCGTTCTGGACCGGGGTTATGGACTACGTCGGCGGGAAGGACCTGGACGCGGTGCTCCAGGCGATTGAGGGCAGCGCCCAGGATGCGTACAAGAAGTAAAGCGTGAAGAGTGAAACGTGAAGAGTGAAGCGTGAAGGTTGAGATGTAAGGGGAGGCCTCCTC
>JACIWQ010000152.1 GCA_014360895.1 Thermoflexales bacterium | reverse complement strand
CGGGCGCCTCCGGCACCCCCGCCTCCGGCGGCGTCACCTCCCGCAGCCACTCCGGTATCTCCGACGGGGCCGGCGCCTCCGGCCTACCCGCCTCCGGCGGCGCGGCCTCCCGCAGCCACTCCGGTATCTCCGTCGGGACCGGCGCCTCCGGCGCCCCCGTCTCCGGCGGCGTCACCTCCCGCAGCCACTCCGGTATCTCCGTCGGGACCGGCGCCTCCGGCGCTCCCGCCTCCGGCGGCGCCACCTCCCGCAGCCACTCCGGTATCTCCGCCGGAACGGGCGCCTCCGGCACCCCCGCCTCCGGCGGCGTCACCTCCCGCAGCCACTCCGGTATCTCCGACGGGGCCGGCGCCTCCGGCCTACCCGCCTCCGGCGGCGCGGCCTCCCGCAGCCACTCCGGAACCTCCGCCTCCGGGACCTCCGAAGGCGCTGGGGCCTCGGGGCCAACTTCCTCCGGCATCAGCCAGGCGGGCACCGCAATCCCCTCTTCTTCCACCACGGAGGGAACACCCTCCTCCCCCAGGCCAATTTCCTCCAGCCACGCCGGAATCTCTATCTGAATCTCCGCCGCCCGCTCCAGGTCCACCAGTGCCTGTTCTGCCGGGACAGGTGCTCCAACCGCTGGGCGCTCAACCGGAACTCCCGGAGCACCGTATTCCAGGTACGGCAGGTATACTTCGCGGGGCGAAAGCGGAGAGGCATCCCCCAGGACCTCTATAGCCCGCAGGTTCTCCGGGTCTACCGCTTCAGCCCGGCGCAGATGCGTCTGTGCTTCCTCCCGACCGCTGCGGGTCCAGATTTCCCCCAGAATCAAATTGGCCTTCAGGCAATAGGGCAACTCGTCCAGAACCCGCAGGGAGGCTTCCTCTGCCTGGACCCGCTGCCCATCGTTCCAGAGCGCCTCGGCCAGTGCGACTCTCAGGTCTACCCGCTCCGGCTCCTCTGCGAGCAGGGAGCGGAACGTTTCCACTGCACGGGAAAAGAGCCCGCCCCGGGCATACAGGCGGGCCAGTGCGCCGCGAGTCAGCATCACCCGGGGAGGAACCACCCCATCCCTCCGACTATAGAGACGCCGCAATTCCTCCTGAATCACGTCGTTATCCGGAGCCAGTTCAAAGGCCCGCTCCATATGCCAGATGGCCCGCTGCAGGTCTCCTCGCCGGTCGTGGATGACGCTTAATCCAACCCGCGCGACGAAATCCTCTGGGTCCCCACTGAGCACCCGCTGAAACATTTCCTCCGCCGCATCGTCCTGCCCGGTCTCCAGCAAGACCTTGCCCAAAAGACGGTAGGCCGGGAGGAACTTGGGATAGTGCTGGAGGATGTGCCGGAGATGCGCGATGGCTTCATCGTACTGGCCCTTATCCACCAACCCATCCACCTGCTGGATGTATTCCTGGAGACGGATTTCGGTCATCGTTCACCCCCTGAAAAGGTCGGACCGACGAAGCCTCCGGCTACCAGTACATTCGCCGGGCACCGAGGGCGCGGGCTCCCAGCCCGACCACAAGGCCAGCCAGGAAGCCACCAATGTGGGCAAACCATGCAACGCCGCCGGTCGCCATCGTCGCCGCACCCAAGCTCAGGACACCGTTGAATAACTGGATGACGAACCAGAAGCCCAGGACAATGAGCGCGGGCACCCGCGCGATCCGCAACATATAAAAGCCCGGGACCAGAACCCGCACCGGAGCGGCAGGGTACAGAACCAGATATACCGCCAGAACCCCGGCAATGGCCCCACTGGCCCCGACACCAGGAGTTGTAGAGGACGGAGCCACCACCACCTGAGCCAGACCCGCCACAACTCCCGCTGCAAGGTAGAACAGCAGGTATCCCAGCCGTCCCAGCGCGTCCTCAACATTATCACCGAAAACCCACAGATAGAGCATGTTCCCGATCAGGTGCATCCACCCCCCGTGTAGGAACATAGAGGTCAGCAAAGTCAACGGCGCCCAGGGATAGCGATCCGGGTGGGTGATAAACGCAGGTACAGCTCCCCACATCATAAAAAGTCGGTCCACGTCCGGCCCCAGCAACAACTCCCCGAAAAAGGCCAGGACGTTCACCGCGATCAGCCCCCAGGTCACCAGCGGGATCCGACGACTGGGCAATTCGTCACTGATGGGGATCATAGTTCCTCCTTACGCACGACGGTCAGAAGGCCGCCAGTAGGCCCGCTGGACCGCCCGCGCCTCGGAGACAGTCACGATGGCCTGGGGGTCCGCCTCCTCCGCGACTTTGAGGACCGTCTGGAGATTCCGACGAGGCACGAAGACGTCCACCACGCTCACCGATCCGGTCCGTCCGCGCCCTTCCATCTGGGTGACGCCAAATCCAGCCGACCGCAGGGCTGCCGCCACCGCATCCCCCCTCTCGGTAGAAATAATGCGGACCTCCGAGAAGCCCAGGGCCATCCGCTCTTCCAGCAACATGCCCACCCAGGTGCCGACCCCAAAGCCGACCACATACGCCGCAACGTTGACAATATTGCGCAAGTTGGTCACCACCTGGGCAATCGCCACAACATAAATCAGTGTGCTGAGGCTGCCCATAAGGACGGCCAGCAGTTTCCGACTCTGGACAGTAAGGATAGTGGCAACGGTGCTGAGGGAGATGCCAATCACCCGTAGCACAAAGATGAGCAGTGCCTGAATGACCGTCTCCATCGGTCTAATCTTCCCTCACCAATGCCGAGAGGAGCACCGAAACAATGCTGACGATGAGCGCTCCCCAGAAAGCGGGCCAGAAACCATCCACGTAGAAGCCGATGCCCAGCGCGTTGGCAATGCGGGCCGACAGCCAGAGGGTGAAGCCGTTGATGACCAGGGTGAAAAGCCCCAGGGTGAGCAGGATGAGCGGACAGGTGAGGAACTTCAACACTGGCCGCACCAGGGCGTTGACCAGCCCCAGGATGACCGCCATCACCGCATAGGCCACCCACGCCGTACCGGAGACGCGAATCCCCGGCACGACGAGCGCCGCGACAAACAGCGCCAGCGCCGTAATCACCCAGCGAACCAGAATCTTCGTCAATTTGCCTCCTGATCCAGATAGGATGTTTGCGGCGGGCAATGACGCCGCCGCGAACCGCTCCTCTCAACAGCAATTATACGCTAAATGAGGAGAAAAGCAAAAGAGGGCGCGGCGGCCCGGAAGGCCGCCGCCGCACCTTTCATCCCACATACGGCACCGTCTGGGGGCCGTCGGGGAGAACGGCGATGGTGGCTTTCGGATTCTCCCGCCGCAGACGGGCCACCGTCTCCTCCACCGACCGACAGGGGAGCACATGCGCCCGCCGCAGTTCCTCATCCGTCAGACCGTCAGCGTAGACGTGGACGCGCGCCTTGCGCTGAATCTGCGCCTGAATCTGCGCCTCCCAACTATCCGGACAGCGAAACCCCGGTGCCAGAATCCGCGCCAACATCTCCTCCGGCGACGCCGCCTCCCAGAGAAGCCGTTTATATTCCCCGTGGTCGGGGATACCGTCCCAGCATTCGGCGACGACGATGATGTCCCCGCCCGGTCGGACCACCTGCGCCGCCGCCGACATCCCCTTCACAGCCTGATAGAGGTTCAGGTCCAGCGGATAGCCGCTGTTGGAGGTGACCACAATGTCAAACAGCTCCGGCACCAGCTGCAGGGCATGCTCCCGGACGAAGGCGACCCCGGCCCGGTGGGCCGCCTCCATCTCGCCCGCGAAGACGCCGGTCACCCGCCGCTCCCGATTCAGCGCGACGTTGAGGATAAAGGTCGGCGCCGTCGCCCGGGCCACATCCCGCATCTCCTCCCAGATGGGGTTGCCCTCCGTCACCGCCCAGGTCGCCTGCGGGTGGGCAATCATCGCCGGACCGTGGTTATCCAGGATGGCCTCCATATCGGCAATCCCCGGCAGGACAGCTTTGGGACCGCCGCTGAATCCGGCGAAGAAGTGCGGTTCTATGAAGCCGGTCAAAATCCGCACCGACGCCTCCATATAGGCCCGGTTCACCCGCACCGTCCGACCGGCGCGGTTGGTTGCCACCGGGACCAGGTTCGCCTCGTCCCACGCGTCGTGCTGGAGGATACGGTAGCGATCCACGATGCCGTCTCCCAGCATGCGGCGCAGTTCCGCCTCCGTTTGGGGACGGTGGGTCGCCAGGGCGTTGATGAGGAGGATACGGCGGTCGGGAACACCGGCCCGCGCCAGTTCCTCCAGGAGGACCGGGAGGACCCGGTCGTTGGGCATAGGGCGGGTGATGTCGCTGAAGACGACGGCGACCGTATCGGCGGGCTGGACCAACTCCACCAGGGGCGGGGTGCCGACCGGCGCGCGGAGCGCTTCCCGGACGGCCGCCGCCTCATCGGAGAGTCCCGGCACATACCGGGGCTCTATGACCGTGACCCCGTCGTCGGGCAGATTCACCGTCAGGCCATGCCGACCATAGGCCAGATGGACAGTGGGCATCAGTACGCTCCGATCTCTTGCAGACGCTCGTCGTCTATCCCGAAGTAGTGGGCGATTTCGTGGCGCAGCGTCCGGGCCACCATCGCCCGAACTTCCTCCAGCGTGCGGCAACGCATCAGGATGGGCTGCCGGTAGATGGAGATTTTGTCCGGCAGGACCAGCATATAGTTGGACGTGCGGCGAGTGAGGGGGACACCGTGGTAGAAGCCCAGCAGGTCCGCCGGTGAGCGGACGCCGGCCAGCCGCATCGTCCGGCGGTCAGGCCAATCTTCCACCACGATTTCCACGTTCTCCAGGCGCTCCCGGAAGACCTCCGGTAGCGCCTCCAGCGCCTCGGCGACAAACTGCTCAAAGACGGCGTCTTCCATAGCCCACCCTCCCAACTCCGTTACATTATACCTGACAGGAGGAAGAAAGGGAAGCCCCCAGACACTCACAATTCGCGGCCTTGACACCCCACCAGCCCTCGCTATAATTCTGGGGCGATAACTAGGGAAAATCTGCGCTCGTCCGCGTTCATCCGCGTCCTATTTCCGATGAAGTTTTTTGTGCGGGGAGAACGTAGCGCAGGCCGCCAGGCCTGGAAAACGCGAACCGGAAGCTATATGCGCATCGGCATAGATGCCCGCATCATCGCGTACCGCCGGGGCGGGATCACCAACTACATCCGGCACCTGCTCCCCGCCCTGGCCGCCCTGGACCCCGATACCGACTATCGCGTCCTTCGCCACCGAAAGGACCGTACGCAGCGCGAGGCGGGGCCCAACATCCGCCGCGTCACCGTCTGGACGCCATGCCACCACCATCTGGAACGCTGGGCCTTGGGGGTGGAGATTGCCCCCTGGCGCCTGGACCTGCTCCACAGCCCGGATTTCATCCCTCCGGCCTTCGGCGCGCGACGCTTCGTCATCACCGTCCATGACCTGAATTTTCTCTATTACCCCCAGTTCCTCACCGCCGACAGCCGTCGGTACTACAACGACCAGATTGCCTGGGCCGTCGCGCACGCGGACCACATCCTGGCCGTCTCCGAAGCCACCCGCGCGGACCTCATCCGCCTGCTGGGAGTCCCGCCGGAGAAGGTGACTACGGTGTACGAGGGGGTATCACCCGTATTTCGCCCCCTACCCCCCGATGAAACCCAGAAGGTCCTCTCCCGCTATGGCCTGACGCCGGGATACCTGCTCTTCGTGGGCACGCTGGAGCCGCGCAAAAACCTGCCCGGACTCCTCACCGCGTACCGCATCCTCCTGGACCGGGGAGAGACGCGGGCCCCCCTGGTAGTGGTGGGCGGAAAGGGATGGCTATACGAAGAAATATACCGGCGTGTGGCCGCCCTCCGCCTGGAAAATACCGTGCGCTTCATCCACGACGTCCCCGACGAAGACCTCCCGGCCTTCTACAACGGCGCGGCGCTGCTGGTGATGCCCTCTTTCTACGAGGGGTTCGGCCTCCCGGCCCTGGAAGCTCAGGCCTGCGGCACACCGGTGGTCATCTCCGACCGGGGGTCCCTGCCCGAAGTGGCCGGCGCGGCCGCAGTGACCGTCAACCCCGATGATCCGGAGGACGTCGCGGCGGGGATGGCCCGCGTGCTGCGCGACCCCTCCCTTCAGGCCACCCTGCGGGCCGCCGGCCCCGCCCACGCGGCTCGTTTCACCTGGGAGCAGACCGCGCGCGGCGTCCTGGCGGTCTATCGGAACGTAATCGCCCGCCCGGTGGTTTGACAGAACCGCCCGCATCGGCTATAATTTTACCATTCTGAAGAGAGAGGCGGCGGCCAAAGGCCGCCGCAAAATCTGCTTCCGCTGGAGACCTGCAACCGAAAGGGGACCATCCTGATGGAGAGACGAGACCAAATCCTGCTGGTTGTCATCGCTCTTCTGGCTATCCTGGCCGTCTATGTGGACCTGGACATAGACCACCCCGCCTGGCTGGAGAACCTGCTGGCTTGGCAGCCGGAGGGGGCCCGACAGATTGCCATCCGCTACGGCCTGGACCTGCGCGGCGGCCTGAAGGTCTCCCTGGTCGCCGACGTGCCGGAGGGCCAGGAGGTGGACCGCGTGAGCATGGAGACCGCCCGTCAGATTGTGGAGAACCGGGTCAACAGCCTGGGCCTGGCCGAGACCATCGTCCAGATTCAGGGCGGTCGCCGAATCATCG
>JACIWQ010000151.1 GCA_014360895.1 Thermoflexales bacterium | reverse complement strand
CCCAGTTTCTGTTCCCCCCTTCTCCCCCGCCCTGGGGGAGAAGGGGGGTAAGGGGGGATGAGGGGGCGTTCCCTCCCAAAAGGCTACTGCCGGAATAATTTGTTAAACCGCAAAGTGACGTAGGTGACAGTCACCTTCAAGGTGACTGTCACCTTCACCTTTGCCGGAATAATTTGTTAAACCGCAACAATCCGCCGGCCGACTAAAGTCGCCCTCACACCTGGGCCTGCGGCCGGGGATCGGCCTTCGCCGGCCCTTGAAAGCCCTGTCGGCGGAGGCCGACAGCCAGCGCGAAGCGCCCAAAAAGGCTGATTTCAATCAGCGAGGGAGCACGATGACCCAACCCGAAACCCGATCCTGGCTGGACGAACCCATCCTGAACGGCGTTCCCATTACCCGCGAACAGGGCCTCTACCTCCTGATCCTTGTGGCCTGCCTGGTCTCCCGGCTGGTCATGCTGGGCTACCGGGTCCAGAGCCACGACGAGAGCCTCCACTGCAAGTTCTCCTGGGACCTCTACGCCGGCCTGGGGTTCCAGCACAACCCGATGATGCACGGGCCGCTGGACTTCCACCTGGTGGCCCTCTCCTACTTCCTCTTCGGCGATAGCGACTTCACGGCCCGGCTGCCGATGGCCCTGATGGGGACCGTCCTGGTGGCCTTCCCGTACCTGATGCGCCGCTGGCTGGGCCGCTGGGGAGCTCTGGCGACCTCCTTCCTGCTCCTCATCTCCCCCTCCATCACCTACTACTCCCGCTACATCCGTCATGACATCCCCACCGCGCTCTGGGCCGTCCTGACCTTCTGGGCGATTTTCCGCTACCTGGAAGAGGGCCGGGACCGTCACCTCTACATCCTGGCGGCCGCGCTCTCCCTGATGTTCGCCACCAAAGAGGTCGCCTTCATCTACACCGCCATCTTCGGCCTCTTCCTGGTCGGCCTGCTGGTCGCCCAGGCCCTGGGCCGGCCCTGGGAGCGCCGGGGGGCCGAAACGGCCTTCATCGGCGCGCTGATCGGGCTGGCCGTGGGGCTCGTTCTGCTGGCGGTGGGCCTGGCGCTCAAGACGCGCCGCGCGCTCCCGCTGACCCAACTGGGCGGCGGGCTGGCCGTCCTCTCCCTGCTGGTCGGCGCCATCGCGCTCCTCTCCGGCATCTGGCCCCGCCGGAGGGAGTACCCCGCCCTGGACCTCGTCTTCCTCATCGGCACGCTGACCCTGCCCTTCCTGAGCCCACTCCCCATCCACGGCGCGGCCTGGCTGGCGGCCCGGCTGGTGGAGCGCTTCCCCCACCTGGGGAACGTCCCCTTCTGGCTCCACCTCTCCCAACTCCATCCCACCGACTACACCGCCCCGGCCATCTACTACTCCGGCGTCATCCTGGCGCTGACCATCGCGGCGGCGGTCGCCCTGGGCCTCCTCTGGGACCGGCGCCGCTGGCCCATCGCCGCCGCCGTCCATACCGGCATCTTCCTGGTCTTCTTCACCACCGTCTTCACCAACGGCGCGGGCATTGCCTCCGGCTGGGTCGGCTCCCTGGGCTACTGGCTGGAACAGCAGGGCGTCCAGCGGGGCAACCAACCATGGTTCTACTACCTGGTTATCCTCCCCCTCTACGACTTCCTCCCCCTCCTGGGCTTCCTCTCCGCCACGGCCTTCCTGGCCTCCCGCGCCATCTATAAAGCTTTCCATCCCCAATTCCGTCATTGGTCATTCCGTCATTTGTTCATTCTGTCATTGCTCATTTGGTCATTCCTCTCCTGGTTCGGCTACTCCTACGCCGGGGAGAAGATGCCCTGGCTGGTCGTCCACATCACCCTGCCGATGGCCCTCCTTTCGGGCTGGCTGGTGGGCTTGTTAATTGAGGCGGTAGACTGGGGGACCGTCTGGAAGCGGTATGGCTGGCTCATCCCGCTCCTCCTGCCCGCCCTGGCCGCCGCCGTGGCGACGCTGGTCCAGGCCGCCCAGGGCCCGCTGAGGACGGACACCCTGGAGAACCTGCTCCGCCTGGGCCAACTCGTCGGCGGGATCGTCGGCGTACTGGCTGTCGGCGGGGCCGTCGCCTACTTCTGGGCGCGCGTGGGCCTGCGCAACGGCCTCCTCCTGGCCGCGCTGACCCTCTTCCTGGCCCTCTCGCTGCTGACGGTCCGCATCGCCCACCGGCTCAACTTCGTCAACTACGACCGCCCCGCCGAGTTCCTGGTCTACGCCCACGAGGGGCCCGACGTCCGCACCGCGATGCAACAGATAGAACAACTCTCCCTGCGCGTCGCCGGGGGGCCGTACCGGATAGACGTCGCCTACGGGCCCGACGGCTCCTGGCCCTTCATCTGGTACCTGCGCAACTACCCCAACGCCCGCTACTACCCCGATAAGCCCACCCGCGACCAGGTCCTGGCGACCGTCATCATCGCCGGGCGGGAGCAGTGGGGCGTCGTGGAGCCCTACGTGGGAGACGATTACTACCGCTACGACTACTTCTTCCTCTGGTGGCCGATGGAGGACTACCGGCGGCTGACGCTCCCCAAACTCCGGGAATGGCTGACGGACGGGAAGAAGCGGCTGGCCCTCTGGCGGATTTTCTACGATATGGACTATCGCCTCTACGACGAGATTACGGGCGGGAGCCACGTCCCGGAGAAGTGGCCGCTGCGGCAGGACTTCCGTCTCTACATCCGCAAGGACGTGGTGGACCGGCTCTGGGAGTACTCGCTGGGGCCGAGGCCCCCGGAGGAGGCGACGGCCGCGCCGGACCCCTACGCGGCCGGGTGGCGGGCGCTGGCCCCGGTGCGGACCTGGGGGTCGGAAGGGAGCGGTCCGGGCCAGTTTCTGCGGCCGCGCGGGGTGGCCGTCGCGCCCGACGGTTCGGTCTACGTCGCCGACTCTGGCAACCACCGCATCCAGAAGTTCACCGCCGACGGGCAGTGGGTGACCGCGTGGGGGAGTTTCGGCGGCTGTCCCGAGCAGACCCCGCCGCCGGGGACCTTCTGCGAGCCGTGGGGGGTGGCCGTGGGGCCCGACGGCGCCGTCTACGTGGCCGACCTGTGGGCCCATCGGGTGCAGAAGTTCTCCCCGGACGGCGCGTTCATCGCCCAGTGGGGCTTCTCCAGCAACTACGGGGCCGACCTGCGGCCCGGCGCCTTCTACGGCCCGCGCGGCATCGCCGTCGCGCCCGACGGCACCGTCTACGTCACCGACACGGGCAACAAGCGGGTCCAGGTCTTCACCGCCGACGGGGCCTACCTGCGGATGTGGGGAAGTCCGGGGTCGGCTCCGGGCCAACTCAGCGAGCCGGTGGGCATCGCCCTGGGGCCCGACGGCAACCTCTACGTCGCCGACACCTGGAACTACCGGGTCCAGGTGCTGGACCCGCTGGGGAAGCCGGTCCGGCAGTGGCCCATCTCCGGCTGGAACAACCCGGCGGCCGAGGAGAAGCCCTACCTGGCGGTGGACCGGGAGGGTCGGGTCTACGTCACCGATCCGGGCCACTACCGGGTGCTCGTCTTCAGCGCGGAGGGGGAATACCTCTACAGTTTCGGCCAGTTCGGCTTTGAGCCGACGGCGTTCGTCCTGCCGATGGGGATCGCCGTGGGGCCCGACGGCGCCCTCTACGTGGCCGACGCGGGAGGGCACAAAGTCGCCATGTTCCGGCCATAAGTAGGAGGCCAGCGTGAATCTCAATTGGGACGAAATCACTGGTGAAACCGTCCGTCACCTGCAAGCCCTAATTCGTATCCCCACCGTCAACCCGCCGGGGAATGAGAAACCGGCGGCGGAGTACCTGGCGGGGGTTCTGGCCGCCGAGGGGTACGACCCGGCCGTGCTGGAGTCGGCGCCGGGGCGGGGGAACGTCGTCGCCCGCTACCGGGGGAGCGGAGAAGCACCGCCGCTGCTGCTCCTTTCCCACCTGGACGTGGTGCCGGTGGAGCCCGAGAAGTGGGAGCGTGACCCCTTCGGCGGCGAGGTGGTGGATGGCTACGTTTGGGGGCGCGGGGCGCTGGATATGAAGTTCGCCACCGCGATGCAACTGGAGACGATGCTCCTGCTGGCCCGCCAGAAACTCCCCCTGAAGCGGGACGTCATTTTCGCAGCCACGGCGGACGAGGAGGCGGGCGGGCTCTATGGCATCGGCTACCTGGTGGACCACCATCTGGAGAAAATCCGGGCCGAATACGCGCTGACGGAGTTCGGGGGCTTCCCCATCCGCGTGGGTGGGAAGCGGCTCTATCTCTGTCAGGTGGCGGAGAAGGGAATCTGCTGGGTGCGGATGCGGGCCCGGGGAACGCCGGGGCATGGTTCTGTCCCCCATCGGGACAACGCGGTGGTGAAACTGGCGGAGGCGGTGGCGAAACTGGGTCGGGCCACCCTCCCCTTCCACCGCACCGACGCGGTGGCCGGGATGGTGGAGGGGATGGCGGCTGCGCTGGGGGGACTGCAGGGCGCGGTGCTGCGCGGCGTCCTCAACCCCGCGCTCAGTTCCTTCGTCCTGCGCCGGGCCATCCGGGACCCTCAGCAGGTGCACTACTTCCACGCCCTGCTGCACAACACCGTCTCCCCGACCGTCCTGCGGGCCGGGAGCAAGACCAACGTCATCCCGTCGGAGGCGGAGGCGGAACTGGACGGGCGGATTCTCCCCGGGCAGGACCTGGGCTCCTTCCTGGCGGAGGTTCGGGCCGTTGTGGGGGACGGCTTTGAGTTTGAGCCCATTATGGTGGCGCCGCCGGTGGCGACGGACCACCGGACTCCCCTTTTTGCGGCGATGGCGGAGGGGCTGCGGCGGCACGACCCGGAGGCCATGGCCGTGGTGCCGATGATGGTCACCGGCGGGACGGACGCCAAACACCTGGCGCGGGTCGGCATTCCCTGCTACGGCTTCACCCCGGTCCAGTTGCCGCCGGAGATGAACTTTATGCAGATGATCCACGGCCACAACGAACGGATCCCGGTGGCCGGCCTGTCCTTCGGCGTCCGGGTGTTATATGAGGTGGTGGTGGGGTTTTGTCAGAATACGTGCTTGCATATTAGCAAGAAACGTGGTGAGGAGTAATCTCTGTGGCTAAAAATTGCTGCCAGAGAAAACACTACTGGTTTCTTATCCGGGAGCAAAAACGCTATATTTGGGAAAAGCTGGTGTTGCTGGTTGCACTGGGCATCGCGACATATTTTCGCTTGGTCCGTATAGACACAACCTGGATGAGTCCTGACCAGTCCACATTGCTCTCTCTGGCGATGGATATTGCGAGTGGGGAAAGGTTCCCGCTCGTAGCCAACCAGTCCTCCGCAGGTTTTGCTCATCCGGCTCTGCCGGTTTACCTCTATGCTTTCCCCATCCTCCTCACTCACCAGGTTGTTAGCGCTGCCGTCTTGACAGCCCTCTTGAACGTACTCAGCGTTGGAATCGGTTACCTTTATGCCCGCCGCTATTTAGGGCAATCAGCGAGCCTGGTTTTTCTTGCACTTTACACCCTAAGCCCTTGGTCGGTCCATTTTTCGCGGTTGATCTGGAATCCTGTCATAATTCCTTTCTTCGCGGCGTTGGCTTTGTGTCTGCTGACCGTTCTGGTTACTGGGGACCAGCGCTTCGTAGTATGGGTTGGTATTGCCCTGGCCCTGATCGGCATGTTTCACTCCCATTTGGTTTCTCTATCGCTAATTATTGCTGTTGGGGCCATCGGTCTTCTGTTCCACCGGCGTATCAGAATCTGGTGGGCCGCGATTGCCTTTCTATTCATTGCTCTTTCTTTTGCGCCCTACGTGGAGGCTCAAACCGCTTCTTTCCCCCTGCGCGTACCCACTGGAGAGCCGGTCCAAGTGAACATTGCCCCTTTCTTGATCGCTGGTGACCTTATTAGCGCCCGAGGGCTTTTCCTGGCAGTGGAGGGCTGGAAAACTGCCGAGATTCTACTGCGAGGATGGCTGTGGATCAGCATCATCTGGCTCGGATTAATCACTTTGCGGTACGGTCGGAAGGCCTGGGAAAACTCTATATCTGCCCCTCAGTCATCTCGAATTGTCCTGTTTTTCTGGATTATTGGCCCCTTAGTGGCTCTCACCTATCATCGCCATTATCTCCAGCACCACTACTTTCTGTTCTTGTACCCGGCCGCTTATCTGGCAATGGCAGCCCTTGTGGAAGACCTGGGGGTATGCTTGGATAAATTTCTGTTACCCAGGTTGCCCACTAAGACGCGTCAAATATATCCAATTATTGGAAAAAGTGTGCTAATGCTTCTTCTGGGTGTTGTCTCCTTCTGGTCTTTTCTGGTCTCCCGATCTACTCTTCGGCAGGAGTGGGCGCAAACTTGCCTCCAAGAACGACATGTCCGTGCAGCAGTGGAAGTGATTCGAGACAACATAGAACAGTTGCAGATTCCCAACCTGGTTGTGCTCAGCGATGGGATAGATGCCCTCTCTTCCACTTTCGGCTTTATAAGTGCGCTCCTACCTTCTGACCTCTCTATCCGCTTCGTACGCATAGGGAATGGCATTCTGGTACCCCGGGCACCTGCGCTATACTTTGTTGCAGGAAGAGATGAGCCCACAGAAGCACTCCTGAGCCAGGCTGGTCGGCTTCTAAGTGTGTTAGAGCTAGTCTGAAAAGTTGCTATAGGTCGACCTTCGGGTATACTTTGGGCGCGATGGATTTCATCAAGAGGTACCCTTATGGCCGAGCGAGCCCAAAGGCAACCCTA
>JACIWQ010000150.1:535-6758 GCA_014360895.1 Thermoflexales bacterium | reverse complement strand
GCAGGGTACGATCTCGTAAAATCATCCCTCTCGTTGTTGCCATATCAGGAGGCCTCGATGAAACCCCACTACCTCACAAGGCTGATTCGGGCCACGATTATTTTCCCTCTGCTGATCCACGGGGTACTGGTACCAGCGGCACCAGTGCCTCCTCTCCAGAGGCCCCTGGAGACAGTAGGGACGACATCTCTGGAGATTCCGCATTCGCTGTCCATTCCCTTACCATCGCAGCAGAAGGTTTCCCCGGTGTTTCAGAGCCCCCTACCTACACCTGAGGTGCCCCAAGGACAGGATGCCTCCAGAGTAGTGCCCTCTTCCCTTCCCTTGCCACCAGAGGAGACCGCTGTAGTTTCGCCGGGACGAGAGGTGCATCTGGCCCAGGGCCGGATGGCCGTGGCGATACCCCCCGATGTACCAGCGCGGCAATTGGCCCTACAGGTCACCTATCTGCGCCCCCTCTCCGGCAATGAGGCGGGGCTGGCCTTTTCTTTTGATCTCCGCGTGTGGGATAAAAGGGAACAAACACTCACTCGCTTTGCCACGCCACTGACCATCACTCTGTACCTGGGAGACCTGGTCAACTGGGCCTCTCGGCCCGACTGGCTACGTCCCTGGGTGGGGTACTGGGATGAGAGCCGGGGGCAATGGCAGACCATCACGCCCGCTCTGATAGACGAGGAGGCTGGGGTGATTTCCTTCCCTACGGACCATCTCTCCATCTTTGGGGCTGGGACACAGGGTGTAACCGTCAGCGGGTGGCTGCTGAACTTCAACGACACCCGGACGGACCGCTTCTCTGGGGCGCTGGTGTGGGAATATCCCTTTGATCTTCCGCCAGGGCCGGGGGGAATTCAACCGGCCCTTCGCCTCTCGTATAACAGCCGCCGGATAGATGGGATATTGACTTGGGCGCAATCCGACGGCATCGGTTGGGGCTGGAATATAGACGCTGCTGAAGTCATCTGGCGCAATGTACGACGGTGCGACAGCGGGCACAGTTTTTGTTGGGACCGGGTTCCCTTACTGGTACTGAACGGAGAGGCTCTGAAACTGGTGACTGTTTCCTCCTTGCCAGATAACGTCCAGTACCTGGGACCAAACACCGCTTATTCCTTCCGCACGGAAGACGAGCGGTTCTGGCGAATTGTGTGGAACCCGGGGCCGGAGAACGGGTGGTGGGAGGTGACGTTAACAGACGGCACCCGGTATCAGTTTGGGACCACTCCAGATAGCCGACAGGTACTGCGTGGAAACTTTGTCTGGACTGGGTCCGACTGGCTGACTCATCAGGCTACTGTGCGCTGGCGTCTGAAACAGATCATTTACCCTACTGGGGTAACGGTGAACTACAATTATGCCGAACAGACTTATTTGGAACAATGCAGGGCGTGGTATCAGGCAGACCTTTTGCCGTTCAACCCTGATAATCCGAACGATCCTGGTAATGATCCCTACCATCGCTGCCCTACTGGAGATGATCCCCACTCGGAGCGGGCCAGTTATCTGACCCAAATAGAATATCCCGGAACGCGGGTGCGCCTGGTCTGGGACCGCCGCTGGAACGGGAACGGGCCTAAAGACGGTGGAGCCAATGCGGAGGCGTACCGCTGGGATTTCTCCAGCGCGGGAATGTTGGTCGTTTTCTGGCAGACGGACGCGCTGCAGAAAGTGGTCTTAGAACGACAGAGGGCCGATGGCTCCTGGGTGACCGTACGAGAGTGGCGGCTCACTTACGGTACATTTACCAGCACCAAAGAACTGCGGATCCTGACCCGAGTGCAGGAATGGGCGCCGGAGGGGAGTGGGTGGAAATCCCTTCCGGCTTTCACCTTCGGGTACGGCGCCTATGCTAACAAGGGTTGGTGCGGCTCCTGCATCAGCGAGTGGGATCGGGAGTCCTTTTTCTACCCTCGCCTGACGCGGATAGACAACGGGTACGGTGGAGTTATCACCGCTGGTTATGAGACGCCGGACGGGGGCTACTGGCAAGGTTGGAACTATCGGGTGGCTTGGCGGCAGGTGACCGATGGACTGGGAGGAGGATGGAAAGAGACATACAGTTACAGCGGCGACAGTCAGGGCCGGTGTTATCTGCACGACGAGGATCGGGCCGCCTGCAAATGGCCGACGACCCAGCACTTCCCCGACGGGGGTGGAGGAGTCCCGGTCACCGGCGGTCTCTTTCTGGGCTACCGGGAGGTGACGGTCGCTTACCAGGACCTGAGTGGAACAACCCTCAAACGGGAATGGAGCCGTTTCGGGTTGCCCGATGAGGTGGCATGGCCGGCCCGGGGACGGCCGGTGCGGGAGAGGGTTGCAGAGTCCGATGGAACCGTGCGGCAGGAGATTCGTTACACTTGGGGAATCTCCCCAACGATCGGCGGGGCCAGCTTCGTCTTTCTAGCCCAACAAGAGATTGCCACCGATGGTGCTACTCGCCGGGTCTCTTTCCATTACGACAACTATGGGAACCCTATTGCCGAGTACGATTACGGAGCGGAAGAGCCGCTGATCAACCCCGGCTTTGAAAACTCTCTGACCGGCTGGAATGCTTTCTGGAGCCCCACACCAGCTTCCCTCACCACTACGACATCTTTTGCGGGAAGGACCAGTTTGCAACTTCAGGGGAGCACCAACGGAGGGGCCTACCAGGACGTCAGCGGTCTGACACCGGGGGAGACCTACATCGTGCGAGTGTGGGTGAGGGCGACGACAGGTACGACGGCCAAATTCAACCTCTGGCTCCACGACACTCAGGGAGGCAATACGGTGACCAGCCCGGCTTTCACTCCCTTAACTTCCTGGTCTCCAGTGAGCCTGACCTATACTGCCAATATCACGGGCAGACTGCGAATTCATCTCTATTACACCGC
This sequence comes from Thermoflexales bacterium, assembly GCA_014360895.1. Classification (GTDB taxonomy): domain Bacteria; phylum Chloroflexota; class Anaerolineae; order B4-G1; family DUEL01; genus SpSt-77. Next base: position 3,885 of record JACIWQ010000150.1, on the reverse strand, counting down.
TGGTACCGGGACCATCTATGTGGACGAGGTCACCCTGGCCCGGGCCTCCGATGTGGGGGATGAGCGCACTACCCACCGGGGGTATTACCCCAACACCACCGCCTGGATTCTGGATCGAGTGGCCTGGGAAAGCATCTATCAGGGAATTACCGAAAATATTGGGGGATCGGCCTTGAAGACCCAGTCCCTCTTCTATTATGATTACGCCTCTGCTTATACCACTCCGCCCCAGAAGGGGCTGCTGACCCGAGTGGATCGGGGGAAAGCCAACCAGGAATGGGTGAGTGAGCAGGCCGCCTATGATAGCCGGGGGAATCTCACGGTCATCACTGACACCCGGAATTTCACAACCACCTTCGGATATGAGCCTGTAGGTGTCTACCGGGTGTGGGAGCGAAATGCCCGGGGTCATACTACCACGTATGAATACTACGGGATCAACGAGAGCGACCCTGGGCAGGGCCGAGGGCCGACGGGCGCTCTGAAGCGGGTAGTGGACCCTAATGGAGCAGCAACGGCGTACACTTACGACCCCTTTGGGCGGCTACGGACGGTGATTCGCCCCGGGGATTCCTGGGATTATCCCACCGAAGAATGGCTGTATTATGATGGAGTGGACCGGCCCTTTACAGATCGTTGGCCCCTGCTCATTTCTCACCTGGTCCGAGGAGCAGCGGGGGTTGCCTGGTGTTCGGGAGGGCTGGCGGCCTGGGAGCGGCGCTACTATGATGGCCTGGGACGGCCGGTGGAATCGCAGACTCCGGGGCCCGGCTGGAACTGCTCCAGCGGTGGACAGGAAATCGTCCGGTATATCCGCTATGACGCCCTGGGGCGGGTTGCAGAGGAGAGTGCGCCCTATTTCGTCCCCCAGTATGTCTATGCCACCACATCCGATGGGAAGGTCGTCACGCCCTATCGCAACCCCGACCTGACTCAGCCTCGCACCCAGACAAGATATGATGCCCTGGGGCGGGTTGTACGGGCAGTCAATGCCGACAGTACAGTCACCACGATTGCATATGGGCCGGGTTGGCAAGGTACCGAAGCCCCCAACCGGCGTTTTCAACTCTCTTTCCTTGACCCTTATCGTCGCTTGACCCGGGTTGATGAGAGCCTGGTGAGGTGGGCTGATGATTTTGGGGACGGCCTTCTGACGGGGTGGAACTATAACGGGAATGTTAGCGAATCAGGGGGTATATTAAGCATTACGGGAAACGGCCAGGATTGGAATACCTACGTTCGCCGTACCATCTCCTCCAGTAACAGCACGGGAATCGTGGTGGAGTTCCGTTACGATGCCGGCTCGGCGGTCTCCGCCATCTTTCTGGATCGGGGCCCCTGGGGACAGCCCGAGTATCGTCGGTGGGGGCTTTATATAGACGGTTCCACCATTTATCGGGATACTTACGAAGGAACGACCAACCGGAAAGTCCCCCTGCTGGCCCTTCGTACCGGAGTGTGGTATCGGGCTCTCCTTCAAGCCGGAGGGAACGGGGAGTTCCTGGTCCTGGTATGGGAACGGGATAACCCGGCAGTGCGTGCCGGGTTGAGAGAGGCCAAAGACTCATCATGGAGCGGCTCTTGGAACTTTATGGCCCAAGTTCGCGCCGGTGTGCTGAGGTTAGAGGAATATCGGGAACTCGCATTTTATACAACCCGTTACACCTACGACACCCTGGGTAACCTGACCCAGGTGACCGATGCAGCCAACAATATCACCACGATGGTATACGACTCCCTGGGACGCAAAATCCAGATGACCGACCCCGATATGGGGACCTGGTATTACCGCTACGATGAAGCAGGTAACCTGATTGTCCAGATAGATGCCAGGCGACAGGCGATCAACTTCTACTACGATGAACTGAATCGGCTGAAGGGAAAAACCGACACACCGGGCCCGGTGACTCCGGAGACCTACCAGCGACCGGCCGACCCCGACTATGGAGGCTATACGCTCAAATATTACTACGACGATATCTCCGGAGGGAACTACGGCAAGGGGCGGCGCACGGCAATGACCGACGCCACCGGCACCACCACCTGGAAATACGACGCTCGCGGGCGGTTGATTCGGGAGGAGAGAGCCATTACCGGTATCGGCACCTTCGTCACCCAGTATGCCTACGATGCCGCCGACCGGGTGGTGAGCATGACCTATCCGGATGGAGAGGTGGTACGGACGATCTACGACATCCAGGGACTGCCCTCTCAGGTGCGCAGCGAGACTTATGGCCTAAACTACGCGGCCAACATCGCCTATAACGCTCTGGGACAGGTCACTGCGCTCCCACTGGGCAACGGCCTGACGACCCAGTACACCTACGACCGCTTCAATTTCCGCCTGCGGCGCATTCAGGCAGGGAGCCTCTTGGACCTGCACTACGGCTACGACCTGGCCGGGAACGTCACCGCTATCTATGACAGTGGCCGCACGGAGACCCAGGACTTTACTTACGATGCCCTGGATCGGCTCACCACCTGGATAACGGCCACTACCCCCCTGCGGACGATTACCGTTCGGGCCAAAGGCTCCAACGCCGATGGCTGGCCGTTGATGCAATTGAGGGTGAGCGGCGTCGTAGTAGCGGAATGGACGGTCAACTCCACATCGTATGCGGACTACACCGTCCAGGCGCCGCTGAGCGGGGACGACCAGGTAGATGTGGCCTTCATCAACGATTACTGCGTCCCCAGCGGCTGTGCCAACGGTGACCGCAACATCTGGGTGGACTACATCGTGGTCAATGGCCAGACGGTCCAGGCAGAGAGCAGCGGGGTGCAATACGACCGAGGGGCCGGAGAAGCTGCTTACGATGGACGGGATGTGATTCCCGGCCAGGAGACCATGGCCTGGAACGGTGCTCTTCGGATGCGGGTGGTCAGCGGGAGCCCGTGGACGGTGGGAGAGGCGTATGCCTACGATGCCATCGGCAACTTGCTGAGCAAGGGTGGAATCTCCTACACCTACGGCAACTCGGCCCACGTCCATGCGGTGACCGCGCTCTCCAGCGGCGGACAGTTCACCTACGACGCCAACGGGAATATGGTGCTGCGGGTGGAGGTCTCGGGCACGCAACGGATCACGTACACCCAGGCGTGGGACGCCGAGAACCGGCTAATCGTTGTCACCAACACCGTCACCGGGCAGGTGACGCGCTTCGTCTACGATGGCGACGGCAACCGTGTGCTGCGCCTCGGCCTGGAGGGGGCGACAGTATATATTGGTGACTTCTATGAAATCCTCTATCCATTTGAAGGCGGGGGTGGCTCCAAATACGGGCCCTATCAGCCGATGGGTATGGGAGCGATGACGGCCGACGAAGGATCCCTTATCATCCGACCATGCG
>JACIWQ010000150.1:0-525 GCA_014360895.1 Thermoflexales bacterium | reverse complement strand
CCTGTGGAATGCCGGTGCATCTATCCCACGGAGGAGCCGTCACCGACTGCGACACCCGGTCCCAATCCAACGCCCACGCCCACTCCTACCCCCGCGGTGCCGCCCACTCCAACGCCCCAGCCGACGCCCACACCCACTCCTACCCCCGCGGTGCCGCCCACACCCACTCCGCCGCCAGGCTCGGTGGTGACCAAGTACTACTATGTCGGCCGCCAGCCCATTGCGATGCGGCAGGGCCCGCCCGGACAGGCCGGTACGGTCTTTTATCTGCACACCGACCACCTGGGCTCCACCACCCTGCTTACCGACCCGAACCAGCAGGCGGTGGCCCGCCAGGGGTATCGGCCCTACGGCGAACCTCGCTACGCGACCGGCGCCCTGCCCACCGACCGGCGCTTCACCGGCCAGCGCTGGGACTTGGCTCTGGGTCTCTACGACTACCGGGCCCGCTACTACGACCCGGCGCTGGGGCGGTTCATCAGTGCTGACACGATTGTTCCAAACCCCGGCAACCCGCAGGACCTT
>JACIWQ010000015.1 GCA_014360895.1 Thermoflexales bacterium | reverse complement strand
ATTTTGTGCAGGCGGGATTTTTGGTAGAGCCATAGCCGCATCTTCCAACATATCTACGGAGGTTTGACCGTGGAGTTCTTCTGGCAACATCTGCTCAGCCTGATTCTCTTTATCCCTCTGGTCGGGGCCGGACTGGTGATGCTCCTGCCCAGGGAGCAGGACCGGCTCATCAAGTGGGTCTCGCTCATCATCAGCCTGATCCCGCTGGTCCTCTCGGTCATCGTGTGGGTCAACTTCCAGCCGGACGCGCCGGGCTTCCAGTTTGAGGAGCGGCTGGAGTGGTTCCCGCAGATCGGGGCGTCGTACCATGTGGGGATTGACGGCGTCGGCCTGGTGATGGTGCTCCTCACCACCTTCCTCACGCCGCTGGCGCTCCTGGTCTCCTTCAGCATCCGCGAGGAGGTCCGCTCCTACTTCGCCCTCTTCCTGTTCCTGGAGACGGGGATGCTGGGGGTCTTCGTGGCGCTGGACCTCCTCATCTTCTTCCTGTTCTGGGAGATCGGGCTCATCCCGATGTTCTTCCTCATCAACCGGTGGGGGAGCGAGCACGGGGAACGGGAACTGTGGCGCGGATATAAAATCCCGGCGCGAACCTACGCGGCCTTCAAGTTCCTGCTCTATACGATGGCAGGGTCGCTGGGGCTTCTCCTGGCCATCCAGGTCATCGGCCTGACGGCGAAGACCTTTGACATCGTGGAGTTGCAGAGGGTCTGGCCCGCGTTCACCGGCTCCCTCTTCGGCCTGCCCATCTCGGTGGTGAAGGCCATCGGGTTCTGGGCCTTCACGGTCGCCTTCGCCATCAAGGTCCCCATCTGGCCCTTCCACACCTGGCTGCCCGATGCCCACACCGAGGCGCCGACGGCCGGCTCTATGATTCTGGCCGGGGTGCTGTTGAAACTGGGGGCCTACGGCTTCCTGCGGCTGGTGCTCCCGCTCTTCCCGGAGCAGTCGGTGCAGTACGCGTGGGTGCTGGCGCTGCTGGGGCTGATGGCGGCGGTGGTCGGCGGCCTCTCTGCGCTGGCCCAGGACGACTTCAAGCGGCTGGTGGCCTACTCTTCCGTGGGGCATATGGGCTTTGTGGTGCTGGGGGTCGCGGTGGCCGCGAAGGCGCTGGGTGGCGGGGTGAACGCGCTGGACGCGGCGCTGGCGACCAACGGCGCGGTCCTGCAGATGTTCAACCACGGCATCACCGCCGCGGCGATGTTCGCCCTGGTCGGGGTGGTCTACGAGCGGGCGCACACCCGGAACCTTAAGGACTTCGGCGGGCTGGGAGTGGTGGTGCCGGCCTACGGCGGCATCCTGCTCTTCTGCACCCTGGCCTCGCTGGGGCTGCCGGGGCTGAACGGCTTCGTCAGCGAGTTCATGGTCTTCCGGGGGGCCTGGGCGGTCTTCCCGGCGATTACCGCTGCTACAACCATCGGGCTGGTGCTGGTGGCGGCCTACCTGCTCTGGACGATTCAGAAAGTGCTCCTGGGGCCGCTGAACCCGCGCTGGGAGAAGATGCCGGAGATCAACGCCCGCGAGGTGGTGGCGCTGGCGCCGCTGATGGCGCTGATGTTCATCATCGGCGTGTGGCCGTCGTGGCTGATCAATCTGTTCAATGCGGCGGTGATGCGGTTGATTGGGTAGGGAGTGGGGATGCGCGTGCTGGATGTTCACCTACAATTGCCTCGCGACCTGTTGGGGGCGCTGGATGTGCCCGAGGAGCAGGTAGAGAGGCGGCTGCGCGAGATGATCGCGATCCAACTGTTTCGCGAGGGCCGAATCTCGTCGGGAAAGGCGGCGGAGTTGCTGGGGATTTCCAAACTGGAATTTGTGCAGTTACTAGCTCGACATGGCCTTTCCTATTTTTCCGAAACTCCCGGTGAATTGGCGGCTGAGGTTCGGACACTGGAACGGTTGTTGGAGTCACAGGGCAAGTGATTGTAGTAGCGAACTCCGGCCCTTTGATTGCCCTGGCGCAGATCAGCCACTTCCACATACTACAGGCGCTTTTCGGAGAGTTGTATATCCCACCTGCGGTATGGGAGGAAGTGGTTGCCTCAGGTCAGGAACGGCCGGGGGCTTCAGAGGTCCAGACTGCAGAGTGGATTCATATTGTGGCGGTTCAGGACCGCATAGCCGTTCGTCTTCTGAGAGAACGGCTGGATGCGGGGGAGAGCGAAGCCATTGTTCTGGCGATAGAGTTGGGGGCTGATTTGCTGCTGATTGATGAAGCTCGCGGGCGGAGAATCGCTGAAGCGCGAGGGCTGAATCAATCTGGTACCCTGGGTGTCTTGGTACTTGCGAAGAAACGTCATCTGATACCAGCGATTACGCCTTTACTGGAGCGTCTTCTGGATGCCGGATTTCGGATGAGTGCGGACCTGTATCAAACGGCTCAAATGCTGGCTGATGAGAGAATCCAGTAGAGGTGATCGCCGAGGCACACGGCGAGCCGCTCGCCTCGGCGCGTGGCGCGGCGTGGCCGAAGCCATTCCCCGGCTGGTTTTCGAAGATTGCGCCTCGGGCCGTGGCCCCACGGGGCGAGGCCTCTCGGGCCGTGGCCCTACGAGGCGAAGCCTCTCGGGCCGTGGCCTTTCGCCCCCTTCGGGGGCTCGCAATGACACCCCCAGAGGGGCATTCGGGAAGTGGCGACCTGTTGGGGGCGCTGGATGTGCCCGAGGAGCAGGTAGAGAAGAGAGGCGGATGAGCCAGTTGTACGGCCCTTGTGAGGGGGACAATGGGAGTAGTCCAGACATTGGATAAGTTAAAGGTTTTAGAGCGCCTCTACCGCCAGGGTGTTTGGAGCGAGGTATTTGATCGCACGATTGATAAGTTACTGGCTGTGGAGGCTGAACGGGCTCTGGCAGAGAAAGAGGATCTGGAAAAGCGGTTGACGGCCTACGAAGCACGGTATGGGATGGACTCTGCAGAGTTTTATCGCCGTTTCCAGGCGGGGGAATTGGGAGACGATATGGATTTTGTAGAATGGAGCGTGTTCTACGAGATGTATCAGGCCCTCTTGAAAAAACTAGAGGTTTTGCAGGCCGGATAAGATGGCCACAACCGCCGATTATGTGTTGCAGATTAAAGTCCATTTACTGGTAAGCTCAGCTGTTGCCTCTTTCACAGTGGTTGAGGAGAAAGTATGGTCAGACAGAGGATACATTCGTATCCGATGTGTGTTGACAAATGGAGACTTGCTGGAGGTGGCGGAATATTTTGTACGGGAAGACGACGAATGTCGGCCGGAACGGTACCGGTACCAGTGGATGGAAGGGAAAACACAAAGGATGCGTAGAAGGTGGGACAACGTGAAGCATTATCCTGGGTTACCTAACTTCCCGTACCATATCCATATGGACGAAGAAACAGTAGTCCCTGGAGAGAGGTTGAGCATTGTACAGTTGCTGGGCTTTCTGGAAAAAGAACTTGCCCAGCAGGAGGATCAGAAGCCTTCTGAAACCGGAAAACAGGTGAGGTGGCTATGGCTTTCCCATTCCTCAGCGTCATCATCTTCGCACCAGCGGTTGCTGCGGTCCTGATTCTGCTTCTGCCCAAAGACCGGCAGACGGAGCCGAAGGTGCTGGCCGCAACCGGCGCCTTCATCTCCCTCTTTATGGCCGTCTGGGTCTTTCTGGCCTACGACCGGACCCTCGGCGGCTACCAGTTCGTGGAGCAGGTGCCCTGGCTTCCCGTCATCGGCTCCTCCTACTACGTGGGCGTCAACGGGATAGGGGTGATGCTGGTCCTGCTGAACGCGCTGCTCCTCTTCTGCGCCGTCCTCATCTCCTGGCACATAGAGGAGCGGCCCCGGGAGTTCTTCGCACTCCTCCTGCTGATGGGCGTGGGGGTCTTCGGCGCGTTCACGCTCCTGGACCTCTTCCTGCTTGTCCTTTTCTACGAACTGGTCCTCTTCCCGATCTACCTGCTCATCGTCAACTGGGGCTGGAAGCCGCTGCGGGAGTACGGGGCGATGAAACTGACCCTCTACCTGCTCCTGGGAAGCCTCGTCGCCCTGGTCGGCATCCTGGCCATCTACTTCACTTCCGGCCTGCGGACCTTTGACATGGTCGCGCTGGGCGGGGTGAAGTTCTCGCCGGAGTTCCAGCGGACCTGGTTCCTGCCCATTTTCGTGGGCTTCGGGGTCCTGGCAAGTCTCTGGCCCTTCTACTCCTGGTCCCCCGACGGATACGCCGCGGCGCCCACCGCCGTCTCTATGCTCCACGCGGGGGTGCTGAAGAACGTCGGGGCCTTCACCGCCTTCCGGGTCGCGGTGCTGCTGCTGCCGGAAGGGGCGAAGTTCTGGATGCCCTACCTGGTCTTCCTGATGGTGATGAACGTCGTCTACGCCTCGTTCATCGCCCTGGTCCACACCGACTTCAAGTACATCATCGGGTTCGCCAGCGTCGCCCACCTGGGGGTCGTGTTGATGGGCTTCGCCGCGATGAACGAACTGGGCTGGAGCGGCGCGGTCACCATGATGTTCGCCCACGGCATCATCGCCGCGATGTCCTTTGCCATCGTGGGGATGGTCTACGACCGGACCCACATCCGGGAGATCAAGGAACTGGGCGGCATGATCCGGAGGCTCTCGCCCGCGGCCCTGGGCTTCGCCATCGCCGGGTTCGCCTCTATGGGGATGCCCGGCTTCCTGGGCTTTGTCGCCGAGGTGCAGGTCTTCCTGGGGCTGTGGAAGGCGGCCAGCCTGGCGCCCTGGTACCCCATCGTCGCCATCATCTCGGCGCTGGGGATTATCGGGACGGCGGCCTATATGCTGCGGGCGTTCCAGTACGTCTTTATGGGCGAACTGAAGCCGAAGTTCGCCGACATCCCGCCCATCGGTCCGCTGGATAAGGTCGCGCTGGCGCTGATGAGCTTGCCGCTGATTGTGGGCGGCGTCTACCCGCTTCTGGTCCTGCCGGTGGTGCAGTCCGGCGTCCAATCCGTCCTGGCCGTCCTGGGAGGTGCATAAATGGGCGTCACACCCTTCAACCCGACCTGGCTTCTCTCCATCCTTCCGGAACTGCTCCTGCTCGCCCTGGCGGTGGTGGTGCTGGGGGTAGACCTCGCGCTCCCGGCGGAGCGGAAGCGGACGCTGGGGCTGTGGACGGCGGGGGGGCTGGTTGTCATCCTGCTGGTGACATTGCTGGTGCCGATGCCACAGGGTCCGGCCTTCGGCGGCGCGGTGCGGATAGACGGCGTCGCCGGGGTCTTCCGGGTCATCTTCCTGCTGGGTGGTATCCTGGTGGCACTGATGTCTATGGACTTCCGTCCGCTGCGGCAGGACGGCCCGTACTACGGCCTGCTTCTCTTCTCGCTGTTGGGAATGTCGCTGATGGCGGTTGCGGAAAATCTGGTGATGCTGTACGTGGCGATGGAGTTGACCGGCATCAGCGCGTACGTCCTGGTCGGCTATATGCGGGAGACGCCGCAGTCGGCGGAGGCGGGGCTGAAGTACTTCCTGTTCGGGGCCTTCAGTTCGGCGGTGATGCTCTACGGCTTCTCCTGGCTCTACGCCTTCGCGGGCGGGACGGGGTACAGTCAGTTGGCTCAGGCATTGCGGTACATTCCCTTCCCGCTGGCGGTGTTGGCCTTCCTGATGGTGCTGGTAGGCTTCGGGTTCAAGGTGGCGATGGTGCCCATGCACTTCTGGGCGCCCGACGTCTACCAGGGCGCGCCGACGCCGATTACTGCATTTTTGTCCGTGGGCTCCAAGGCGGCGGGATTCGCGGTGCTCCTGCGGGCGCTGCGGTTCCTCTTCCCCGCGCTGGAGACGACGTGGGTGGTGTTGCTCGTCGCCATCTCTATGGTGACGATGACGCTGGGCAACACCTTCGCGGTCTGGCAGAAGAACATCAAGCGGCTGCTGGCCTACTCCAGCATCGCCCAGGCCGGGTACGTCCTCATCGGCGTGGCGGCGGCCTCGCAGATGGGGGTGGCGTCGGCGGCCTTCTACCTCATCGTCTACACGGTGATGAACGTCGCCGCGTTCGCCGTGGTGGTCCTGGTCTCCAACCTGACCGGGAGCGAGGACATAGAGAGCCTCTCCGGTCTGGCCCGGCGGTCGTCGTTTTTGGGGTGGAGCATGATGCTGGCGCTCTTCTCGCTGGGGGGCGTGCCGCCCTTCGGCGGGTTTGTGGGGAAGTTGCTCATCTTCGCCGGGGCGATCCAGAGCGGCCTCATCGCGCTGACGGTGGTGGGCGTGATCAACGTCATCATCGGCCTGTACTACTACCTGAACGTGGTGAAGGTGGTCTTTGAGCGCCGCTCCGAGCAGGAGCACGAGCCGCTGGAAGTGCCGACGCCGTCCAAATGGGTGCTGGGCATCACGATGGCGGCGATTGTCCTGCTGGGCATCCTGGCCTATCCGGTGTACCAGTGGGTGTGGCAGGCGAGCGCAGGGTGGTTCTGAAGCGTGGGGCGTATAGTGAGAGGTGAGTCAGGGTTGACAAGTTTTTGGTATCGTATACAATACCAAAAATGGAGCGGAAGCGCATTGTCCTGGACACCAGTGTATTGGTAGCGGCGCTGCGTTCCCGGCGTGGTGCGTCCCACCGACTGCTTTCGCTCCTTGGGGATGAGCGATTTGAAGTTAGTATTTCTGTGCCCTTGTTACTGGAATACGAAGCAGCGGCGAAACGGTTATTGGGGATAGTGCCGCTCACCGAGGAGGATATAGAAGCTGTTCTGGATTACATCTGTGCGGTTGCGCGCCGCTGGAAATTGCATTATTTGTGGCGGCCCGTTCTAAGGGATCCAAAGGATGAAATGGTATTGGAACTGGCTGTGACGGCGAACTGCGAGTATATCGTCACGCACAATATCCGAGACTTTGAGGGGGCAGAACAATTCGGAATACGGGTGGTGACGCCAAAGGAATTTCTGAGAGAGATTGGGGAGGTCGTATGAGCACGATTAGTTTGCGGCTACCAGAATCCTTACATCGGGCTGTGAAAATACTGGCAAAGAGGGATCGGGTCTCTATGAATCAGTTTATTGCGTTGGCGCTGGCCGAGAAAGTCTCCGCGTTAATGACGGCGGACTGGCTGGAGGAGCGAGCCCGACGGGGGGATCGCGCACGATTTGAGCAGGTGTTGGCAAAAGTGCCGGACGTAGAGCCGGAGGAGATAGATCGGCTTTAAGAGACGCGGAGGGACAGGCGCGGATTTTATAGCGCAGGCCGCCAGGCCTGTAAGAATGCACCGCAGAACACGCAGAGAGCACGGGGGGTTTGAATTTCCAGGCCGCCAGGTCTGTCGGGACGCGGGATGCAAGCGAGGGTGGTCAAGGAGGCGAGATGCCTCGGCGGGCGATGGACTGGATGCGGCAGGCGGAGCGGGACCTCCGGCACGCGCGAAACGCGCTGGAGGCCGGGGACTATGAGTGGGCCTGCTTCGCTGCCCAGCAGGCCGCCGAAAAGGCCCTGAAGGCGCTCTACGAGCATCAGGGCCTGGAGGTGCGGGGGCATTCCATTTTAGCCCTGCTTCAGGGGCTGAGGGAATTGTACGAGGTGCCTAGCCAGTTCTATGCTTTTGCCCGCGTCCTGACCCGTTATTATCTGGAAGCGCGGTATCCGAACGGATTCCCGGAAGGGGCTCCTTTTGAGTATTTTGACGAGGAGATGGCTCAGGAGGCCGTCCGTGCTGCGGAGGCAATTCTGCAATGGAGTGGAGATTCTCTCCGTGGACGCGGAGGCGCTCCGGCAGCGCCTTGAGGAGATCGCGGCCCGGATCCGGCGGGAACATCCCAGGGTCCAGGACGTGTTGCTCTTCGGGTCCTTCGTCCGGGGGGACTTCACACCTCGCAGCGATGTGGATGTGGCGATCCTCCTGAGCAGGGATGGGGAGCCCTTTTTGAAGCGGACCGACGCGTTCGTGGACTACTTCGCCGACCTGCCGCTGGATGTGAACCTGCTGGTCTACACGCAGGAGGAACTGGGCCGGATGCTGGCGGAAGGGAACCGGCTGGCGAGGGCGATCGTGGAGGGCGTGTCGCTGGGGCGGGAGGAGAGATGAGCGAGCGGAAAGGGTTGGGGTGGCGCGAAGGGGCGTTTCTGGCGGAGGCGGCCGCGCAGATCGGCTGCCTGACCGTCGTGGTCATCCTGCTGGCGCTGGGCGCGGGCCTCTGGCTGGATAACCGCCTGGGGACCAGGCCCTGGTTCACCCTGGGGTTGGTGCTGGCGAGCATCCCGGTCAGCCTCTACCTGGTGGTCCGGCTGGCCCTCTCCGCCGCCCGGCGCGCATATCCGCCCGGTGAGCAGGGCAGGGAAGCGGAGAAGCAGGGGGACGGGGGAGCAGAGGAGTAAGTATCTGCGTTCATCTGCGTCCGCTATATTTCCCGGAGGTGGTGATGAAACGAGTCGGCAAAATTCTGCTGGTGATTGCGCTGATCGGGCTGTGCGTGTTCTCGTGCGTCATCGGCCCATTCGGGCAGAAGTGGGTGGTCCAGCCGCATATCCAGATGGCGCCGGAGACCTTCCCGGTAGGACCGATCCGGGTGCCCAACACGCTGCTGGGGGTCATCATCGCGGACCTCGTTCTCATCGGCCTCTTCGCGGCGGGTACCCGGCACATCCGCGCCGGACGGCCGGAGGCGATGGTGCCGCGGGGGCTGCAGAACCTTATGGAAACCATCTACGAGTTCCTCGCCAACTTCCTGCGCGGCATTGTGGGGGAGCGGGCAGAGAAGATGCTCCCGCTGCTCATCACCTTCTTCCTGTTCATCCTGGTCGCCAACTGGATTGAACTCTTTCCGGGCTTTGACACCGTTGGCCTGATAGAGCACGTCCACGAAGGGGAAGGGCACGCGGTCCGGCATGTGGGGCCCCTGGTATTTCTGACCCACGAGAAGGGCGAATACACGCTGGTCCCCTACCTGCGGGCGGCCAACACGGACCTGAACGTCCCGCTGGCGCTGGCGCTGATTTCGGTCTTTATGACCCAGGTCTACGGCGTTCAGGCGCTGGGGTGGGGGTACTTCTATCGCTTCATCAACATCAAGGCCCTGACCCGGGGCGGCATTATGGGGATTATGAACTTCCTGGTGGGCCTGTTGGAGACGCTGAGCGAGTTCACCAAAATCATCTCCTTCAGTTTCCGGTTGTTCGGCAATATCTTTGCCGGGATGGTTCTGCTGTTGGTGATCACGTCGCTATTGCCGTTCGTGGTGCCGGTGGCCTTCTACATTCTGGAGGTGTTCGTGGGCGCGGTCCAGGCATTGGTCTTCACGATGCTGACCGCGGCCTTCACCGCCGTGGCGACGGCGGGGCACGGGGAGCATCATTAACGGAGTACGTGAAGCGTGAAACGTAAAAAGTGAAAAGTGAAACGTGAAACGTGAAATGTGAAGGAGGAGGCTATGGAAATCAGCAAGGACGTCATCAAGTTGCTGGCGGCCGGTCTGGCGATTGGGTTGGGGGCTATCGGGCCCGGGATCGGCATCGGGTTGGTCGGTCTGGGCGGGGCCCAGGCGACGGGGCGAAACCCGGAGGCGTCGGGCACGATCCTCACCAATATGATTCTGGCCATCGCGTTCGCCGAGGCCGTCGCCATCTACGCCCTTGTGGTCGCGCTGATTCTGATGTTCGTGGTATAAGGAGGCCAGCGTGGAGGCGTTGGGGATCAATCCCTGGATGCTGCTGAGCCAGATCATTGTCTTTCTCTTGCTGCTGTTCATCCTGAACGCCGTCGGGTATAAGCCCATCCAGCGCATTCTGAAGGAGCGGCAGGAGCGGATTCAGAAGGGGCTGGAGGACGCGCGCGCGGCGGAGGAGGCCCGGGCCCGGATAGAGGCGGAGCGGGAGGAGATCCTGGCGCGGGCCCGCGCGGAGGCGGAAGGGCTGGTCGCCGAGGCCCGACGGCGGGCCCAGGAGGAGCGGGAGAAACTCCTGGCTCAGGCGCGGGAGGAGGCGGAGCGCATCCGCGCGACGGCCCGGGAGGAGGCGGAGGCCGAGCGGGCGCAACTCCTGGGCCAGATGCGAGAGCAGATTGTCGCTCTGGCGATGGCCGCGGCGCACAAACTGGTGGGCGAGGCGCTGGACGAACAGCGGCAGCGCGCGCTGGTGGCGGAGTTCTTCAGCGGAGTGCGCGCGGGTCGGGTGGAGATTCTGCCCGAGGAGATGGGGCCTGCCGAGGGGCCGGTGGTGGTCACCAGCGCGGTCCCGCTGACGGAGGCGGAGGCCTCCGTGGTGCGGCGGGAACTGGCCGCCCGGCTGGGCCGGGAGCCTGAGGTCGTCTTCCGGGTGGACCCGGCAGTGCTGGGTGGGCTGGTGGTCCGCGTCGGCGACCGGGTGGTGGACGGCAGTTTCGCGGCCCAACTGGAGCAGATGCGCCGGGCGCTGGCGGAGTAGCCGCGGCTTTTCGTCCTACTTACGGATCACAGGGGGCAACCTCTGGTAGTTGCCCCCTGTTTGCGTTTATAGCGAGCAGGATTGCGAAGAACGGTACTTCTGGGCTATTGAAAGGAGTCCGTTTTGTGGTATAAGTAAGGCAGAGCCCTCTGGCCGATAGCTCGGCGGATGGGATCGTTTCATTCGTGGGGAGAAAGGGGGTGAGCACTATGATATATCTGCCCCAGGAGGATGGGCAGGGCCTGGTAGAGTATGGGTTAATCCTCGTTCTCGTAGCGATTGTCGTTGTAATCGTTCTCTCTCTGATCGGCACCCAACTCAGCCAGGTGTTCTCAAAAGTGGCCGATAGTGTGCCGGGTGGGGGGTAGCACCCGGAACCGAAGCCCTGCCATCCTGCAAAAGAGAGGCAACCCAAATCACAGGGGCAGCGGAGAGAGGGTAGAGCGTTTGTCAGAACATCCGGGCGGGGAAAAGGAGGGACGGGCGGCTTTGCTGCCCGTCCCTCCTTTGATACAGGGTTGTGAGACCCTACGCGTCCATGTCCGGCACGCTGCGCCGGAGAGTTTCGTATTGCTCCAGGGCCTTCCCGGCTCCCATGGCCACGCAGGCCATCGGCGCTTCAGCCACCCAGGCCGGCACTCCCGTCTCCCGGGTGACCAGTTCATCTATTTTGCGCAGAAGGGCTGTCCCGCCCACCAGCGCGATGCCCCGCTCAATGATATCCGACGCCAGTTCCGGTGGGGTACGCTCCAGCACCCCCTTGATGACCCCCATCATCGCCATCAGTGGCTCGTTGATCGCCTCCGTCACTTCATCCGAACTCAGAGTCACGATGCGCGGCAACCCCGTCACCTGGTCCCGTCCCTGGACTTCCATCTTCAGCGGAGGGTCCAGCGGGAGCGCGCTGCCGATGCGGATTTTGACTTCCTCTGCCGTCGGCTGACCGATGAGCAGGTTGTACTTGCGGCGGACGTAGGCGATGATGGCCTCATCCAGCCGCAGGCCGCCCACGCGGACGGAGTTGGCGACGACGATGCCGTTCATCGCAATGACGGCGGCCTCGCTGGCTCCGCCGCCCAGGTCCACCACCATATTCCCTGAAGGAGTGTCCACCGGCAGGCCTGCCCCAATGGCTGCCGCCAGCGGCTCGGGGATCAGATGGGCCCGGCCGGCACCGGCATCCAGTGCGGCCTCCCGGACCGCCCGTCGCTCCACACTGGTCACCCCGTAGGGGACGCTAATCATCACCCGGGGGCGGAAGAGCCAGGACGCTCCGCCCGCCTTGCGGATGAAATAGCGGAGCATCCGCTCCGTGACGGTGTAGTTGGCAATGACGCCGTCTCTCAGCGGGCGGACGACCTCCAGAGTGCCCGGGGTACGGCCCAGCATGGCCCGGGCCTCCTCACCAACGGCAATGATTTTGCGCTCGTGGACCGAGACTGCTACTACCGACGGTTCCTGCAGGACCACGCCCTGGCCCCGCACGTAGACCAGGACGTTGACGGTGCCCAGATCAATACCCATTTCTTTGCCTGGCAAGTTGGCCTCCTCAAGTGAAAACGTGAAAAGTGAAACGTGAAACGTGAAGCGTGAAACGTGAAACGTGAAACGTGAGGCGCAGGCTATGAGTGTTCTTCGGGAGGGCGATGGGGACGCTGACGCCGGGCAACTTTCAGGCGCAGTTGGGCCTTGCGCAAGGCCATGAGGGCTTCCGCGCGCGCCTCTGGGGGCGGCTCTTTCTTCAGGAGTTCCTCCGCCTCCCGGCGGGCCTGTTCGGCTCTGGCAGCGTCCACTTCCTCGGCCCGTTCCCCCATGTCCGCCAGAACAATCACCCGATCCGGGAGGACTTGGGCGAAGCCCCCGTGGATGGCAAAGAGGAGTTCCTCCTCCCCCCGCCGGGCCACCAGTTCCCCTATTGTCAGGGCGGTCAAGAGCGGCGCATGCCGTGGCAGGATGCCCAGTTCCCCCTCCGCGCCGGGAAGCAGAACGGAATCCACCTCGCCGCTGAAAAGTTGCTTCTCAGGGGTCACGATGTCCAGTTGGAAGCCCATACCTCTTCTCCTATTTTCTTCCCTCACAAGCCATCTATTTGGCTCCCAGTTGCTTTGCTTTCTCCACCGCCTCGTCAATGGTGCCGACCATGTAGAAGGCCTCTTCCGGCAAATCGTCGTGCTTCCCCTCCAGGATTTCCCGGAAACCCCGGACCGTCTCCTCAATGGGGACATAACGGCCGGGCCGGCCGGTGAACCGCTCCGCCACGTGCATGGGCTGGGTGAGGAAGCGCTGAATCTTGCGCGCCCGCGCGACGATGAGTTTGTCCTCGTCCGAGAGTTCCTCCACGCCCAGGATGGCGATGATGTCCTGCAGGTCCTGCTGGCGCTGGAGCACCCGTTGGACCTCGCGGGCCACGTTGTAGTGGTCTTCGCCGACGATGCGCGGGTCCAGGATGCGGGAAGTGGAAGCCAGCGGGTCCACCGCCGGGTAGAGCCCCTGGGCCGCCAGCCGCCGCTCCAGCGCGATGGTCGCGTCCAGGTGGGCGAACGTCGTCACCGGGCCGGGGTCGGAGTAGTCGTCGGCGGGGACGTAGACGGCCTGCATGGAGGTGATGGAGCCCCGCCGGGTGCTGGTGATGCGCTCCTGCAGTTCCCCCATGTCGGTCCCCAGAGTGGGTTGATAGCCGACGGCGCTGGGCATCCGGCCCAGGAGCGCCGAGACCTCCATCCCCGCCATCACGAAGCGGTAGATGTTGTCAATGAAGAGCAAGACGTCCATCCCCTGGTCCCGGAAGTACTCCGCCATCGTCAGCGCGGTGAGGCCGACGCGGAAGCGGACGCCCGGCGGCTCGTTCATCTGCCCGAAGACCATCACGGCCCGGTCCATCACGCCCATTTCGGTGAGGGAGAGATAGAACTCGGTACCTTCGCGGCTCCGCTCGCCGACGCCACCGAAGACAGAGACGCCGCCGTGGTACTTGGCGATGGTGTACATCAACTCAGCGATGATGACCGTTTTGCCGACGCCGGCCCCACCGAAGACGCCGGTCTTGCCGCCGCGGGTGAAGGGGGCAATGAGGTCTATGACCTTGATGCCGGTCTCAAAGAACTCGCTGAAGGTGGCCTGTTCCTCATAGGGCGGGGCGGGGCGGTGGATGGGCCAGTAGTCCACCGCCTCTACAGGGCCCTTGCCGTCTATGGGCTCGCCCAGGACGTTGAAGATACGGCCCAGCGTCGCCGGGCCCACCGGCACTTTGATCGGCTCGCCGGTGGTGTAGGCTGGCAGTCCACGCTGGAGGCCGTCGGTGGTGTCCATCGCTACGCAGCGGACCCAGTTGTTGGGCAATTGCTGTTCCACTTCCAGAATTAGGCGGCGTCCATTCAGCGGAATCTCCACTGCGCTGTAGATGTCCGGGAGGTCTTCAGGGGCGAACTCCACATCCACTACGCCGCCCTTGACCTGCACCACTCTGCCGACTACCTGACGGGGCATTGAAGTCACCTCCTGAATCAGAATACCGGGACTGGATATTGGCGAAATATGTCGTCTGCAGTTACAATGACCATATTGTTGGCCAAAGCCTGGGCAATTAAAATGCGGTCAAAGGGGTCGCGATGAATCGGCGGAAGTTCTGCTAACTTGCACACGCTGGCT
Source organism: Thermoflexales bacterium (assembly GCA_014360895.1). Taxonomy (GTDB): domain Bacteria; phylum Chloroflexota; class Anaerolineae; order B4-G1; family DUEL01; genus SpSt-77. The sequence continues at coordinate 28,409 of JACIWQ010000015.1, read as the reverse complement.
TCATTTAAAAGTCGTCCGGCACCCGAAATTCTCCGGCACATAGTCCAAATGGACGTTTGCGAAAACTATCTGGTGGCCGAATCTCGGCAATCGGCTCGCCGGATTCCAGAATGACGATGGTCTCGCCGTTTCTTACCCGTCTGAGAAAGTCCTGCAAATTCTCAGGAAGAACGGAGAGATCAAGTTGGAGAACGTCCTTATCTATGCGAATATCAGGTCTCATACATCCCTCCCCCATCACAAAACCATCTCTCCCTGCAGTTGCCGCAGGGCCTCCGCGCCGCCGGCGATGTCCAGCAACTCTTTGGTAATGGCGTGCTGGCGGGCCTTGTTGCGGAGAATGGTCAGGTCCCGGATGAGTTCTTCGGCATTATCGGTGGCATTGCGCATCGCCGCCCGGCGGGCCGCGTGCTCACTGGCCGCTGCCTCCAGCGCGGCCTGGTAGACCTGCAGTTCAATGAAGCGGGGCAGGACGACTTCCAGCAACGCCTCCGGCGACGGCTCGTAGATGTAATCCGTTACCCGCGCAGGCTTCATATCCACCACATATTCGCTGACCGCTTGTTCGTCCAGCCGGGTAGGACGCAGGGGCAATAGCCGTTTCACCACGGGGCGCTGGCGGAGCAGGTTGATGAAGTCAGTGTAGGCCAGTAAGACAGCGTCCACCTCGCCGGAAAGGAATTCGTCTATGGCCAGCCGGGCGATGGCGGTGATGTCGGCCAGGCGGGGGACAGCTGGCAGGCCGGAGAACTGGGCCACGAGCGGCGCGCGCAGCCGCCAGAGGATGTTCCGCCCTCGCTTGCCCACGGCGACGTAGCGTACCGGCACGCCCAGCCGCCGGGCGTAGTCGGTGGCCGCACGGACCACGTTGTGGTTGTACGCGCCGCAGAGCCCCCGGTCGCTGGTAAAAACGACCATCATCACAGAGCGGACCGGCTCCCGGACAGTCAGGAGCGGGTGCAGGGGGATGCCCCGCACGCCCGAGAGATTGACGATGACCTCCCAGGCCCGGTGGGCGTAGGGGCGGGTCGCCAGGACGGCCGCCTGGGCCTTCTGCACTTTGGAGGCGGAGACCGCCTCCATCGCGCGGGTCATCTGGGCCAGGTTCTGGACGCTGCGGATGCGTCGGCGGATTTCCCGTAACGTCTCCATATGCTGTAGGCCTCCGCACGATTCGCCTGCTTCCGGCGTTTCTTCCAGTGTAAAACCGCAAAGGACGCAGAGAGAAAAATTTAAAACTCTTTGCACCCTCTGCGTTCTTTGCGGTTAAAAAACCCCACCACGTTATTTGCCCGGTCAGGGCGTCCAACGCCGGTTGAATTCCTCCAGCGCGGCCTTCAGGGCCTCCTCGGTCTCCGGGGTGATGGCCTTGCGGGCCGCAATGTCCGCGCCCACCTCTGGGTGCATCGTCCGCATAAAGTTCAGAAACGCCCGCTCGTACTCCCGGACCTTCGCCACCGGCACGCGGTCTACGTAGCCCTTGGTGCCCGCATAGATAATCATCACCTGCTCCTCCAGCGGGACCGGCTCGTACTGGGGCTGCTTGAGGATTTCCGTCAGGCGGCGGCCCCGGTCCAGTTTCCGCTGGGTGGCCTCATCCAGTTCAGAGCCCAACTGGGCGAAGGCGGCCAGTTCCTGGTAACTGGCCATATCCAGCCGCAGGCCGCCCGCGACCTGCTTCATGGCCTTCGTCTGCGCGTCGCCGCCGACGCGGGAGACGGAGATGCCCACGTTGATGGCGGGGCGGATCCCGGCGTTGAAGAGGTCCGTCTCCAGGTAAATCTGGCCGTCGGTGATGGAGATGACGTTGGTCGGGATGTAGGCGGTGACGTCGCCCAGCAGGGTCTCCACGATGGGGAGCGCGGTCAGGCTCCCGCCGGTGCCGGGCTTCTTGCGGATTTCGTATCCATCCCCCAGTTCCTTCAGTTTCTCCTCCGCGCGCTCTTTGCCCAGCGGGCCGATGTAGACCTGGCCGTCCACCCCCTCCATCACGCCCTCCGGGGCGTCCTTGGGGACGATGATCCAGTGGTTCGCCAGGCGCGCGGCCCGCTCCAGCAGGCGGGAGTGGAGGTAGAAGATGTCGCCGGGGTAGGCCTCCCGGCCCGGCGGACGGCGCAGAAGCAGGCTCACCTGCCGGTAGGCCCAGGCGTGCTTGGAGAGGTCATCGTAGACGACCAGGGCGTCCCGGCCCATCTCCATAAACTCCTCGCCCATCGCGCAGCCCGCGTAGGGGGCGATGTACTGGAGCGCGGCCGGTTCCGAAGCCGAGGCCGCCACGACGATGGTGTGTTCCATCGCGCCGTATCGCTCCAGCGTCGCCACGACCTGCCGAATCTGGGCCCGCTTCTGCCCGATGGCGACATAGATACAGTAGAGGTCTTTCCCTTTCTGGTTGATGATGGTGTCTATGGCAATGGCGGTCTTGCCCGTCTGCCGGTCGCCGATGATGAGTTCCCGCTGGCCCCGGCCGATGGGGATCATCGCGTCTATGGCCTTGATGCCGGTCTGGACGGGGGTGTCCACGTTCTGGCGCATGACGACGCCGGGCGCGATGCGCTCAATGGGGCGGTACTTGTCGGCGCGGATGGGGCCCTTGCCGTCAATGGGGCGGCCCAGCGCGTCCACGACCCGGCCCAGCAGGGCCTCCCCCACCGGCACGGAGACGATGCGCCCGGTCCGGCGGACCAGGTCGCCCTCCCGGATGTTCGTATAATCGCCCATAATGATGATGCCGACGTTATCCACCTCCAGGTTGAAGGCCATTCCCATAGTGCCGTCGGGGAAGGTGACCAGTTCGCTCATCTGGACGGTGGAGAGTCCGGAGACACGGGCAATACCGTCCCCGACCTCCATAACGGTGCCGACATCTTCGGTGACGACGACAGGCTGGAATTGCTGAAGCCGTTCCAGCAGGGTGGTGGCGATGGTTTCCAGTTCGGGATTGGGCATGAGCGGCCTCCTGATAAATTCAATTAGTGAGCGTTTTCCCAGCCAGGAGTTGCTCCAGCCAGTATCTTGGGTCACGCTCTATGGTTTCAATAGACACAGTTTGTGACTTTACAGCGGACATCTCGCTTATCTCCCACCGGACCTGTAACGCGGATGGCTTCAGAACTTACGCCGTCTGCCTTATACAGTGCAGGCCGACAGCCTACGTTGCGCGTCCGTTTCGCTCAACGCAGGGCAGGCGCATATCCCCTGTACGTTGTTAAGAGCCCTCTCGGGTATCCGATCCGGTGAGGTTATTCTACCTCATATCGTCCGATTTGCCAAAGGGTGCGGTTTTCAGGACCGCCCGGAAAGGTCGCGGTGGGCCGGGAGTCCGCCGGCACTCTCTGCCATCTTGGCCGCGCGCACGATGGCCTGGGCCACCACCTCCGCCGCCAGCGCGCCCACCACGTTGACGTCGGCGGGCTTCTCCCCGGTCGCGAGGGCAAAGAGAGTGTCGCCGTCAAACATGGTGTGGGCTGGGCGGACGGCGCGGGCGATCCCGTCCTGGGCCATCTGGGCGACTTTGTTGACCTGTTCCTTGCTCATCCGGGCATTGGTCGCCACCACGCCGATGACGGTGTTGGTGGTCGGGAAGGGGCGGAGCAGCCCCTGCTCGTAGAAAAACTGCAGAAGGAGCAGGGTGTCGGCGGGTCGCTCCATATCCGGCGGCCGGACCCCGGCCAGAATCCATCCGGTCTGCGGGTCCACCACGTTGCCGAAGGGGTTGGCGACCATCAGCGCGGCCACCACCAACCCGTCCCCCAGGCGGATCGCCGCGCTGCCGATGCCGGTCTTCATGGCGCGGGTGACCCCCAGGACCTTGCCCGCGCTGGCCCCCGTCCCCGCGCCGACGTTCCCTTCGGGGACAGGGCCGTCGGTTGCGGCCTGGCAGGCGGCGTAGCCCATCGCCGCGTCGGGCCGCGCCGCCGGGTCGCCCAGGCTCAGGTCAAAGATGACCGCCGCCGGGACGATGGGGACCTTCGCTACACCGGTGTCAAATCCCACTCCCCGCTCCTCCAGGTAGCGCATTACGCCGTCGGCGGCGGCGAGGCCGAAGGCCGAGCCGCCGGTCAGCAGGACCGCGTGGACTTTCTCCACCAGGTGCATCGGGCGCAGCAGGTCGGTCTCCCGGGTGCCGGGGGCACCTCCCCGCTGGTCCACCCCGCCGATGGCCCCCTCTTCACACAGGACGACGGTGCAGCCCGTCAGTCCCACCGGGTCGGTGGCATGGCCCACCCGGATGCCGGGCACATCGGTTAATCCTCCGGTCTTCTCACCCGTCATCTTTCCCTCCGCAAAACCTCATCAGGACGCGGATGAACGCGGATAAACGCGGATTCCCGCTTCACCCCTCACCTTTCACCCTTCACGTTTCACCCTTCACGTTTCACGCTTCACGTTTCACTCTTCACGCTTCACCCCTCCATCTCCCCCCAGTTCGGCCCCACGCTCAGGTCCACTTTGAGGGGGACCCGAAGGGGGTAGGCGGACTCCATAATCTCCCGGACCAGGGGAGCGACGACCGGGAGTTCCTCTTGGGGGACCTCCAGGACCAGTTCGTCGTGGACTTGAAGGATCATCCGGGCGGCGAGGCCCCGCTCGTGGAGCGCGCGGTGGAGGTTGAGCATCGCCAGTTTGATGATGTCGGCGGCGGAGCCCTGGATGGGGGCGTTGACGGCCTCCCGCTCCGCCCGCCGTCGGGCCTGCTCCTGGGCCGGAGAGACGCTCTGCAGGACCGGGAAGTACCGCCGCCGTCCCAGAATCGTCTCCACGTAGCCCTGGTTCTTGGCCTGGGCCAGGGTCCGCTCCAAGTACTCCCGCACCTTCGGGAAACGGCCGAAGTACTGGGAGACGAAATTCTCCGCCTCCATCTGGGGGATCCCCGCGTCCCGCGCCAGCCGCGCGACGCTCATCCCATAGACCAAACCGAAGTTAACTTGCTTGGCGAAACGGCGCTGCTCGGGGGTGACCTGGTCTATGGGAATATCAAAAATCGCCGCGGCGGTGGAGGCGTGGATGTCCTCCCCCCGCTGGAAGGCGGCGGTCAGGCCGGGGTCGCCGGAGATGTGGGCGAGAACCCGCAGTTCTATCTGGGAATAGTCGGCGCCGAGGAGGGCCCAGCCCGGCCGGGCGACGAAGGCCCGCCGCACCTGCCGCCCCAGCGGGGAGCGGATGGGGATGTTCTGGAGGTTGGGGTCGGAGGACGAAATCCGCCCGGTGACCGTGCCGGTCTGGTGGTACGAGGTGTGCAGCCGCCCGGTGGCGGGGTTCACCAGCGCCGGGAGCGCGTCCACATAGGTGGACTTCAGTTTCGCCAGTTCCCGGTGCTCCAGGATGAGGTCCACGATGGGATGCGCGCCCCGCAGGGATTCCAGCACCTCCGCCGTCAGCGAGTAGCGGCCGGTGGAGGTCCTGGGGACGCCCTTCGTCGGCAGCCGCAGGACGCCGAAGAGGACCTCCGCCAGTTGGGGGCCAGAGTTGATGTTGAAGGGCATCCCGACCATCCCCTGAATCCGCTCCTCCAGTTCCGCCATCCGCGCGCCCAGTTCGGCGGACATCCCCTTCAGGAAGTCCACGTCCAGCGCCACGCCGGTCATCTCCATCTCCATCAGGACCTCTACCAGCGGGAGTTCTATCTTCGTGAAGAGGTCCCAGTGGCCCTTCTGGCGCAGTTCCGGCTCCAGGACCCGCACCAGCCGGTGGGTCATATCCACGTCGGCGGCGGCGTAGGCGGCGGCGTCCTCAATCTCCACCTCGGCCATCGTCACCTGCCTGCGCCCGGAGCCGATGAGGTCCTGGATGGTGGTCATCTCCACGCCCAGCCGGATGAAGGCGAGGCTCTTGAGGCCCAGGTTGTGGCTGGCGGGGTCACAGAGCCACTCGGCAATCATCGTGTCAAAGGCCAGGCCGCGCACCCGGACGCCGTGACGGGCCAGGACGGTCATATCGTACTTGGCGTGGTGGGCCTGCTTGGGGACGGAGGGGTCCTCCAGCAGGGGCCGGACCGCCTCCAGGACCTGTGGCAGGGGGAGTTGGCGGCCCCGCCGGTGGCCGACGGGGATGTACCACCCTTCCCCTTCCCGGTCGGTGAAGGCCAGGCCCACCAGGGCCGCCCGTATGGGGTCCTCGGAGGTGGTCTCGGTATCAAAGGTGACGGCGGGGGCGCGGGAGAGCTGCTCCACCAGCACCGCCAGTTCTTCCGGCTCCCGGACGATGTGAGGGACGGTGGGGACAGCGCGACGGGGCGGCTTCTTCGCCTCGGGGGCCTCAAAGAGGGGGAGTTGGGTAGGGCGGGAAGGGGCAGCGGTCTCGGGCACTTCGGGAGCGGTTGGCGCTTTGCCCAGCGCCTCCGGCAGGCGGTCCAGGAGGGAGCGGAACTCCAGTTGGCGGAAGAGTTCGGTCACCCGTGCCCGGTCGTAGTTGCGGACGGTGCAGGCCTCCAGGTCCAGTTGGACGGAGAGGTCGGTGCGGATGGTCGCCAGTTGCTGGCTCAGGAAGGCGACGTCCCGGTTCTTCTCCAGCGCCTCCCGGTAGCGGGGCGGCGTCACCTCGTCCAGGTGGCTGTAGATTTCCTCCAGGGAGCCGTACTTGCGCAGGAGGTCGGTGGCCCCCTTCTCGCCGACGCCGTTGACGCCGGGGATATTGTCGGACTTATCGCCGACCAGGGCCTTGAAGTCCCGGAGTTGGGCGGGGGAGAGGCCGCCGTAGCGGGCGCGGACGGCCTCCTCATCGTAGACGGTGCCGTCGGAGAGGCGGCGTCCGGCCAGGAAGACCTTCACGCCCGGCGATACCAGTTGCAGGAGGTCCTTGTCGCCGGTGACGATAACGGTTTCCAGGCCCTGGGCCGCGGCCTGACGGGCCAGTGCGCCCATCAGGTCGTCGGCCTCCACGCCGGGGACCTCAAAGATGGGGATGCCGAAGGCCTGGACAATCTGGCGGATGCGGTCCATTTGGACCCGCATCTCATCGGGCATGCGGTCCCGGTGGGCTTTGTAGTCGGGGAAAATCTCATCCCGTCCGGAGTGGCCCGCGTCAAAGCAGACGGCGATGTAATCGGGTTTCAGTTCCTGGAGGATATGGAGGAGGGTGGAGGTGAAGCCGTAGGTGGCGTTGGTCGGCTCGCCGTCGCGGGTGGCGAAGCCCTCCAGCGGCAGGGCGTGGAAGGCCCGGTAGGCCAGGGCGTGACCGTCTATGAGGACCAGTCGCATCGCACAGGGCGCCGAGAGCAGGGATGGTCGCAGCAGAATTATACCATTAGCGAAATGATTTGCCAACAGTAAAGGTGACAGTCACCTTGAAGGTGACTGTCACCTTCAAGGATGGGTTCGCCGCCGCCCCCGCGGCCCAGAGTAGGGCAACTGCGAGCAGTTGCCCTACTTTATCCACCTGAAAAGAGTTGTCTTTTCCCTAATCTGTGCTATAATCAACTCCCGTTGGAGGACGCAATGCGTCTTGCGGTGGCTGTATCTCATACCAATAACAATAATCGCTGGTATGGCCCGCCCGAAGGGCGGCAGCCGCCGCTGTAGCGCGTGACGAACTGGTTTTTGGCAGGCCGCCCTTTTATAAAGGGCGGCCTGCTTTTTATACGGGGGAGGTATCCTATGGACCTGCGACTGGCTCTGGCTCAAATCAATGTGACCGTTGGGGACCTGGATGGCAACCGGGAGCGCATCCGGGTCTGGATGGAGCGGGCGCGAGCGGTCGGGGCCGACATCGTGGTGTTCCCCGAGATGGCCGTCACCGGTTACCCTCCTGAAGACCTTCTGCTCAAGCCCGATTTCGTTGAGGCCGCGATGGATTCACTGCACTCCCTCGCTTCCGCCACTTATGGGCTGACGGCCATCGTCGGGTGCGTCTACGCTGTCGGAGACCTCTACAACGCGGCGGCGGTTTTCCACGACGGCCGTCTAGCTGGCCTCTACTTCAAGCAGTACCTGCCCAACTACGGCGTCTTTGACGAGGAGCGCTACTTCCGGGCCGGGCGGGAGAACGTCGTGTTCGTCCGGAACGGCATCACGGTGGGTGTCAGCATCTGTGAAGACATCTGGTACCCTGGGGGGCCGCCAGAAGCTCAGGCGTTCCAGGCCGGAGCGGAGGTCCTTATTAACATCTCCGCCTCGCCGTACCATATGGGGAAGGGGCGGGCACGGGAGCGAATGCTGGCTACCCGCGCGGCCGATATGACCGCCCTTGTCGCCTATTGCAACCTGGTGGGCGGGCAGGATGAACTGGTCTTTGACGGCCAGAGCTTTATCTGCGGACCTCAGGGAGAAGTGATTGCCCGGGGTAAGCTCTTTGAGGAGGACCTGGTGGTGGCTGACCTGGACGTCCGCGGGGTCTTCCGGCAGCGACTCCGGGATCCCCGCTGGCGGAAAGCCCACCTGTCAGAGGGAGAGGGGGTCCACCGGATCGCGCTGTCGGAACTGCCCGTCCCCGAGCGGAAGCCCCTCTCACCCCCTCATGTCCCGCCCCTGGAGGAGCTTGCCGAGGTCTACCAGGCACTGGTGCTGGGGACGCGGGACTACGTCCACAAGAACGGCTTCCGGGAAGCCGTCATCGGCCTCTCCGGAGGGATAGACTCCTCCCTCACCGCAACCATCGCCGCTGACGCACTGGGGCCCGATAACGTGGTCGGCGTGGCGATGCCCACCCGCTACTCCTCCCCTCACAGCTTGGAAGATGCGGAGCAACTGGCCCGCAACCTGGGCATCCGATTCCTGGTCGTCCCCATTGACGCCCTTTTCCAGGGATTCCTGGATGTTCTGGCCCCGATTTTCCAGGGGCGGGCGCCGGACGTGACCGAGGAGAACCTGCAGCCCCGCATCCGGGGAACCATCCTGATGGCCCTCTCCAACAAGTTCGGCTGGCTGGTGCTGACCACGGGCAACAAGAGCGAGACGAGTGTGGGATACGCCACCCTCTACGGCGATACGGCCGGCGGCTTTGCGGTCATCAAGGATGTCCCCAAGACGCTGGTCTACGCATTAGCCCGCTATCGGAACGCCCGCGCGGGGTGGGACGTGATCCCCCGGCGAGTGCTGGAGAAGCCCCCCTCGGCCGAACTGCGGCCCGACCAGCGGGATACCGACTCGCTCCCACCCTACGAGATTCTGGACCCCATCGTCCAGGCCTACGTGGAGGAGAGTTGTGACCTCCAGGAAATTGTCAGGCGCGGGTTTGATGAAGAAACGGTCCGGAGAGTTATTCGGATGGTGGACCGGAGCGAGTACAAGCGCCGCCAGAGTCCGCCGGGGGTGAAAATCACGCCGCGCGCCTTCGGGAAGGACTGGCGCCTGCCCATCACCAACCGGTATCTGAGGAGGGAACCGCCATGAGCAGCTGCTACCATATCCCCGTCCGTCCGGCCCCCCCACCCGCGCGAGGGTATCCAGCTGCCTTCGCTATCGCCGAAGGGGACCGGTACATCCACTACGGCCATCCCGTTTTTGAGGGGCGCCTCCATCGGGGCGACGAGCACTGGACCGCCGAAATCATCACCCAGACCTGGTACCAGGCCGAGACGGGCCGTATCCCCATCTCTGGCGCCGGATATGGCGGCAAATTCGCCGGTGAAAGCTTTGACGGAATCTGGCTGGACATGTCGGAAATCGTCCGACCTACGCGGGACGGCATCCACGGACGGGAGTACATCTCCACTCAAGTAGACCTGGGGGCCCGCCCGGACTACTTGCGGTTCGGACCGGACGGGAATCTGCTGACTTCTCTTCCCCCCAGCCTCAGCTTATCCATCCCCGTGGTTTTCAACCCCTTGCCCATCCCTCTCCCCGGTCGCGGCGCGCTCCGCGCGCTGGCGCTGGCCGCGCGGCGGCTGGGGACACTGGCGCTTATCGCTCCGACCGATTACGATGCCGACCTGGAGCCCTTCACGTCGTCTCTGGGCGCTGTCGTGAGGGAGAGCGGAGCGGGACCGCTCCCCTGGTCACCCCCATACATAGAATTGGAGGCCGACGGCCACCCCGACGTCCCCCGGATTCCGGGAGCTGTTGTCGGGCTGCGGATTGCCCTGGGCCCCCAGGCGGCGGAGGCAACTCTGGACGCGGTCCGCCGGGGGGCGGCAGTGGTCCACCTCCGCGCCGATGAGATGGGGCGGGATACGGCAGGGCGTCCGATCCCGGACGCCCTGCTGGAGGTCCATCAGGCCCTGGTCCGGGCGGCCCTGCGGGACCGAGTGACGTTGATCGTCTCCGGAGGCATTGCCGCCGCTGAGCACGTGGTGAAGTCCATCGCCTGCGGGGCTGACCTGGTGGCCGTGGATGACATCCTGCTGGTAGCCTGGGGGTGTGCCCTTTGGGCCGACCGGGGCCGGTGCCCGGTGGAGAGCGAAGAGATCCCGCCGGAATGGGGCGCGCAGCGGGTGATGAATCTGATGAACGCCTGGCGGGACCAGATACTGGAGGCCCTGGGCGCGATGGGGATGCGGGAAGTTCGCCGCCTCCGAGGTGAGACCGGCCGGACGATCTGGCACAGGACCGAAGAGGCCGCCTTCCGGGAGGTCCTGGGCGGAAGCCGACTGCTCTCCGCGCTGCCGATGCTGAAAGTCCAGACCGGCGGAGAGGGTGATTTCCGATGGCCGCAATCCCTGCTCCTGACGACCCAGTCGCAGGCGCGCACCGGTCAGCTGCCGGTAGACGTGGAGTGGGAGTACCGGTTCGGCACCTCCGACGGGGGCTTTGACCGGCTGGCCTTCGCCTTTGAACTGGAGATGGACCCGGCCCACCCACCTCTGGCGGACCCTGCGGAGTTTGACCTTTCCCTTTCCCTCAACCAGCGGGAGGATGGACAACCTCAGGTGGTTATTTCGGTCCCCTGGTATGGGGCGGGGATGTCCTACGGATCCGTCAGCCTCCCGGTGATGCTGGCCCGGGCACGGGCGGCCCGAGCGCTGAACACGCTGACTTCCACCGGCGAGGGGGGATACCCGGAGGAACTGGTACCCTATGCTGACCACATCATCACTCAGGTGGCCACAGGCCTCTTCGGCGTCCGGGAGGAGACGATCCAGCGGGCCCGGGTGGTGGAGATCAAGTACGCTCAGGGGGCCAAACCGGGGCTCGGTGGTCACCTGTTGGGCAACAAGAACACCGGGAGCGTGGCCCGCCTCCGCGAGGCGGTGCCCGGCACCTCCCTCTTCTCTCCCTGCCCGTTCCACAGCGTGTACTCGGTGGAGGACCACAAGAAACACGTGGACTGGCTGAAGCAGGTCAACGAACGAGCTCTCATCTCGGTGAAGGTCTCCACGCCCACCGACGTGGACATGGTGGCAGTGGGTATCTACTACGCCGGGGCCCACATTGTCCATCTGGACGGGGCTTACGGGGGTACCGGGGCAGCGCCGGAGATCGCCAAGAAGAGCATCGCCATGCCCATTGAGTACGCCGTGCCCAAAGTCCATCGGTTCCTGCGGGAAGAAGGGATCCGCGACCAGGTGGTGCTGATGGCGTCCGGCGGCATCCGCACGGTCTGGGACGTGGCCAAAATCATCGCGCTGGGGGCGGACGGGGCTGTCATTGGGACGGCGGAACTGGTGGCCCTGGGCTGCGTCCGGGTGGCCCAGTGCGAGAAGGGATTGGGGTGTCCCTTCGGCATTACCACGACGGACCCGGAGCGCGCCCGGATGATTGACCCCGACGAGGCCTTCCGGCGCATCGTCAACCTCTATACGGCGTGGCTCTGGCAACTGGCGGGGATTCTCCGGACACTGGGGATGAAATCTATCCGCGAACTGCGGGGGAGGTCGGACCTGCTGGTATATCTGGAGTGAACTCACCCGATTGCTCAAGGAGGAGCTATGACCCATTCATGGGCCGAACGCATCATCCGTTCCCGGGAAGGGCTGGTCGCGCTGGCACCGGCCCCTCAACGCTCCAGGGAGGCCGCCGAGGGAGGCTGTGGCGTCCTGGGACTGGCGGCCAACATTCCCATCGCCGGTCGGCATGTGATGGCGGCGGTGCAGCAAATGCACAATCGGGGCAACGGCAAAGGCGGCGGCATCGCCATGGTCGGGCTCTGCCCGGCCCAGGTCGGGGTGGACGAGGAAACGCTGCGGACCCATTACCTGCTCCAGATCGCGCTGCTGGACCCCTCGGCCCGAACGGAGATAGAGGAGCAGTTCATCTACCCACATTTTGCCGTCGCCGTCGCATACGAGTTGCCGCATCTGCCAGACCACCGCGAGGTCGGCCTGGAGGTGCGCCCGCCCGACGTCTGGCGGTATTTCGTCCGGGCCCGGCCGGAGGCTCTGGAGCGGTTCGCCGCTGAAAAAGGGCTGGCAGGATTACCGCCCCGCGCGGTGGAGGATGAGTTCGTCTACCAGAACTCCTATCGCCTGAACGTCTGTTTCTACGCCAGCCTGGGGGAGAAGCGGGCCTTCGTCCTTTCTCACGGGCACAACCTTTCGGTTCTCAAAATCGTCGGCTATGCTGAACAGGTCATTCAGTATTATGGCCTGGAGGACCAGGTGGCTCATGTCTGGATCGGTCACCAGCGGTATCCGACTAAGGGGCGCGTCTGGCACCCTGGCGGAGCTCACCCGTTCATCGGCCTGCACGAGGCCCTGGTCCACAATGGCGACTTCGCCAATTACCACGCGGTCTGTGAGTACCTGCGCCAGCGAGGCGTCGGCCAACTCTTCCTGACCGACACCGAAATCGGCGTCCAACTCTTTGACCTGATGGACCGGGTGTATGGTTATCCACTGGAGGTGACGCTGGAGGCCATCGCGCCCACCACGGAGCACGACTTCCAGATGCTACCGCCGGAGAGACGGGAACTGTATCGCATTGTCCAACGGACGCACCTGCACGCGTCGCCGGACGGGCCCTGGTTCTTCATTGTGGCCCGCTCCAGAGATGACCGGTACGAATTGCTGGGCATCACCGATACCAGTATGCTCCGGCCTCAGGTCTTCGCGCTCTTTGAGAACGAGGTGGATGGGGAGAGGGTACAGATGGGGTTGATCGCGTCGGAGCGCCAGGCGATCAACGCCTGTTTGCGTTCCTTGGCGGCGGAGGATCCACGGTTCAGGCCGCTGGCGGACCATTACTGGGTGGCGCGGGGAGGCTCTCACACCGACGGGGGAGCCTTCCGCTTTGTGGTCATACCGACGCCCGCCGGACCCGCTCGTCTGACCTGTACCGACAAGTTCGGGAAGGAGGTCCAGCTGGCATCGGGATACCGGCATGCCCCGGCGGTTTTGAACCCCGCGCGGGCCCGAGAGGAGTTTCGGCGCGAATGGGAGGGGGTTCTGTTGCGGGCGCTGGATAACGGCGGCCCACTCCCGGCCTGGGAGGAGCTCCGGCCCTTGCTGGCAACCAATCATTGGGACGACCTGGCCTGGGGGCTGCGCTGGCTGGCTGATCTGGGTCGCCAGGGCCTGGCGGAGTGGCACTTCGCCCGCGAGGTCCTGACCCTGCTGCGGGACCGCCGGACCGATCTGGGCGATAAAAGGCGCGCGTCTTTCCTGACGCTGGTGGATGAGACGCTGGGGGCGCTCTTCGCCGTGCCCGGCGATGGTTCCAGGGCAGTAGAGGGCGGCATGCTGTTCCGGCTCACCTGGGAGACCCGGCATATCCTGGGCCCCGCGCCGTCTCCGCATGCCGCTCTGATTCTGGATACCCTGGGCTTCCCGCCGGAGGGAGAGGAGAGCGCAGCTCGGTGGATGGTCCGGGCCTACCGGATGGGATGGCGGCACATCGTTGCCTATAACTGGCGGGGAGGCCGCTTCGCGGCTTGTGGACTGGGTCCGAATACCTGCGGCGTCCGTATAGACCTCTACGGCGACGTGGGAGACTACGCCGCGTCCGGTCTGGACGGGGCGGAAGTCTACCTTCACGGCGACGGGCAGGATCAGTTGGGGCAGATTCTCAAAGACGGCAAACTGGTGGTCTACGGTGATGTCGGGCAGACGTTCCTTTATGGGGCGAAGGGCGGGGAGGTTTACGTCCTGGGTTCCGCCGCCGGGCGTCCGCTGATCAACGGGGTGGGCCGGCCCCGGGTGGTCATCAACGGCACCTGTCTGGATTATCTGGCGGAGTCCTTTATGGCGGGCGACCCGCGCCAGGGCGGGGGCTTCGTCGTCCTGAACGGGGTCACCTTCAGCCCCGACGGCCGCCTGGAGGACCTGCCATCTCCCTATCCCGGCGGCAATCTCTTCTCCCTGGCCACCGGTGGGGCGATTTTCCTGCGGGACCCGTACCGGGTGGTGGATGAGGATCAACTCAACGGCGGGGTTTTTGCTCCCTTCACGGAGGAGGATTGGCACCTGATAGAGCCGTACCTGCGGGAGAACGAGCGGCTCTTTGGGATTTCCATCGCGGACCTGCTGACCGTCGGCGGCGCACTGCGTTCTCCTGCCGAGGTGTACCGAAAGGTCGTGGTGGACCCGGAGATGGCGGTTCTGGCAGACGGGTAAACCATTGTGCTGGGCGCGCTTGGAAGCGGCCGGGCAAGCTGGAACGGTTTACGGTCTCCTGCGCAGGCAGATGGCCCACCGGACCAGTTCTTCCAGGAGTGAACGGATCAACTGACGGGCCGTCTCGTCGGTCAGATGGCCGTCCGCGTTGAATTTCTCGGCGGCGAAGGCGACCAGGACTTCCGGCCGGTTCAGGGGGAACATGTTCAGGGCCTGACAGACCTGGCGCAGGTGCATCTGGGCCCGCACGGTGCCCCATGTACCGGCGGTGGCTCCTATAATAGCCACCGGTTTCCCACTGAAGGGGGAGGTTTCGGGCGGGCGGGAGGCCCAATCCAGCGCGTTCTTCAGCACGCCGGGAATGGAGAAGTTGTACTCCGGCGTGGCGATGAGGAGCGCATCGGCTTGACGGATCGCCTCTTTCAGAGCGGTTACTGAGGCTGGCTCACCCTGGGCGCGGACGTCCTCGTTATAGGGCGGAATCCCGGCCAAGAGAGCGCGATCCAGGAGATGGACCTCTGCACCGGGCGGTGCCAGGTCCCGCGCCGCGCGCAGCAGAGCATAATTGTATGAACCTGTCCTCAGGCTTCCCGCGATACCCAGAATCCGCACTGGCAATTGGCTGACCATGGTCTGGACTTCTTTCTATCCATCTGACAGTTTTCGCTGGGAAGGTCATTGCGAGGGCCACCCTTCGCTGGCGCTCTGGGCAAGCAGCCGAAGGCCACGGCCCGAGAGGCCTCGCCTCGTGGGGCCACGGCCCGAGCCCTCGGCCCCGAAGGGCCTCGGCCCGAGGGGGCTACCTCGCCCCGTGGGGCCACGACGAGGTCGCTTCGCTCCGCTCGCGATGACATTGCTCGCCCGAGGCGCCGCTCGCCTCGGCGCGAGCGCCTTCGGCCACGCCGCGAGCGGCTCGCCGCGCGGCGCGTGGCGCGGCGTGACCGAAGCAATCTCCAAACAGGTTCCCGGGGATTGCTTCGCCCCCTTCGGGGGCTCGCAACGACACCCCCGGAGAGGTATTTGGGGAGCGCAGAAGAAAAGTGTCAGGTAGCCAGGACTTCTTTCACCCTTTCCACATCCGCCGAATCTCCTCCGCCGTCTCTTTGGCCCGGTGGCGGATCATACCCAGGGGGACTTTGCCGGCCACCACGACGGAGAGGATGAGGTCTTCGGTGATGGCCAGCGAGTAGAGCAGATATTCGGCGCCCTCAATGCTCTGCTCAAAGCGGAGTTGTTCCTTGCCCAGAATCTGCGCGACGCGCGTGGAGGCCCGCCAGGCATCGGCGACCAGGGAAGTGAGGGCGGAGACGCCGTTTTCGCTCATCCGGCCGGTATGAGCGACCAGTTCGCCGCCCCGGATCAGGAGGACGGCCTCGGCGCCCACCTCCTGCGCCAGCCGGGACATCAGGGGCAGGACGTCCGGGGCGGCCTCTCCTGCGGGCGCGCGCAGGGGGGCGGCCTCTGTCTCCCTCTGTCCCTGAGCGGTCAGGGGCCGGGACAGGGCCTGCCGGATGCGCTCCGGAAGTTCCGGGAGGAAGAAGGGCTTGGGGAGCGTGCCCTGGATGGACGTATCCGCCAGTTCTGCCGGAATCTCCTCGCCCTCCAGCGGGATGACCATGAGCCGGAGGTCCGGATGCTCCTGGCGGAGGGCGCGCACCAGTTGGGAGGCCGGCAGGTCGGGCAGGCCCATATCCACGATGGCCATCGCGTAGTCGGCGGCGGCGGTGGCCCGCAGGGCCTCATGCCCGCTGGCCACCACATCCGCGCGCATCTCCATCCCCTCCAGTTCCTGCTGGAGGAGCGTGGCGAACGCCTCATTCGCATCTACGACCAGAATTCGCTTCATCAGACCCCAGAAAACGATCAGCGATTCGCGATATACGATATGCGATATGCGATACGCGATACGCGATTACCGAGACGCAACCTCTGCCTGGCTGACAATCACGCGTCGGGTGGCGATGTACCAAGAGGAAATGGTTGCCAGACGGTCGGAAGGTATCATCAGCGGGCCCATTTGGACCCCCTGGACCTTTCGGTCCACGCCGTAGGTGTAGACCGGCTGATAGAGCAAAATGGCGGGGACCTCGTCGGCGAAGAGTTCCTGGAACTCCCGGTACAGGACGGCCTGACGGGCCGGGTCCACCGTGATGCGGGCCGTCTCTATGACTTCACTGATACGTCGGTGGTCCAGCCCGGCGTAGTTCTGGCCGGTGGTGATTTGCGTCTGATGCCAGAGGGGGTAGGGGTCGGGGTTGCCGGGGAGGGCCAGTTCCACCAGCGCGGCCTGGTAGTCCCGCCGTTCCAGCCGGTCCCGCAGTTCCAGAGGCGGGACGGCGACGGTGGTGACGTATACGCCGACCGCCTGCCACTGCCGGGCCACCTCCTGCGCGACGGCCACCTGCACCGGGTCTGTGGACGAGAGCAGGGTAAAGGAAAAGCCGAGTTCCCCTTTTGTCCGGACTTTACCGCCCGGAGGCAATGTCCAGCCCGCACCATCCAGCAGCGCGCGGGCCTGTTGGGGGTCGTACTCGTAGCGGCGGATGCCTTCGTAGTAGGCCCACGTTCCGGCGAGAACGGGGCTGTGGGCCACGATGGCCTGTCCCTCCAGCACGCCGTCCACCAGCCCCTGCCGGTCCAGGCCATAGAGGAGCGCCTGCCGGACTTCTTTCTCCTGGAAAAAGGGCAATTCGTCCCTCTTCGCCAGGTTCAGGAAGATGAGCACCTGGTCGGCCAGCGGGGCGGAGTAGAGATTCAGGTCCGCCTCCTGCCGGGCCTGGGGCAGTTCGGAGAGAAGGACCCGGCCCACTCCTTCTACCTCTCCGGCCTGATAGGCGCGGAACGCGCTCTGGTAGGACGGATAAAAGCGAAAACGGACCCCTTCCAGATACGGCTTGGGGCCATAGTATTCCGGGTTGGGCTTCAGCAGGACGGAGGCAATATCTCCCCCCTGGGTTTCCACCTCCGCCACCTGAAACGGGCCACTGCCCACCGGCTGGAGGTTAAAGTCCAGGGACGAAAGGTCGGCCGCCCGGGTGCCACTCAGAATATGGGTCGGCAACAGGCCAACGGTTGTGTAGTCCAAAAACGGCGCGAACGGCTCGGAAAGGACGAAGCGGACGGTCTGGTCATCGTCCTTGAAGACCTGGACGGTGCGCCAGAGGGCGCCGAGGTCGGACGGGCCGGGGAAGTCGGGGTCCTGCATCAGGCCGATGGTGAAGAGGACATCGTCGGCGGTCAGGGGGGCGCCGTCCGGCCAGCGGAGCCCGCTGCGGAGGTGGAAGACGTAGGTCAGGCCATCCAGCGAGGTCTCCCATTTCAGGGCCAGGTCGGGCTCCACCTCGCCCCGGGAATTCATTCGGGTGAGGCCGCTGAAGACCAGGGCGCAGAGGTCCCGGTCTACGTCGTTATAGGCGGCCAGGAGCGGGTTGATGGCATGGGGAAGTCCCGCCACCCCTTCTACATACGTCCCCCCCGGCGCCGGGACGGTGATGGTGGTGTAGGTGAAGGCCAGATAGACCAGCGCGATGACCAGAAGGGTGGCACCGGCGCCGATGAGCAGGGCCGGCCAGCGGACGGTTCGTGCCATACGCGCTTACGCCGGACCGATGACGACGGCGTTGAGAATGGCGATCAGGAAGAAGAGGACGGAAAGGATGATGGTGACGATGAACAGGGTTTTCTCCACGCCTCGCCGGGTCCGGTAGATAGAGGTTTCACCGCTGCCGAAAATGGCACCCAGCCCACTGCTGCGCACCTCCAGGATGATGACCGCAGTGAGCGCGATGCCCAGGATAATCTGGACGATGTACAGGTATGTGCTCATTCGTCGGGTCTCCTTCGTTTCCCAATGCTTTTTCAACCAGCGTAGCGCAGGCTGTTAGCCTGCACTGGGCCGGCCTGGCTGGCGGCTTGCCCGGCCCAGTTTGTGGTATTATAACACGCCCTGGGTTGGAGGCAAGCGAGGCGACCAATTGCATCCCCTGGCAATCTCTGCTATACTTGAGGCCATCCCCCACAGGAGGTGAGCATGGAACCCCAGGCCGGTGCCCGGATCAGCGCCCGTGCGTTCACCCAGTCGCTGGTCATCCTGTTCGCCCTGATGATGGTGGCGGGCCTGCTGACCCGCATCGTCCCCGCCGGAATGTATGACCGCCTCTCGGTGGACGGCCGGGAAGTGGTGGACCCCACCTCGTACCGGGTGACTCAGCGGCCCGATTCCCCCCTCTGGCGGTGGTTCACGGCCCCGATAGAGGTGCTGGGCGCGCCCGGAAACCTGACGGTCATCGTCATCATTATCTTCATCCTCTTCATCGGCGGTTCGTTCGCGGTGTTGGACCGGAGCGGCATCGTGCGGGCTGCCATTGGACGCATCGTGGGGCGCTTCGGTCAGAAGAAATACGTCCTCCTGCTGGTCATCTCGTTCTTCTTTATGGCACTGGGGGCCTTCTTCGGCATCTTTGAGGAGGTCGTCCCTCTGGTGCCGGTGATGGTCGCCCTCTCCTGCTCCCTGGGTTGGGACGCTCTGGTGGGCCTGGGGATGTCTGTGCTGGCAACCAATCTGGGCTTCTCGGCGGCCATTACTAACCCCTTCACCATTGGGGTCGCCCAGAAACTGGCCGAACTGCCCCTCTTCTCGGGCTGGTGGCTGCGGGTCCCCGTGTTCATCGTCGTCTACGCCCTCTTCGCGGCCTTTCTCACCAACTACGCCCGCAGGATTGAGCGCGACCCGACCCGCTCGCCGGTCCATCTGGAAGACCGGGCAGAGCGGGAAACATACCGGGCGGTGGAAGCCGGCCTGGGGACGGAACCGCCGCGTATGGGCCGCGCGCTGGCCTGGTTCGGCCTCTTCACTCTGCTCATCCTGGTTGTGCTGTTTGTCGGCCCGTTCATCCCTGCCCTCTCGGATTACACCCTGCCGGTAGTGGGCCTGCTCTTCCTATTCGCGGGGATTGGGGCGGGCCTGCTTTCGGGCGCGGGCGGTAAAACGGTGGGACGGGCGCTACTGGAGGGTTGGAAAGGCATCGCGCCCAGCATCCCTCTTATCTTGATGGCCGCCAGTATCCGCCACATCGTCGTCCAGGGCGGCATTATGGATACGATTCTCCACTGGGCCTCCCGTCCCTTCAGCGGGGCCACCCCCTTCGTCGCTGTCCTCGCCATGTACGGCCTGACCCTGATTCTGGAGTTTTTCGTCCCCTCCGGATCGGCCAAAGCGTTCCTAATGATGCCCATTCTCTTGCCCCTGGGGGAACTCTTGGGCGTCACCCGCCAGACGACCGTGCTGGCCTACTGCTTCGGCGACGGTTTCTCCAACATGGTGTACCCCACCAACGCCGTCCTGCTCATCTCGCTGGGGCTGACCTCCGTCAGTTACCCCCAATGGTTCCGGTGGTCGCTCCCGCTCTGGCTGTGGGTGGTTCTGGTGACGGTCGTCTTTATGGCCGTGGCGGTGGTCATCCACTACGGCCCGTTTTAAGGAAGAGGGGTGCGCGGCGGTGAAACCCGTTCCCCGCAAGCCCCATTCTCTACGAAAAGGAGGACATATGGCGCGAATTCTGGTTCTGGGTGCCGGATTGGTTGCCCGACCTTTGGTCCAGTATCTGCTGGACCAGCCCGATTTCCAGGTCACCGTCGCCAGCCGGACGGTGGAGAAGGCCCACGCGCTGATCGGAGACCGTCCCAACGGGGAGGCGCTGGCCTTTGACATTGAACGGGAGCCGGAGCGGCTGGACGCGCTGGTCGCCCAGGCCGACCTGGCGGTCAGTATGCTCCCGTACATCCACCATCTGCAGGTAGCTCAGGCCTGCCTGCACCATCGCCGTCATCTGGTCACCACCTCCTACGTCAAGGACGAGATGCGCGCGCTGGACGGCGCCGCGCGGGAGGCGGGCGTCATCTTCCTCAACGAGATTGGCCTGGACCCGGGCATTGACCACATGTCCGCGATGCGGGTGATAGACCGGGTTCACGCGGGCGGCGGGCAGGTGGTGGCGTTCCGCTCCTACTGCGGGGGACTCCCCGCGCCGGAGGCGAATACCAACCCCTTCGGCTACAAGTTCTCCTGGAGCCCTCGCGGGGTGCTCCTGGCTGGCCGCAACGATGCCCGCTATCTGGAGGACGGACGGGTGGTAGAGGTCCCCAACCGTCACCTCTTCGCTACCCGTCATCCGGTGCCGGTGGAGGGCGTGGGCATCCTAGAAGCGTACCCCAACCGGGATTCCCTCCCCTATATCCAACTCTACGGCATCCCGGAGGCCCGCACGATGTACCGGGGGACGCTCCGCTACCCCGGCTGGTGTGAGACCTGGCAGAAGTTTGTGGAACTGGGGCTCCTGGACCTGACGGAGCGGGACGACCTGGCCGGGATGACCTACCGGCAGTTGCTGGCCCATCTGATCGGCCGTCCCCAGACGTCCGACCTGCGCCGGGACCTGGCCGTCCACCTGAACCTACCCGAAGACTCCCCCGTTCTGGACCGCTTTGAGTGGCTGGGGCTCCTGAGCGATGACCCCCTCCCGCCTCAGCGGACGATTCTGGATGTCCTGGCCGTCCGCATGCAGGAGAAACTGCAGTACGCCCCCGGCGAGCGGGATATGGTGGTGCTGCTCCACGACTTTCTGGCCGAGTACCCGGACCGGCGGGAGCGGATTCGCTCCTGGCTCGTGGATTTCGGCATCCCCCACGGCGATACGGCCATGGCGCGGACGGTGGGGCTCCCCGCCGCCATTGCCACCCGGCTGATCCTGCAGGGCGTCATCCCGTTGACGGGGGTCCATATCCCCGTTCTGCCCGAAATCTACCGACCGGTGCTGGCGGAACTGGAAGAGCGGGGAATCCGGGTAGAAGAGCAGGTGGAGCAGCTCTGAATGGGGCGCGGGCCGGCGCGGGTTGAGGCCCCCCTGATTGATCACCGTTCATCCGCGCCGGTCCGCGTCCGATACATCTGTGAAATCCGTGAAACCGGCGGTCTTCGGGGTGGGTCTGCTCCTGCTGGCGCTCCTGGCGGCCTGTGGGCCGTCGCCGACGCCCCTCTCTGTGACCAGTCCCGCCGCGACCCGCGACCCGTTCCCGGCCCTTCTGGCCCTGGGGGATGCCCACGCGGAGGGCCGGGAACGGACGGCGGCGGAGGCCGCGTACCGGCAGGCGGCCAGCCTCCGCCCGGATGACCCGACCCCCTACCTGCGGCTGGCCCGACTGTACCGGGACTGGAACCGTCCTCAGGAAGGGCTGGACGCGCTGGCCCGGGCCGGGGAGCGAGGGGCCGACCTGGGGGAGGTGGCGTCCCTGCGGGCGGCCTTCTACGCCGCGCAGGGGGATTGGGAACGGGCGGTGGCAGAAGGGGAGCAGGCGCTGGCCCTGCGGGACGACCCGGCCACCTGGCACCTGCTGGTGCGCGGGTACCTGCAACGGGAGCGGGAGGAGGAGGCGCGGGATGCATGCCAGGCCCTGGTGGAGCGCGATCCCGCCGACGTGCAGGCCCGGGAATGCCTGGGCTTTCTGCTGGCCCTTACCGATCCCGAGGCCGCCCGGCCCCATCTCCAGGCCGCCGCCACTCCTTTCGCCCGTGCGGGGCTGACCGCACTGGAGGAGAAAGATGAGGTCGCCCGGCTGGCCCGCCTGGGACAGGCCGCACTGGCCCACGGCGAGCCGGCCCTGGCCGTCTTGGCGCTGCGGCGGGCGGTGGCCATGAATCCGAACTTCGCCGATGCCCGCGCGCTGCTGGGGCACGCGCTGGAGGAGATGGGCCGTCTGGAAGGCGCGCGCGTCCAACTGGAGACCGCCGTCCGACTGGCGCCGGATTCACCGCTGGCCCGCTCCCTCCTGGGCCTCCATTTCCTGAACCGGGGCGACCCCGACGCGGCCCGCCCGCACCTGGAAGCCGCCTACGATCGGGACCCGCAGAACCCGGCCTTCGCGCTCTACCTGGGTCTGCTCTACGCCGACCTGGGGCAGTACGCCGTCGCCGACATCTGGCTGGCGGAGGCGACTCGTCTGGCGCCGGAAGACCCGCATATCTGGGAAGCCGTCGCGCGGTTCTACCTGGACCGTTTCCCCGGCGATGCGCGCGGCGTGACGGCGGCCCGCGCCCTGGTCCGCCTGGCGCCCGATGCAGCTTCGGCCCACGCTCTGCTGGGCCAGGCGCTTCTTTTCGCTGAGGACTACGCCGGAGCAGAGGAGGCGCTGTGCAGGACCCTGGAGTTGGCGCCGGACCTGGCGGTGGCCCACTACGACCTGGGGCGACTCTACGCGCTGCGGGGCCGGCGGGAAGCGGCGCGCGCGGAGTTCACCCGGGCCCTGGACCTGAATACCGACCCGGGGCTCCGGGAGGAGATTGAAGAAGCACTGGGGGGCAACCGGTGATCCCCGTTTTCCGAACCTCAGCCAGGGAGAGGAGAATAATGAACGGAATTCGCCGCACGCTCTTTTACGTCCGCTACTCTATGGGCAACTTCGCCAACACCATCGCCTACCAGGTCTTCGGCAACCGCATCCAGTTCTACTACGTGGACATCCTGGGATTGAATGCGGCGGTGGCGGGCATCATCTGGACGGTCTACGGGTTCTGGAACGCGATCAACGACCCGCTGATGGGCCAGATTTCGGACCGGACCCGCAGCCGGATGGGCCGGCGCGTCCCCTACGTCCTCTTCGGGGCCATCCCCCTGGGCCTCTCGTTCTTTTTCCTCTGGACCCCGCCCGGGCACAGCCCCACCGTTCTGGCCGCGTACTTTTTCATCATCCTCTTCATCTTTGACGGCCTCTACAGCCTCACCTGGATCGCCTACACCTCCCTCTTCCCGGAAATCGCGACGACGATACGGGACCGGGTCAACCTCTCCGCGGCGCGGGAGGTGCTGGCGGTCATCGCGCTGCTGCTCTCCTTCATCCTGGCGCCCATCCTGGCCGACACGGTGGGGTACGTCTGGATGGGGGCCATTATGGGCGCGCTGGTCGCCGCCGGGTATCTGATCGCCGCCATCGGCATCCGGGAGCGGCCGTTGGAGGAGGAGACCTCGGTCGGGCTGCTCCAGTCGCTGAAAATTGTCCTCTCCAGCCGTCCCTTCCGGTGGTTTCTGGGGGCGAATATGGCGAAGGAGTACATCTGGCTGGCCCTAGCCGCGACGCTCCCCTTCTGGCGCAAGTACGCCCTGGGCATCCTGGGCCCGACGGAGGTCTTCGGGATGCGGATGAATCCGGGGGACGTGGAGGCCATCCTGCTGGGGGTGCCCATCCTGCTGACGGCGCCCTCCATCCTGCTCTGGCGGCCCATCGTCCCCCGCCTGGGTTATCGGAGGGCCTGGATTCTGGCCAGTTTCGTCTTCGTCCCCGGCTTCCTGCTGATGACCTTCGCCCGGGATTTCTGCACGGGCCTGCTGGGGACCGTGCTGGCCGCGCCGGGGCTGGCGGGGTCTATGATTATGCCGTTTCCCGTCCTCTCGGAGATTGTGGACGACGACGCGGTCCGGCACGGCTACCGCCGGGAAGGCATCTTCTTCGGGATGAACGCGGGCATCATCAAACTGGCCTTCTCGGCGCAGGGGGTGCTCTTTGCCTCGGTGATGTCCGCCGCCGGGTACATCGCCGGAAGCGACGTCCAGCCCGCCAGCGCGGTTTGGGGAATCCGCTTCCTCATCGGCATCACTCCCATCATCGCCTGCCTCATCATCGCCTGGTGCATGTACAAATACCCGCTGGGGCGTACCCGCGCGGTGAAGGGTGGGGCGGTGCCGGAGGTCGTCGCGCCGGGCAGCCAGTAGGGCTAAGAGGCCAGCGGCTGCGGCGGCCCGCCGTCAGAAACGTGCCGTCGGTTTCAAACCAGGTCACACCGGTCCGCAGGCGATACACCTCCAATCGTACAAATGCGCGGATAGCCAGACCAATATGATTGCGCTGGGCCACTGCGAGGTGAAATCGGGCGCGCTCTATGCCGGTGAACTGCTTCAGGCCGCGATGATAGACCTCTACCAGGACCTGATTGCCCAGGGGATTGTGGACGGGATTTTGTGTTTCCTCAGGGGAGAGATGCCGTAGAACCACTGCGGCGGCCCTTCAGGCCGGTGCAAAGTTTGGTCCTCCAGTAGGGAGCGGCAGAGGAATTCCCGCATCGGCGCATCTTGACAAAACGGAAAGAAGCGGCTATACTGAAATCAGGTTCTGAGGAACAGGGCGGGCTACTACCCCCTTTCCGGCAGCGCGACAGCCCCTTGCTCATCCTTGCCCCAGTCATAACGGGAGGCTCTGACCGTTACTCCGATATTCTCCGTAGTCTTGTAGCGAAGGAGGTGATGCGGATCCAGATAGCCCGACCATCCCTACGTATGCGTTGCGTATCCCCTGTAGTGTTCCTCCATTGACATCCGAAAGGAGAATTATGCTTCGCTCGGTCTCTAAAGTATTCTCTCTGGTCATCGTTCTGAGTTGGGTGCTTGCTTCTCCTATCTCCGCGCGAGTTCCCGCTCCCGCACCCCAGCCCTCCTCCGCCATACCCGTGATTGCGCTCCCGAACCCCCGTCCGGCAGCATCCCCGGCGCCGGTCCTCCAATCCAGCGACGTCGTGACCATCACCATCCTCCACACTAACGACTTCCACGGCCAGTTGGAGCTCTCCGGCTCCAACCCCGGCATGGCGCGGGTGGCTTATGTGATCAACCAGGTCCGTTCGGAGGTCGGGGCGGAGAATGTCGTCCTGGTGGACGCGGGCGACATCATGCAGGGCAGTCTGCTCTCCAACCTGTTCCGGGGAGAGTCTACCATTGACGTCTACAACCTCGCGGGCTACAACGCCGCGACGCTGGGCAACCACGAGTTTGACTGGGGGCAGACGGTGCTCATCAGCCGCACCCAGGAGGCCGACTTCCCCTTCGTCGCTGCCAACTTGGTAGTTAACGACACCGGTTCCTGCGCCACCGCCGGATGGACCCACCCCTCCTTTGTAAAGCCCTGGATCACGATGACTGTCGGGACTGCGCCCAACCAGGCCATCCTGGGCATTATCGGCGTAACCTCCCAGGAGACCCCGTACATCACCGTGGCCTGGGCCACCCAAGGGCTGTGCTTTAAGGACGCGGCCGAGTCCATCATCCACTACTACGACGAGGTGAAGGCGGCTGGCGCGAACACCATCGTTGTGCTCAGCCATCTCGGCTACACCGACGGCGGCTACGGGTACGGCTTCCCCGTCTACGGGGACCAGACCCTGGCCCGGCGGTTGGTGGAGGCCGGCAAGCCGGTGTCGCTCATCATCGGTGGGCACACTCACACGAATCTCGTTGCCCCCACAGTGATCAGCAATACCTACGTCGTGCAGGCCTGGTACAACGGGCGCAAGGTGGGACGGGCCGACCTGGCCATTAACCCGACAACCTACACGACCTTCACCGTTGTCGGTTGGCAGGGCATCACCGTTACCACGACCATTACGCCAGACGAGACGATCAGCAACACCATTGCTAACTGGGCCAATGACCCTTGGTACCAAAGCGAAATCAACCGGGTGATCGGCTACACCAATGTGGACATCGTCCGCAACTATAACGGCGATTCCTTGATGGGCGCCTTCATCAACGACGCCATCTACAACGACCTGAACACCGACGGGACGCCGGATAACGACGTGGATATGGTCTTCAACAACCCTGGTGGCCTGCGGGCGGACATTCTGACCGGGGGCGTCACGCCGTACACCATCACCCACGGGATGCTCTTCAACGTCCTGCCCTTCGGCAACCAGACCGTCGTCGGGAATATGACCGGGGCGCAGATTATGGAACTCCTGAACCAGAGTGCCTCGCTCTTCAAGGGCGCCATCCAGGTCTCCGGCATCCGCTACTCCTTCTACAACTACACCGATACCCTCCCCGGCCCGCAGCCCTGGGCGTGGGGCGCGATTACGGCCACCGTCTACAACCGTTCTACGAGCCAGTGGGAGCCTCTGGTTCTGACCCGCACTTACCGGGTAGCGACCAACGAGTTCCTGGCCCCCGCTGGGCAGGACGGTTTCCTCGCCTTCAAGTATATGACCAATCTCAGTTACTGGGGCGATATGCTGGACGGGGTGGAACGGTGGGTCTCCAGCGTCTACACCATCAGCAACCCCTACAACGGCACGCTGGATGGCCGTATTACCCGCCTGGGGACCGCGGCAGGCGGCCCGGTCATCCCCATCACCATCCTGCACCATAACGACTCCCATGGGCGGCTGAACAAGACCACTTATCCGGGCTATACCCAGTTGGCGACCCTGATCAATCAAGAGCGGGCACACAACCCCACCCGGACCATCCTGCTCAACGCGGGCGACCAGATTCAGGGCGATGCCATGATGTACTACTTCAAGACGGCCCCGAAGGGATATGCTGCCGACGGGACGCCGCTGCCGGTCACGATGACTGTCCACCCGATGATCGCCGTGATGAACGCGATGAGTTACACGGCGATGACACTGGGCAACCACGAGTTCAACTTCGGCAACGATGTCTTCACCAGCGTCCTGCGGCAGGCGGACTTCCCCATCCTCCAGGCCAACGTCTACGACGACGGTCGGTATGGTCTGGATAAGGTGCCGGTGGAGCCCTACACCGTGGTTCGGTTGCCCGTCGCCGGTCCGGGTGTGCAGGGCGTCAATACCGTTGACGTCGCCATCCTGGGCATCGGGAACCACCGGGTGCCGCGCTACGAATTGCCTAGCAATATCGTCGGCCTGACCTTCACCGACCCCATCACCGAGGCCCAGAAGTGGGCGCCGTGGCTGAAATCCCGCTACGACGCAGTGGTGGCGCTGACCCACATCGGCTTCACCACCATTTCGGGGAGCGTGGAGGTGGACGACCGGGTGGATACGGTTCTGGCCGCGCAGGCCCCCGGCCTGGACGCCGTCATCGGCGGCCATAGCCACACCGACCCCTCTAAACAAACTCTGTACTCCGGCGACTACAAGTACCTGCCGGCTATCATCGCCGGTCCGGACAACACGCCGGTCATTGTCAACCAGGCCTACCGGTACAACACCTATCTGGGCGAGGTGGTGTTGGGCTTGCTCCCCGATGGCACTGGTGGCTACCGGGTTGTCTCCCGCGCTGGGCGGTACATCGCGGTGGACACTACGACGCTGGAGGATAGTCGCATCAAGGGCATTGTGGACCCGTATGTGAGTGCCCTGAACGACTACACCAACCGGGCTATCGGGCAGACCACGGTTCCGCTGGACGCGCTGCCGGCCTATACGCAGGAGACCAACGCAGCCAACCTGCAGGCGGATGCCTCGGTATGGGAACTGGCGCAGCACGGAATCAACGTGGACTTCCACCTCTCCGGTGCGATGACCAACCAAAAGGTCGCGGCCACCGCGACGACTACTAACCCGGTCACGCTGACGGTGAGCAATATGTTCACACTGATGCCCTATGAGAACTCGCTGGTGGTCATGCGGATGAACGGCCCGCAACTGAAGCGGATTCTGGAGCGCGCCTACCGCAACTATTACTACTACAAGTACGTGCCGAACGCGGGCGGTTATTCGTACTATACCACCTGCATGCTGGACATCAGCAGCGGCGGCCAGATTACCTACCGGGATACCTATCCGCTCCTGCCCAACGGCAACAACGTGGCCTCTCTGACTATCAATGGCCACGAGGTGGACTTCCTGGATGCCACCACC
Source organism: Thermoflexales bacterium (assembly GCA_014360895.1). GTDB lineage: Bacteria > Chloroflexota > Anaerolineae > B4-G1 > DUEL01 > SpSt-77. The sequence goes on along the minus strand of JACIWQ010000015.1, from coordinate 321 downwards.
TACTACACTGTCTCCACCGTCAACTACCTGGCTGCCGGCTCCTGCAACTTTAGCGATGGAGGGCAGACGATATGGCCGCTGGACCAGATTGTGTACGACACACAGTACTATGTGCGGGACGCGGTCATCAACTACATCCAGGCCCAGGGCATCATCTCGCCGACCATTGAGGGCCGCCTGCAGTTCCTCTACCTGAATCAGCGCGTGTTCCTGCCGTTGGTCCTCAAGGGACAGTAGTCGGCTCCCCTCATCGCGGGGGTGAGAAAACGGTGCGGCGGCCCGCCCGAAAGGGCGGGCCGCCGCATCGCGCCGACTAAAGTC
>JACIWQ010000149.1 GCA_014360895.1 Thermoflexales bacterium | reverse complement strand
AACACCTGGCTGGAGACATACTGTCCGCCGCCGAACTCCGCATTATACTTTTGGTCTATCCGAAATTCCCCCTTACCCATCTGGGGAATGACCAACCCCAATGTCCGGAGGTTCCGCGCCCCGACGGGCCCATCCCCTCTCAATGTAATGCGCAGCACCGCCAGCCGGGTCACTCCCCGGTCGGCACAACGGTCCAACAACTGCTGGAAAGCCTGCTGTGGCACCCCTTCTCCCCGCAGCGGCTCCGGGGGCAGTGCTATCTGGATTTCCTCTCCACAAACGCATTGGCTGCGCGGCCGCCCACAGAGGGGACAGGCCGGTTCCGGACTCGGCGTTTCCTTAACTTCTTTTCCCCGAATTGGCAGCCGCAGCCGCGCCGCCTCCTCCGGAAGATACAGGTAGGCATCGTCGCCGATTCGGACGGCCGGCGGCGGCGAGTCGTGGTCATACCCCACGCCTGCCGCCGCATCGTAGTAGACCCACTGGCGATTTTGAATGCCGTTCTGGATCGTCCGCTTCAACTGGTTCAGGTCCAGCAGAATCGGTAGCCGCAGCCGTCGCGCGAAGGCTTGTCGCAACTCTTCCGTCGTTATTGCCACCTGGTCTGTATCCCAGGCCCGAGCGCGGACGTAGGCCGCTGCCAGCGGCTGGTCATCCCCCGTCAGAACCTTCTGCTGAGCCCGCAGCGCCCGCAATATCACCAGCGTCTGGTCCACGTTGACCTCTCCCTGCTCCTGCGCCGGGAGCATCTCGTGGGCCAGGTTGGCATGTTTCTGCGGCGCATCGGCACTGGGGTAGTAGAGATGGCGGTAGGCCCGCGTGACTGCCACCCGCAGGTCTAGTTCCGTCGCCTCATGCATCTTCTTCAGTTTCTTCCGCTGCTCCTCCGTGAACTCTCCCAGCCGCTCCGGGTCGCTCAGAATCCGGGCGATCGCCAGATACCGCCGAGCCACCTCTACCATCTCCCCTACCCGCTCCTCATCGGCCACCAAGAACAGCACGTTGTTGCGGAACCGGCGGTAGGTCTGTTGTGTCCCAGCGTACTCAGCAATCTTGAGCGCCAGGTCCGGCGGGGCCGGATCCGCCGCTGTCGCCGTCGCCGCATCGTAGTGCAGGACGCACAATTTCGGCGGACCGGCATCGTCGTCCACCTCCCCCGCCTCCTGCGGAAAGTGCTCTACCTTGAAGGTCCCCGTCCGCCAGATCTGACGAATCCGCCGGTCCAGTTCCTCTTTGGCCTTCGTCCGGCCCACCATCCCCATCTCGTCAGCGACAATCTTGTTCAACGAGGGCTCCGTCCGGAATCGGTAGCGGCGGCCGTCCCAATCAAAGAACCAGCCGTGGTCGTAGAGCCGTTCAGCGGCCCGCCCGATCAGCGCCGGATCATCCCCTGGCGTCACTACCCCCAAAAGTAGGTCTGCCGGGTCCACCCCTGAAGCCACTCCCAGCGTCAGGCTGTGCAGGAAGACCGTTGTCGCCACCCGCCGGGTGTACGGTGGACGGCCCGCCCGCACCCACTCCCCATCCAGAACCTGGGCATGAGCAGGTGCCCCCACCTTTGGACTGACGATGTCCGCCTCCACCACTTGCCGGAAGGCTGGTCGGTCCAGACGGCTGGTCAGGTCATTGATAATCTCCTCCACCTCCAGGTCCACGTGGAACGGGTGGATGAGGAACGTGTCGGGTGGCTGGGTCGCCCACAGCCGCCGAACCACCAGCGCCAGCAGCCGCAATGCCCCCCGGGTCTTCTGAAAGTTGGGAATCGTTGCTGTCTTGCGGGTGAGGGTATTCAGCAGTTCGGGATGGAAAGGATAGTCGGCGACAATCTCCTCGGCATAGTCGGCCCGCAGGGCCCGCTGGGGCAGATTTACGTCCTGCTCGGCCAGGCGTCGGTAGGTCTCGGCATAGACCTGGGCCACTGCCCGCGCGGCCTCCCGGTCTATCGCCGCAAAGAGCCGGTGGGTGACAATCGCCGGAATCTCCAGTTCCCCTGTGGGGGTGATGACCCGCTCCTGGCGGGCGGAGACCCGCCGGGCCTCGTTCAGTTCCCGCCGCAGGTCCTCGCTCTCCGCTCCGAACGCGTCGGCCGGGTCGGAGAGGGTCAGGACAACGACAACCCGCTCCCGGCTGACGGCAAACTCCAGCAGGGACATCAGGAAGGCAACGGTCTGCTCCGCCAGATTGGAGCGGCCGGTGGCAGTGGGAACGGCCCGGGCCCCTCGCAGGTGTCGGGCTATCTCGTCCAGCAGGATGAGTGTCGGCGTGTCGCCGATGAGAGCCTCCAGCATCCCGGTCCCCGGCGCGGAGCGGTTGCGGTCGCTTTCGGCGACGAGCGCATAGGCCGCCGGGCCGCCCAACTGGTAGGCCAGTTCGCCCCAGAGGGTGTATGTGATCAGGTCCGGGTGAGGAAGCCCCTCCGGCCCCAGGTCCGAACCGACAATGCCAACGACGCGGACGGTGTCCGGGGATGGAATGAGAGCGGTATCCACGAAGGCAGGCCCAGGGGCATAACCGCGTGCGGCGTGGTAGAGGGCAATGAGGTTGTGGGTCTTGCCGCCACCGAAGGCCGTTTCCAGGCGGATGACAGCGTTGCGGGCCGGGCGGGCCCCGTTCAGCCGACCCAGCGCCTCATCCAGTAACGCTCTCAGTCCATCGGTGGGGTATGTGTTCTCAAAGAAGCGACGGGGGTCTTGATAGACAGGGTCCGCTCTCCCCTCCACGACGTCGCGCAGGCGAGCGGCGAAGAGTTCCTCCCGCAGGTCTCCCTGCAGGACTTCCAGACGGGGCTGGCAGGCGTGGAAAACGGTTGTGGGTCGCATAGTGCAGGTCGCAAGCCGCCAAGCACAAGGCTACAGGGTACAACAAACTGCATCTACGAGTATATCCAAAAAGAGCGAGTTGTCAACTGGTAACCCCTCTGTCTCCCCCGCGCCCCCGCCCCTCCGCCCCCTGCCCCTCTGCTCCCCCGCACCTCCGCTCCTCCGCTCCTCCGCCCCTCCGCTCCCTGCTTCCCCCTTCTCCCTTCCTACTTCCTGCTCCCCCCTTTCTGCTACAACTCCTCCACCATCTCCTGCATCCTCCCCGTATCCGGATGCAGATACCGGGCCGTCGTGGACAGATTGGTGTGGCCCAATATCGCCTGCAACGTTGCCAGGTCGCCCCCAGACCGCAGAAACCGCGTCGCAAACGTGTGCCGCAGCGTGTGCGGCGTCACCCGCCGCCCAATCCCCGCCCGCCGCGCCGCCTCCGCCACCACCCGCTGCACGTCCCGCCCCGTCAGCGGATGGAACGTGCGGGAGAAGAAGAGCCGCCCCGGCCGCTGCGGCCGCACCTCCAGGTACGCCCGCAGCGCCTGCCGCGCCTCCGCAGAAAGCGGCACCCGCCGCTCCTTGAGCCCCTTCCCCCGCCGGACCAGTACCCATCCAGAGCGGTCGTTCAGTTCCACGTCCTCCACGTTCAGGCTCACCACCTCCCCCACCCGCAGCCCGGCGCGGGCCAGCAGCGCGAGGATCGCCAGATTGCGCCGCTTCATCCACTCCGCTCCCCAGTCGTGGCTCTCCACCGCCGCCACCAGCCTGCCCAACTCCCGCCCGCCGAGCGGCTCCACCGGCTGCTCCACCTTCCGCATCCCCCGCGCCGAGAGCCTTCGCCCACAGAAGCGCGCCAGCCCTTTCAGCGCCGCCAGTCGCAGGTTAACGGTGGCCGCCTTGAGGTTGCGCGTGCCAGAAAGGTGGGCCACGTACTCCCGGACCTCCTCGTCGGTCAGAAGCGCCGGGTCGGGTTCCTCGCCGTAAGTGTGGATATACCAGCCGTGAAAGTCCTCCAGGGCGATGCGGTACTGGCTGGCAGTGGCGGTCCGCAGGGTGCGGAGATAGTTCTCCACGGCTTCGTTCCATCCCATTGCAGCGCCTCCGGATTTTTAGCGGCGTATTTCACCCCCGTTACAGAGGGCTTCGCAGGCCAGAATTGGCCAACTATTGCCGCTAAATGATGGTTATACGGCATTCTTTTACGGCAATTTTACCACACATTGCCGGAAGTGTCAAATGGTGCAGGGGTGCAAGGGATCAGGAGAAGCAGAGGGGCAGGGAAAGGAGTGTTTGCCGCCGCTGAAACTTGACAACTCGGGCGTCTGGGGTATAATCTGTACGTGGTAGTCCCATCAAAACAAAATGCCCTCGGCGGTGAACACGGCACCGCCCGAGGGCGGATCTCCACGCCGGAAGGGGCGGCGCGGAGGTCGCCCACAGTGTACCACAAAAGGCGGCTCCCGTCAAATCCGGCGGGGGCCGCTTTTGTTTTCTACTAGCCTCTTCTCATCCCGGAAAGGAGCGACGATGGACTCCACCGGCCCGAAGGATTCCGGGCTTTCCCGTACCCCCTTCGCTCTCTTCCCGTCCCACCCGGGCCTCCTCTCGCCTTCTGCCAGCCCGCCTGTCCTCCCCGGAGGAAGTCCACCCGTCGCTTCCCACCCGTTACATATCCAACGGAGAACGGACCGCCAGGCCACCCCGCTGCAGGACACGTTCGCTTCGCTCAGTGCAGGCGTGGGTGTAGATCATCGTCGTCCGCACGTCCTTGTGCCCCAGCAGTTCCTGGACGGTGCGGATGTCGTATCCGGCTTGCAGGAGGTGGCCTGCCACGAGCGAAGCGTGGTGGGTGGCGAAGGAGTGCCGCAGGGTGTGCGGGGTTACTCGCTTCTGGATGCCCGCCCTCTGCGCGGCCTGTTTGACCGCCCGTTGCAGGCCAGAAGGGTCTATGTGATGACGGCGCTCTTTCCCACTGCGGGGGTCCACGGAACGCCGGGGGGCCGGAAACAGGTACTGCCAGATGAACTCCCGGGCCGCGTTGGGATACTTCCGCTCCAGCGCGTCGGGCAGGTAGACCTCGCCGAAACCGGCGGCCAGGTCTGCTTCGTGGAGCAGGCGGACCCGCTCTATCTGGCGGCGCAGTTCGGGGATGACCGTCTCCGGCAGGGGGACGATGCGGTCCTTCTCGCCCTTACCGTCCCGGACGGTGATGGTGCGGTACTCAAAGTCAATGTCCTGGACCCGGAGGCGGACGCACTCCATCAGGCGGAGGCCTGAGCCGTAGAGGAGTTGGGCCATCAGTTTGTAGACGCCGTCCAGGTGGTCCAGGAGACGGCGGACCTCGTCCCGGGTGAGGACAGTGGGGAGCCGGTGGGGCCGTTTGGCCGTGGGGAGGAGGACAGGGTCAATCTCTTTGTGGAGGACTTCGCGGTAGAGGAAGAGGAGGGCGGAGAGGGCCTGGTTCTGGGTAGAGGCGGAGACATTGCCCTCGGTGGCGAGGTGGGCGAGAAAGGCCTGGATTTCGGGGGCGCCCATATCGGCGGGGTGGCGCTTGTTGTGGAAGAGGATGAAGCGGCGGACCCAGTGGACGTAACTCTCCTCGGTGCGGTAGGAGTAGTGTTTGAGGCGGAGGACTTCGCGCAGTTGGTCCAGGAGTTTCTTCGCCATAGTTGAACTCCTTTGAAAGGGGGTGGTGGGATTGCCCGAATTTTGCGGTTTAGGTGGATGATGTCATAATTTTGGCGCGATTGCGGCAAATGTCAAATTCTTGCTGTTTAGGTGGACGGTTGCCAGATATAAGCCATTATGCTGAAACCGTCAGCCTAATCCCATGTTGGGCCGCCAGAGGGCGGCAGAATTCCCTTCGGCCATTCGCAGGCCGGTCGGAAGGGTGGGCGGGCCGAAAGGGAGCGCGGGCAGGCCGCAGGGAGTCGGTGGAAAGGGCGGGTGGGAACATCACCCCGAGGCCGCCGGTCTCCCCGGCGGGGAAGCCGGAGCGGGCCGCGCCGGAAAGCGGCGGCGGGCAAAGGGAGGGCGGTCTCTCCGGCTGTGGCGGGCGGGAAGGGAGCGGGGTGGCTGGAAGGGAGCGCATCCGGTGCTCCTGAAGCGCTCCGATAGGGGGCGCAGGTGGCAACCGGCGCGCGGTGGAGAGGGCGGTGGGGAGAAGGGAGCGGTGGTAGGCCGCAGGCAGTGGGAGCATTAGGCAGGAAGGCCGGTTTTCCTGTCGCGCCTCGGTCGGGAGCGTGGGAGCGGCGGAGCCGGCGCGGGATGAAAACCGGGGGCGGAGATAGGGAGAAGTGGCTCTCCCTGCGAGGCCTGCGGAAAGGGCAGTCGGTGGCTGGCAGGGAGGGCAACGCTGGAGCAGGCGTCACGGCGGGTCGGGCCGCGGGGCGGCCCAACCTGCGCTTGGAGCGGACGGCGCTCCGCTGCGCTTCGCTTGCTCCGCGCCGCCGCTCAAGCGCTACTCGTTGGGCGGCACTGTGTCACGATGCATCGGACATTCTGATCGCTGCACATGAATGGCGAAACCGATCTCAAGACCTTACTTGCAGCAATGCAACCCGTCTTGCACGAGTTACCCTATGTTTTCTGTTCGGTAAGTCGAGATATTTACGACAAGTTGCCGTTTGAGCCGCTTGGTACATTTCGCGAGCAGGAAGGTGTTACTATCATCGTAACACAACAACAAGCCAGCGATAATGGATTCCCCTTTGATATGACTTGGGCTTGTATAACCCTGCAAGTACACTCGTCATTGTCTGCGGTTGGTTTCCTTGCTGTTATTACCAGCAGGCTTGCAAAAGCAGGCATCAGCGTTAACCCAGTTTCTGCTTACTATCACGATCATCTGTTCGTTCCATGGGAAAGCAGATGGCAAGTGATGGATATTCTGAAAGAATTGAGTAGGTCACAGTAAAATATGCCGCCCAACATGCGTTTTTTGCCGACGCCGCTCCGCGCTGCGGCTGAAACGCATGCCGTTGGGCCGCCAGAGGGCGGCAGAAATTCTCTTCGGCCATTCGCGGGCCGGTCGGAAGGGTGGGCGGGCCGAAAGGGAGCGCGGGCAGGCCGCAGGACGTCGGTAGAAAGGGCAGGTGGGAGCGTTTCAATCCAGGCCGCCGGTCTCCCCGGCGGGGAAGCCGGAGCGGGCCGCGCCGGAAAGCGGTAGCGGGCAACGGGAGGGCGGTCTCTCCGGCCGTGGCGGGCGGGAAGGGAGCGGAGTGGCTGGAAGGGAGCGCGGCCTATGTTCCTGATGTGCTCCGGCAGGGAGCGCGGACAGCCAACCGGTGCGGGCCGGAAAGCGCGGCGGGAGGAAGGGAGCGCCGATGGGTCGCAGGGAGCGGGCCGGGAGGGAGCACGGCGATTCTCCCTGTGAGCGCTTCCGGTTAGGGA
>JACIWQ010000148.1 GCA_014360895.1 Thermoflexales bacterium | reverse complement strand
GAAGCCCCCTCGGGCCGAGGCCCTTCGGGGCCGAGGGCTCGGGCCGTGGCCTTCGGCGTGGCCCTTCGCCCTTCGGCTCGCAATGACCCGCAGGTCCGGTGATGGCTTCGCCACCTGCCGCGGCCCGCAATGACAGTTAGAGCTGGTCTGAAAAGCTTGCTACCCAGGACACGAAGGCCATGAGGAGTGCTAAAAAAGGGAATCATCTGAATATCCTTGGTGTTCTTTGTGCCCTTGGTGGTTTTTAGATTGTGAAAATAATCCGGCGATCAGAGGGTGTATATCTCCGATGGCTGCACGGCCTTCAGGGCTGGCGCGACGGAAAGGGGATGGTATAATACAGGCCGTCCTCAAGAGTATGCTGGCGATCTGTTCCCGGTGGTCTGGTCATGAAAATCGGCATCTTATCCGATACCCACGATAATCTGGAGGCTGTCTGGAAAGCTCGCGATCTCTTCGCCGCCGAGGGCATCACCACGCTCCTGCACTGCGGCGACGTCTGCGGGCCCGCCGTCGTGGAGGCTCTGGATGGGTTCACCGTCTACTTTGCCCAGGGGAATCAGGAGCGCATCCCGGCCCTGAGAGAGGCCGTGGCCGCTCTGCAGGGCGGGCGGCTCGCCGTTTTGCATACCCTGGTCCTGAATGGCCGTTCCATCGCCCTGCTCCACGGCGACGACCGCGATACTCTGTGTCATCTGATTGCCTCGGGTATGTACGCCTACGTGGTTCACGGCCACACCCACCGGCGCCGGGACCAGCGGCGGGGGCGGGTCCGGGTCATCAACCCGGGCGCGCTGGGAGGTGTGCGGTGGGAGACCCCCTCTATTTGTACGTTAGATTTGGACACCGACGATGTCAAATTCCACATCATCCCCTGAGGAGTTGAGTATGCCCGACCCACTGTTCCGCTTCTCCACCACACTGGAAGTGACCTGGCGCGACCTGGACGCGCTGGGCCACGTCAACAACGCCGTCTACTTCACCTATCTGGAATACGCCCGGATGAAGTACCTGCAGGAACTGGGCCTGGCGTTCCGGGACCTGCGGGACGTGGGCATCATCCTGGCGGAGGCCGCCTGTACCTACCACTCTCCCCTCTCCCTGGGCGAACGAGTGACGGTCTGGGTGCGGGTGAGCGAGATGCGCAACTCCAGTTTCGTCTTTGAGTACCGGATGGAGGGGGGCGACGGGCGGCTGGTCGCCACCAGCCGTACCGTCCAGGTCTGCTACGACTACGCCGCCGGACGCTCGGTCCCCATCCCCGACCATTGGCGGGCCGCCATCACCGCCTACGAGCCCGCGTTCCAGGAGGGGGCATGACCACCACATTGTTGCTGATTCGGCATGCCTCTAACGACCTGTTGAAGGAAAACCGGATAGGTGGGCGGATGCCCGGCGTCCATCTGAACGAGCAGGGCCGGGCAGAGGCGGAGGCGCTGGCGGAGCGTCTGTCCCGCACCGACCTGGCGGCCGTCTACTCCAGCCCGATGGAGCGGGCCCAGGAGACGGCCCGGTTCATTGCCGACCGGCATGGCCTGGAAGTCCACATTCACCCTGGCCTGCACGAGGTGGATTGCGGCCGGTGGAGCGGCCAGCCCACGGACCGTCTTCGGGAAGACCCGTACTGGTTTCCTCTTCGTATCTACCCTTCTCGGGTCCCGTTTCCTGGTGGGGAAAATTCTTGGGAGGTGCAGATTCGGGTCCTGGCCGCGCTGGATGAGATTCAGGCCGCCCACCCGGGCCGGACGGTCGCCGTCGTCTCTCACGCCGACCCGATTCGGCTGGCCGTGGCCCACTACATCGGCCTGCCCATAGACCTCTTCCGGCGGCTTTCCATCTCCCCGGCCTCGCTGACGGTTGTGACCTTTGAACCGCTCCCCCAGGCGCCTCACATCACCCGCCCCCGCCTGGTCTCTCTGAACGACACGGCCCATCTGGAATAGAAAACTGCTCCGGAGGACTGACCATGAAAATTGAATGGACCGACGACCTGAGCACCGGCGTTCCGGAAATGGACGAGCAGCACAAACAACTGATTGCCCTCCTTAACGACTTCTACGTCGCCGTGGAGCGGGGGGAGCGGGATGAGGGCATTCAGGCCCTCTTTGAGGGAGTGGACCGGTACACCGTCTTCCACTTCTCTGCCGAGGAAGCGTTCATGGAACAAATCGGGTATCCCGACCTGCCGTCTCATCGGGAGACCCACGCGATGTTCCGGCGGGAATATCAGGGCGCGATGGAGCGCCACGGGGCCGGCGACCGGAAGGCGGTCCGGGACCTGGTCGCCTTCCTGTTCTCCTGGCTCTACACCCACATCCAGAAGACCGATAAGCGATACGGCGCCTTCGCCCGCCAGCAGGTCGGGCAGGGGTAGCGGCCGGAGGGATAGATGCCGGAGGCGACCTTTCACTTTCCGGACGATTTCCGCTGGGGCACCGCCACCGCCGCCCATCAGGTGGAGGGAAACAACACCCACAACGACTGGTGGGCCTGGGAGCAAGAGGAGGGCCGGATCAAAGAGGGACACCGGTCGGGACGGGCCTGCAACTGGTGGGAGCGGGCCGAAGAGGACTTTGACCGGGCCGCTGAACTGGGCCAAAATGCCCATCGGCTCTCGGTGGAATGGTCCCGGATAGAGCCGCGCGAGGGGTATTTTGACGACGCCGCCCTGGACCGCTACCGGGCCATGCTCCGGGCCCTCCGGGAGCGGGGACTGGAGCCTATGGTGACCCTGCACCATTTCACCAACCCCCTCTGGCTGGCGGAAATGGGGGGCTGGGAGAACCCCCGGGCCGTCTTCTTCTTTGAGCGCTACGTCGCCCGGGTGGTGGAGGCGTTGGGCGAGTTCTGCAACCTCTGGTGTACGGTCAACGAGCCCAACGTCGTGGTCTACATGGGCTATCTGGCCGGGGTCTTCCCGCCGGGGAAGCAGGACTTCCGCGCCGGGATGCGGGCGGGCCGGAATCTGATGCGGGCCCACGCCGTCGCCTATCGCCGCATCCATGCGCTCCAGCCGCAGGCCCGGGTGGGCTTCGCCCACAACCTGCGCATCTTTGACCCCGCCAACCCGCGCTCCCCGCTGGACCGCTGGGTCGCGGGCCTGCAGGACCGGGGGTACAACGAAGCTTTCCTGGCCGCCCCAACCCGGGGGCGCTGGCTCTTCCCGCTGGGGTTCGGTTTCGCCTGGCGGCTGCGCCGAACCCTGGACTGGATCGGCCTGAACTACTACACACGCGACCTGGTGGCCTTTGACCGCCGCCGTCCCGAATCCCTCTTCGGCCGCAACCTCCACGCCCCGGACGCGGAACTACTGGACGGCGGCTATGGGGAGTTCTACCCGGACGGCATGGCGCGCGCCCTGAAACGGCTCTCCTACCTGGGGCTGCCCATCTACGTCACCGAGAACGGCATTCCCGACGCCGACGATGACCAGCGTCCCCGGTACATCGTCCTGCACCTGCATCGCCTCTGGCGCGTCCTGCAGGGGTGCGTCCCCATCATGGGCTACTACCACTGGACGCTGGTGGATAATTTTGAGTGGGCGGAGGGATGGACGTTGCGGTTCGGGCTCATCGGACTGGACCCCGAGACCGGCGAGCGGACCTTCCGCCCGTCGGCCTATCTGTATCGGGACATCTGCCGGGCCAACGCCATCACGCCGGAAATCATAGACCGGTACACCCCCGAACTGCGTCCGGTGCTGCTGCCATGACAGGTGACGGTCACCTTTGAGGTGACCGTCACCTTGACCCCCTCACCATCTCCACCACTCCGTCCGGGGCCACCGGACAGACCCGCCCGCAGCGGCGACACCGGTACGCCTGTCCTGTCTCCACCATCCCCGTCTGGCCGCAATCCGGGCAGCGGAGGACTTCCGCCAGCGGTCGGACGCCGCCTCCCACCGGCCGCCCCGTCTTCCGCGCCCAGACCAGGTCGTAATCCACCTGCCAGTACTGGGTCCGGATGTTCTCCAACGGCAGTTCGCTCAGCATCGCGGTGAACTTCTGGCGGGGGAAGGCCCGGCCCGGCAGAAGCAGGGCATCCCGTCCCACCCGATTGGTCACCAGCAACACACCCCCTGGCCGCAGCACCCGCACCATCTCCTCCAGCACCGCGCGCGGGTCGGGGGTGAATTCCAGCATCTCCAGGGAGGTCACTGCGTCAAAGGTATTATCCGGGAAGGGGAGGTTTCGGGCATCCTGCCAGATGAGGGATACCCGGTCGGCGTAGGGGCGGAGCAGGGGGACGGCCTGGGCCAGCATCCGGCGGGAGAGGTCCACCCCCACCACATGCCCCCGGAAGTGGGGCTGGAAGCAGAGCGCGCGGGGCAACCGCCCTGTCCCGGTGCCCACGTCCAGCACAAAGGGGTCGGGAATCCGTTCCAGAGCCATCGCCAGCGGCAGGCCCAGGAACCATTGCTCCGTCTCGGTGTCAAATCCCTTGATCCGCTCGTATGCGGATGCGGCCCAGTCGTAGAGGAGGGCCACCACCCGGGGGCCCAGATACGACCCCTCGGCGATCACCAGTTGCCAGTAAAGAACGGCCGCCAGCAGAAGAACCCCCAGCAGAATCCACACCCAGAGCATCACGCATCACGCTTCACGCTTCACGCTTCACGTTTCACGTTTCACGTTTCACTCTTCACGCCTCACGCCTCAGACCGCCATCGCCGCCAGCCCCATCGCGGCCGCCAGCCAGACCCCGTACCGCCGAAACCAGCGGGGAGAGCCCCCGGCGGCATCGGTCAGAAACGGCGGCAGGGCCAGAAAAGCGATGAACGGAACGGCCAGCGGGCGCTGGAGCACGACCAGCAGGAGCATCGCGCCCAGGAAGCCACCCACCCAGAGGGCCCGGCGGGCCATCCCTGGGGAGTCTTCTGCGCCGGAGGCGGCCAGGGAGAGCGCTCCGGCCAGGGCGGCCGAGGGGAGGGCCAGGGGGGCGAAGGTCAGGTGGCCGGCCAGCCAGCCCAGAGCCACCCGGAAGGCCAGCCCCGCGCCAGGGCCGGCACTCCCGCGCCCCCCGGAGGCCAGGGTGACCAGTTGGGCGGATGCCAGGATGCCCAGCGTGAGCAGGAGGAAATCCCGACCCAGCACGGCGGAGAGGGCCAGGGAGAGCAGGAGGCCCACCAGCGCGCTCCCGAGAGCCGGACCCACCAGGGGAAGGAAAACCATTTGCCCCCAGGAGGTCAGTTGGGCCAGCCAGCGGGCCAGACGGTCGGCCGGGGAGCCGGGGCGGGCATAGGGAAGGACAGGGAAGAAATATCCCTCTCCGGTAATGGCATCACCGGCGGGAGGGTGGGGGAGCTCATATTTCCACCGTTGCCAGCGGCCCAGTGGAGTGGCCCAGTCGGTCGCCGTCAGTGCCAGCCACAGTTCCCCCCAGCCCAGTTCCACCAGGAACAGCGCCAGAATCAGCCGCGCGATGCCGGTCCGGGTGGGCGGGTCGGTAGCGGCCGCCACCGCGCCGCAGACCGTTGCCCAGAGGGGGAGAAACCACACGGGTGGGGAACCGGGGTGGGCGGAGAGCTGGAGCAGTTTTCGGATGTGCGGATTCATCGCAGAACCGGCAGGGGCAGTTATCCCTACACCAGACGCCCGCTCTCAATAATCCGGGCCAGGAACTGGCAGGTCCGAGGATCCCGGGGGCAGGTGAAAATCTGGTCCGGTGGGCCTTCTTCTACCAGGATGCCCCCTTCCATGTAGATGACCCGGTCGGCGACCTCGTGGGCAAAGCCCATCTCGTGGGTGACGATGATCATCGTTGTCCCCTCCCGGGCCAGGTCCTTCATCACCGCCAGCACTTCGCCGATGAGTTCGGGGTCCAGTGCCGAGGTCGGCTCGTCAAAGAGCATCACCTTCGGCTCCATCGCCAGGGCGCGAGCGATGGCGACCCGCTGTTTCTGCCCGCCGGAGAGGCGGATGGGGTGGACGTCCTGTTTATCCAGGAGGCCAACCTTGCGCAGCAGTTCCCGGGCCTTCTCCACGGCCTGCTCCTTCGGCACCCCTTTGACCACCACGGGGGCCTCAATGACGTTCTCCAGGACCGTCTTATGGGGGAAGACGTTGAACTCCTGGAAGACCATCCCCGTCTTCAGGCGCAGGTCTCGCATCCGGGGGCGGGATTCGGGGAGGAGTTCGCCGTCGGCAGCTTCCACGACCACCCCGTCAATCTCCACCCGCCCGCTGGTGGGCTCTTCCAGCAGGTTGAGGCAGCGCAGGAAGGTGGACTTGCCGGAGCCGCTGCGACCGATGATGACCACCACTTCCTGCGGATGGACCTCCAGGGAGATGCCTCGCAGGACGTGGAGGAGGCCAAACCACTTGTGGAGATTCTGGACGCGGACGATGGGGTTACCGTTCGTATGCATGGGCCATCCGTTTCTCCAGACGACTTTGCAGCCAGGAGGAGACGATAGTGAGAATCCAGTACAGGGTGGCGGCCACCAGGAGCATCTCAATGAACTTGCTATCCTTACGGGCCAGACGGTTGGCCCGGAAGGTGATTTCCCAGACACCCATCAGGGAGACCAGCGCCGAGTCCTTCTGCATGGCGATGAACTGGTTGCCCACATCGGGGATGATGACCCGGATGGCCTGGGGGAGGATGATGCGGCGGAGCATCTGCCAGCGGGTCATCCCCAGCGCCGCGGCGGCCTCGTACTGCCCGTGCCCCACCGCCTGCAGGCCGGCGCGGAAAATCTCCGTCATATACGCGCCGTAGTTCAGACTCAGCGCCAGGATGCCCGATTGAATCTCGCTCAGGGTGAAGACGTTGGCCAGTTGCGGGTATCCCAACTCCTTCAGTTGCTGTCCGATCTGGGGCAGGCCCAGGTAGATGAAGTAGACCTGGATCAGGAGGGGAGTTCCCCGGATGACCGAGATATAAAAACCGGAGACGCCCTGGGCGATGGGGTTTCGGGAAAGCCGTCCCAGGGCGCCGAAGAGGGCCAGCACCGAAGCGATGAGGATGGAGACCACCGAGACCCCGATGGTCGTCCCCACGCCCCGGAGGACGAAATCGGCGTGCTGGAAGACGTACTGGGGCTCAAAGCGGAGTTGCAGGAGTCCGGCGGTCAGCAGAGTGAGGAGGGCGAACCAGACGACGCCCACTTTGGCCGTCTCAATCAAGCGGGCGCGGCGGGCTTTCCGCACCAGCGCCAGGCCGACGGCCAGGTCCGGGTCGGATTCCGGGGATGGGGGTATATTCACTACTTCCATAGCCCCTCCGAAGTCATCGGATGGTGC
>JACIWQ010000147.1 GCA_014360895.1 Thermoflexales bacterium | reverse complement strand
TGCAGTGGGCGGGCGAGTACCATCTGGCTCAGCGACTCCGGGAGAAGTTGTACCGACTCCGGGAGATAAAGTACGGTGATTCCAGCGTACTTCAACCGGATTAAAGATCTCCCTTTCTGTTGGTTTCCGGGAAGACATTTCTCCCCCTCTGGAACGGAGATGAACGATGAGCGACAAAGAGCTGAAGATTCTCTTCTTGGCGGCTGAAGCGGTACCGTTTGCCAAAGTGGGCGGCCTGGCCGACGTGGCCGGTGCGCTTCCCAAAGCGCTCCGCGCCCTGGGCCACGATGTCCGCCTGATGATTCCCCGCTACGGCTCCATCCGCTCTGACCAGTTCCACTTTGAGCGGGTGGGCAAGCCGTTCCCCGTGCCCGTCGGCCCGCGTGAGGAGATGGTCCACATGGTCACCGCAACAGTGGACGACCTGCCCGTCTACCTGCTCTGGGACGAGAAATTCTTCTCTCCGCGCGACCGCATCTACGGCTTTGACGACGACCCTCAGCGCTTCACCTTCTTCAGCCGGGCCGTCGTCGCCTCCCTGCCGGTGATGGGCTGGATTCCGGACATCATCCATGCCAACGACTGGCATACCGCGCCCGTCCCCACCTGGCTGGCCTACGAGGGCCGCTACCAGCGGGAGTACCGCCACATCGCGTCTCTCTTCACCATTCACAACATCGCCTACCAGGGAGTATGTGGACGGCTCATCCTGACCTTCGCGCGGATGGAGTACGTCAAACACTTGGACGTGGAGCCGGCGGGACAGGTCAACTGGATGGCGCAGGGCATCGCCCATGCCGACATCGTCACCACCGTCAGCCCTCAATATGCGCGGGACATCCTGGAGACGGAGGCCGGGGCCGGCCTCTCGCCGCTCCTGCGGCGGCGACAGGACCGCCTCTTCGGCATCCTCAACGGCATTGATACCGACTACTGGAACCCCGCCACCGACCCCTACCTGCGGCAGTCGTACGATCTCAGCCGGTTGCGCCTGCGCTCCGTCAACAAGGCTGCCCTTCAGCAGGAGGCCCGCCTGCCGGTTCGCCCGGAGACCCCGCTCATCGGCATGGTCACCCGCTTGGACGCCATCAAGGGCATAGACCTGCTGGGGCCGGTCCTGGAGCAACTCCTCCAGGGCGATGTGCAGTTTGTCCTCCTGGGCACCGGCGACCCGGAGTACCACCAGATGATGGAGTCCCTCCAGGCCCGCTTCCCGGATAAAGTCCGGGTCTTCCTGCGGTTTGATGAGGCACTGGCTCACCGTATCTATGCCGGATGCGACCTCTTCCTGATGCCCTCCCGCTTTGAGCCCTGCGGCCTGGGCCAGATGATCGCCATGCACTATGGCGCTATCCCCGTTGTCCACAAGACGGGCGGCCTGGCAGACACCGTCCTGGATTACCACGAACGGCCGGACCGGTCCACCGGCTTCGTCTTTGACGCTTACACGCCCGAGGCCTGTGTGGACGCGCTGGAGCGCGCGTTGCGGGTTTATCGGGACCGCGAGACCTGGGCCGCCATCCAGACCCGGGGAATGAAAGCCGATTTCTCGTGGAAAGGGTCGGCACAGAAATACGTGGACGCCTACCAGCGGGCGCTGGAGGTTCATCCGAAGAGTTAAACTTTGCCATCGGACAAAACCCGACTCGGAAGGGGCTCTCCAGATGCTGAATCTCTCCCTAGTCATCCACAACCACCAGCCGGTGGGCAATTTTGACTTCGTCTTCGCCACGGCGACGGAGCGGGCTTACGACCCCATCCTGGGCCTCCTGGAGCGCCACCCGGCGGTCCGCCTCTCCCTCCACTACACCGGCCCCCTGTGGGATTGGCTTCTGGCCCGCCGGCCCGATCACGTGGAGCGGCTGAAGGCGCTGGTGGCGCGCGGGCAGGTGGAACTCCTCACCGGCGCCTACTACGAGCCCATCCTGGTCTCCATCCCCGACGCCGACAAGGTCGGCCAGGTCCGCAAAATGACCGACTTCCTCCGCCGGACCTTCGGCGTGGAGCCCACCGGGATGTGGCTGGCGGAGCGGGTCTGGGAACCCCATCTCCCGAAATCTCTGGCGGAGGCCGGAGTCCGCTACACCCTGCTGGACGACACCCCCTTCAAAATGGCCGGCCTCACCGACGACGACCTCTTCGGCCCCTACGTCACCGAGGAGCAGGGGCATGCGGTCACCGTCTTCGGCAACGTGATGTATCTGCGCTACGCCATCCCCTGGCATCCGGTGGAGGAGGTGATGGACTGGCTGCGGGCCCAGGCGGCGGCCCACCCCGGCGGCGTCGCCGTGATGGGGGACGACGGGGAGAAGTTCGGCCTCTGGCCCGGCACCTGGGACCTCTGCTGGGGGCCGGAGGCCTGGATGGACCGCTTCTTCGCGGCGCTGGAAGCCAGCGCGGACTGGCTCCGAATCCGACCCCTGGGCGAGGTGGCCGCCGAACTCCCGCCGTTGGGCCGGGTCTACCTCCCCTGCGCGTCCTACGAGGAGATGATGGACTGGGCCCTCCCGCCCCGGGATTTCGCCGCCATGCGGCGCGTCCGGCGGGAACTCCGGGAATCGGGCCGGGCCGACATCCTCCGTTTCGTCCGGGGCGGCCTCTGGCGGGGCTTCATCGCCCGCTACGACGAGGTCAACCAGATGCACAAGAAAGGCCTCTGGGTCAGCCGCAAGATCCACGGCAGGCTGGAGGGGGAGGAGAAAGCCCGCGCGCTGGACCACCTCTGGGCCTCCCAGTGCAACTGCGCCTACTGGCACGGCCTCTTCGGCGGCATCTACCTTTTCCACGTCCGGGCCGCCAACTACGCCAATCTCATCGCTGCCGAATCCATCGCCGACCAGGCCAGCGCGGGACGTGAGCGCTGGGTCTGGACGGAACACGGCGACCTGGACGCCGACGGGCGCGAGGAAGTCGTCCTCAACACCGACCGGCAGGTGCTGACCTTCAAGCCGTCGTACGGCGGTGCGCTGGTGGAGTGGGACTGGCGCGCGGCCCGCTACAACCTGCTCACCGGGATGACCCGCCGCCGGGAGGGATACCACGAGGAACTGCTGCGCGCGGCGGAGGAGGGCCGCCTGGTCCTCCCCGGCGAACCCGACCGGCCCGACGGCGTGCGCGTCAAGGAAACGGACATCCACACCCGCCTCTACCACGACTGGTACCGTCGCGCGGCGTTTTTAGACCATTTTCTCCATCCGGAGACGACACTGGAGGGTTTCTTCCAGGTCCGGTACGGAGAACAGGGGGATTTCGTCAACCAACCCTATCGGGTCCAGGTCAAGGAGGACGCCGCAGGCCTGACTCTGGCCCTGACCCGCGAGGGCATCGTCTGGGCGGGGGAGAAGGCCGTCCCGGTGCAGGTGGAAAAGCGGTTTGTCGTCACCCCCGGCAACGACCTCCTTACCGTCCACTACCGCCTGACCGGCGGCGCAAGGTTCATCCCGCGCTTCGGCGTTGAGGTCAACTGGGGCATCCTGGGCGGCGGAAGCGATCGGGCCTTCCTGTACATCCTGCGGGGCCGGGAGAAAGTGCGCCGTTGGCCCACCGACATAGGGGAGGCAGGGGAGGTGACCGGGCTCACGCTCGGCCTCCCTTTCCCTCCGCTGGAGGGGATGGAGTGGCGCGGTCCGCAGGGCGTCCCTCAGGTCACCCTGACCCTGAGCGCCCCTGCTGCCCTCTGGCACTTCCCGCTGGAGGCGGTCTCCAACTCCGAGGCCGGCTATGAGCGGGTCTACCAGGGCACCTGCACCCTTCTCTGGTGGGAGGTCCCGCTGGAGCCGGGCCGGCCCTGGGAGGTCACGTTACAGGTGATGCTGGGATAGATGGGAATTGCGCCTGTCGTTACCCGTGTGAAATTGGGGGAAAAGTCCAGGGATGTGGACTTTTGGCGGGCCCAGCCTTACCAGGCCCGCCTGGCCGCCCTGGAAGAAATCCGTCGGGAGTACCACCGCTGGAGGTACGGTGCTGAACCCCGATTTCAGAGAGTTTATAGAATCATTAAACGATAACGGGATGCTATCCCCTTCGCATTGTTGTGGATATTGACGGTTTGCCGGTAAATTTTATTGATTTGGAAAATCTTAAGCGGACCAAGCGGGCCTCAGGCCGCCTGCAGGACCTGGCAGACCTGGAATACCTGGAAGGGTAAGGAGGGGGTTATGGACATTCACCATATTGCGGTTATCGGCGCGGGCACGATGGGCAGCGGCATCGCCCAGGTCTGCGCCACCTATGGCTACACCGTCACCCTGATAGATGTCGTCCCGGAGCAATTGGAGCGCGCCCTGACTTCCATCCGTCAGTCCGTGGAGAAACTCCACGCCAAAGGTCGCATCACCGACGCCCAGCGGGATTCTGCCCTCAGCGGCATCCGCACTTCTATGCGAATGGAAGACACCGCCGACGCCGACCTGGTCGTGGAGGCGGTCGTGGAGCGGTTAGAGGTCAAGCAGGAGGTCTTCGCCCAACTGGACCGCCTGACCCGGCCGGAGGCCATCCTGGCCAGCAATACTTCCTCTATCTCCATCACTCAACTGGGCGCGGCCACCCGCCGCCCCGATAAAGTCATCGGGATGCACTTTATGAACCCGGTCCCGCTGATGAAACTGGTGGAGGTCATCCGGGGGCTGGCGACCTCCGACGAGACGGCGGCGACCGTGGTGGCGCTGGCGAAGGCGCTGGACAAGGTGCCGGTGGAGGCGCAGGACTACCCCGGCTTCATCTCCAACCGCATCCTCTGCCCGATGATCAACGAGGCCATCTATGCGCTGATGGAGGGCGTGGGGACGGTGGAGGCGATAGATACGGTCATGAAACTGGGGATGAACCACCCGATGGGGCCCCTGGAACTGGCGGACCTTATCGGCCTGGACGTGGTTCTCAACATCATGGAAGTCCTCCATCGGGAACTGGGGGACGACAAGTACCGGCCCTGTCCGCTCTTGAAGCGTATGGTTGCCGCCGGACACCTGGGCCGCAAAACCGGCCGCGGATTCTACACATACGCGTAGTTCGGAACACACAATAGTCTATGGAAACCTCGCTCTACATCTCCGGAATCGGTATCGCCGCCGGGCTGATCCACTTTATCCTGTTCCTGATTCTCCTGTTCCGGCGGGGAAAAAGGGCAGGGGAGAAACTGGCCCTGGTGTACATCCTGTTCAGCTTCCTCTGGATTACCGCCGTCACGCTGGCGCATCTGGAGGCCATTTTCCTGCCGGTGGTCACGGAGAGCGCCCGCGCGCTGCTCCCCGTGCTGGCCCTTGCCCTGGCCGTGGGATACCTGACCTGCGCGGCGCTGCTGCTGGAGTACCTCTTCTGGCCCATCATCGCCACTGCCGGCTACACCTGGACGGCCATCCTGTTGGGGGCAACGGTCTATTTCCTCTTTGTTCCTCCCTCTCTGCTTCCCCTGGAACAGATGAGTATGGGAAGTTGGGTTTTCTTTACCCTGGGGGCCGTCATCTTGTTGACGGTGGGCCTCTTCCGCAGCCGGATGGCTTTTCACCGAAACCGGGCGCTCTACTGGCTCCTGACCGCGAACGCGCTCTCCCTGGGGCAGGTGCTGACCCTCTTACCGTTGGGCCCATTGCAGATGGTGGGGCCGCTGGTCCACATCCTGGGGGCGATTGCCTTGCTTCGGGGCGTTCTGAGCTTCTGGTTGCCCAACGTCAAGGCGGTGCTGCGCTCTATTTTCCGCTTTCTCTTCCTGTTTACCGCGACCGCTCTCCTGCTGGCGGGCGTCGTCATCGCGGTGGAGCGCCTGACCGCAATCTGGGGCGTGTCTTCCACCAACGTGATTATCCTCCTGGCGGTGGGGGTAACCCTGGTGTATCTGCCCCTCTACCAGGCCCTGGTGCGGCTGGTGGACCGGTTGCTGGCGGGGGTAGGTTTTGATCCCGCCCAGACTCTGCGGGATTACAGCCAGACCATCAGCACGGTATTGGACCTGGAGCAACTGGCGCAGACGGCGGTTCAGACCGTCTCCCAGGTCCTGGACATCCAACGGGGGGCGCTGCTGATTGCCAGCGAGACGGAGCGGGGAAGTCTGCTGCTGCGCCCCGTCCCCGGACTGGGGGAGGTTTCCACCGACCCGGTGGAACTGGAGCCCATTAGTCCGATCCTGGCGCGCCTGAAGGAACAAGATACCCCGCTCTTCCAGTACGAGGTGGAACACCACCCTGTTCTCAGAGAAGCGCTACCGAAAGAGCGGGAGGGGTTGCGGGCGCTGGAGATGGAGATTTATCTGCCCATCCGGGCGGAAGGGGAACTGGCGGGGTTGCTGGCGCTGGGCCCCCAGCGGACCGGGGAACCCTACGCGCCCCGCATTGTGGAGTTTCTATCCACCCTGGCCCATCAGACGGGGGTGGCTCTCCAGAACGCGCGGCTGTTTGCGGGCTTGCAGGAGTTGAATGCCCAGATTATGCAACTCAACGAGAGCCTCCGCGCGGCCTACGAGCGGTTGGAGCGGTTGGACCGGGCCAAGAGCGATTTTCTGAGCATCGCGTCCCATGAGTTGCGGACGCCGCTGACCCAGATTCGGGGCTACACCGACGTCCTGAACGAACTGGTTCGCTCCGATGCCCTCACGCGAGATCAGATTGCCCGCATTACGGAGAATATCTCCCGACCGGTCCGCCGTCTGGAACGGATTATCAACGCCATGTTGGATGCCTCCCAGTTGGAGACCGGAATGAGTTTCCACTTCGCTCCTACGGCCCTGGCGGGGGTGATACGGATGGCGCTGGAGCCCTGGCAGGAGGCGCTCAAAGAGCGCCGGTTGACGCTGACGACCAGCGGCCTGGAGAACATCGCTCCGATTCGCGCCGATATGGACCGGCTCACCCAGGCGTTCAGCAATCTGATCTCCAATGCCATCAAATTTACCCCCGATGGAGGACGAATCACCATAGAGGCGCACCCGCTGGACGATGAGCACTTTGAAGTCACCATCACCGACACGGGCATCGGCATCAGCAAGGTGGACCAGGAATTGATTTTTGAGAAGTTCTATCGGGTCGGAAACATAGACCTGCACTCTTCCGGCGAGTACAAGTTCAAGGGTGGGGGGCCAGGTCTGGGGTTATCCATCGCCCGGGGGGTGATTGAAGGCCACGGCGGCTGTATCTGGGTGGAGAGCGAAGGATACGACGAGGAGCGTTGCCCGGGGAGCACGTTCCACGTGGTTCTTCCCTATCATGCCCATCGGGGGCCCTGCCGCTGGAAGCGACCCGGACAGGAAGGGTGAGTTCGGGGGGCGCAGCGGCACAGCCGCTGCGCC
>JACIWQ010000146.1 GCA_014360895.1 Thermoflexales bacterium | reverse complement strand
GCCCATAACCCGTTCTCGGTGAACGACATCGTCCTGAGAAGGGAGTTGGGGATTGACGACCGGATATTCAACAACTACGGCTGCTCCCTGATTTGGGGACACCCTCAGGGGCCCACTACGATGAGGTTAGCTATTGAATTGATTGAGGAACTGGTCCTGAAGGGCGGCGGCTACGGCCTGGTGACCGGCTGCGCCGCAGGTGACTCCGGCGCTGCCCTGGTCATCCGGGTCGGATAAAGCGAAATTTTGGGGCGGCAGTTTGCTGCCGCCCCCGACCCCAGAAACCAACACGAGGAGGTACATCATGATGCAAATCAAAAAAGTCGGCGTCGTCGGTTGTGGACTGATGGGCTCGGGCATCGCGCAGACGGCGGCAGAAGGCGGGTTCATCACGGTTGTGCGCGAGCCGACCCCGGAATTGCTGGAGAAGGGCCTGGAACGGATTCGGGACTTTATGGCGAAGGGCGTGGAACGGGGCAAGATGACCCCGGAGCGCCGCGATGAGGTGTGGGCCCGCATTCAGGGGACGACAGATCTCTCGGACCTGGCCGATTGCGACCTCATCATTGAGGCCATTACCGAGGACCGCGAGGCGAAAAAGGCGTTGTTCACCGAATTGGACCGAATCTGCAAGCCCGAGACGATTTTCGCCACCAACACGTCGTCCTTCCGCGTCGCGGAGTTCGCCGCGCTGACTCAACGCCCCCATCTCTTTGCCGGGTTACACTACTTCTTCCCGCCGGTCATCAACAAACTGCTGGAGGTCGTCCGCGCGAAAGAAACTGCGCCGGAGGTCATTGACACGCTGATGAACTTCGCGCGCCTGACCGGCAAACTGCCAATTCTCGTTGCGGACTCACCCGGATTTGCCGTCAACCGCATTTTCATCGCCTGGTACAACGAATCTATCCGCCTGCTGGATGAGGGGGTAGCCAACATCCCGACGATTGACGCGGCGTTGTGCGAGACCTTCGGGCTTACTATGGGGCCGTTCAAACTCATCAATGTGTCGGGCGTGCCCCTGGCATACCACGCGGCGGTTTCGCTCTCTGAGTCCGTTGGCCCCTTCTACACGCCCGCGAAGGCTCTGCGCGAACTCTACGAATCCGGGCAGTTGTGGGACCTCTCCGGCGAGGTGGACCCGGCCCGCAAGCAGGCCGTCGCGGACCGTCTGCTGGCGGTGGTGTGCGGCGTGGCCGCGCGCGTCGTGGAGGAAGGGGTGGCATCCATTGAAGACGTGGATCGCGGCACAACGGTCGGCCTGCGCTGGGCAAAGGGCCCCTTCGCCATCATGAACGACCTGGGCTGGGACCGCGTGATGGAGTTGATGAAACCCGTTGAGGAGAAGTATCCGGGCTTCGTCCCCGACCTGCTCAAAAAGCAGGCCGCGAGCGGTCAGCCCTGGCCCCTGCGCCACGTGCGCCTGACTGTTGACGGCCCGATTGCCACCATTCTGATGAGCCGTCCCGAAGCTCTGAACGCGCTCAACGCCAAAGTGCTGAACGAGTTGAAGGACGCGCTCGCACAGATTCGCGCGAACCGCGCGGTGCGGGTTGTCATCATTACCGGTGAGGGTGACGGGTTCATCGCGGGCGCGGACATCAAGGAGATGCAGGCCATCGCGGACGACCCGGCGGCGATTCGCGCGTTTACCGAACTGGGGCAGAGCGTGCTGCGTGATATTGAGACGCTGCCGCAGCCCGTCATCGCCGCAATCAACGGCTTCGCCCTCGGCGGTGGGCTGGAACTGGCCCTCGCCTGCGACATCCGCATCGCCTCGTCCGCCGCGCGGATGGGCCTGCCCGAAGTCGGCCTGGGCATCATCCCGGGCCTGGGCGGCACCCAGCGGACCCCGCGCCTGGTGGGGCGCGGCGTCGCGTCGGAACTCATCTTCACCGGCGACCTGATCAGCGCCGAGGAGGCCGCGCGGGTGGGCCTGGTCAACCGGGTCGTCCCACCGGCCCAGTTGCTGGAGGCCGCGCGCAAGATGGCGGAGCGCATCGCCTCGCGGGCGCCCATTGCGGTCGCCAAAGCCAAAGCCGCCATTCTCGCGGCGGAGCAGTTGCCGCTGGAGGAGGGGCTGGCATTTGAACTGGAGCGCGCGATGGAAGCGCACGCGACGCCGGACCGTGTGGAGGGCATGCGGGCGTTCGTGGAGAAGCGCCCGCCGGTTTTCACCGGAGAGGAGTCGCGCTGAGCGGATGACGATGGACGCGTGGCGCAGGCCGTCGGGCCGATGATGCTGACTTCGGTCGGCGCAGACCGACGGCCTGCGCTACCTTCGCCGCAGAAACCCATCCGAGGACAGAACCGCAATGGCTGTTTCTCTGCGCGAGATTTTTGAAGCCCAATCTGTCGCTGTCGTCGGCGCGTCCCGAGACCCGTTCAAAGCGGGGCACCAGGTGGTGCGGACGCTTCTATCTGTTGGATACGCAGGCAAGATTTATCCGATCAACCCCAACGAAAAGGAAATCCTGGGTTTGCCGTGTTATCGTTCCATTGCCGAAATTCGGGAACCCCTGGACCTGGTCGTGGTCTGCCTGCCGGGTAAGGCGGCCGTTACGGTGATGGAGGAAGCTGAGCGACGCGGCGACGTCAAAGGCGTCGTGGTGCTCTCCGCCGGGTTCGCCGAAACCGGGGTACCGGAAAACGTGGAGGCCCAGCAGCGCCTGGCCGAAATTGCCCGACGCTCCGGTATCCGGGTGTTTGGCCCGAATTGCATCGGGATAATGAACCCCGAAACGAAATTGGTCACCGGCTTCCATCCGGGGGTGACTCTGGTCCCCGGCAATGTCGGGTACGTGACGCAGAGCGGGGCCCTCGGCGGCTCGCTGGTCACCCTGGCCCTCAGCCAACCCAAGCCGCTGGGCTTCGCGCGCTTCGGCCATGTCGGGAATATGTGCGACGTCTCCAACGTGGAGTTGATTGAGGACTACGGCAACGACCCGGCGGTCAAAGTCATCCTCGTCTATCTGGAAGGTGTCAAAGACGGTCGGGAGTTCATGCGCGTCGCGTCCCAGGTGACGAAGAAGAAGCCGGTGCTGGTACTCAAAGTGGGGCGCACGGAGAGCGGTGCCCGGGCGACGCTCTCCCACACCGCCACGCTCGCCGGGACGGATGCGGTCTACAGTGGCGCCTTCCGGCAATGCGGCGTCGTGCGGGTGAACACCATGCAGGATTTGATCGCCGGCGCTAAAGCCATCTCTATGCTGCCCAGGCCCCGGGGCAACCGGGTATGCGTCCTGACCGAGGCGGGGGGTATGGGCGTCATCAGCACCGATGAGGTGGAGGCCGGCGGCGTCCTGAAACTTGCGCCAATGAGCTGGGAGACGTGTGAGAAATTGACCGCGCTGTTGCCGCCGATGGCCATGGTCTGCAAACCGAACGGGTATGTGGATACGTCCGCGGCGGCCATGGCAAGAGAGTTCGGTGAGGCCATGCGCCTGATTCTCGCCGACCCCAATGTGGATATGGTCGTGTTCAACAGTATCCCGCCCACGTTCCTGCCGCCCATGGACGTCGCCCAGGCCGTTGTGCCCGTCATCAAGGAATTTGACAAGCCGGTGGTGGCCTGCTTCACGGTCAACGAGACCGTGGTGGAGGCCCGCCGCTACCTGGAGGAGAACGGCATCCCGACCTTTGATACGCCCGATGCGGCCGTGCGCGCGCTGGCGATTCTGACCCAGGCGACGTTCAGCCAGGGGTATCCGCTGGCGGATGTGCCTGTGGCCACGCATCCGATTCTGGAGCGCGCGGTGGCGGAAGGGCGTCACCTTCTGGAGCCCGAGGCGCTGGATTTCCTGGCCGACCATGCCATTGCAGGGATGCCGTATGTCCTGGCGAAGACCCGCGAGGAAGCGCAGCGCGCCGCGAGGGAACTGGACGGCCCCGTTGCGCTTAAGGTCGTCTCGCCCCAGGTCGTTCACAAGAGCGATGTCGGCGGGGTCCGGCTCAACCTGCGGGGGCCCGAGGCCGTCGGTCAGGGGTACGACCGGTTGGTGGACGATGTTCGGCGTGCCGTTCCCGATGCGGATATTTATGGTGTACTGGTGGTGCCGATGGCGCCGTCGGGCCCTGAATTCATCATCGGGATGACGCGCGACCCGCAGTTCGGCCCCACCATTATGTTCGGCCTGGGCGGGGTGTTTGTGGAGTTGTTCAGGGATGTGAGTTTCCGCGTTGCGCCCTTTGGCCCGGACGTCGCGCTGGATATGATCAGAGAGACCCGGGGCTATCGCGTGTTGGAGGGCATACGCGGCGAGAAGCCGAAGGACGTGGCGAGTCTGGTGGAGTTACTGGTACGGGTATCCCAGCTGGCCGCGCAGTATCCGCAAATCCGGGAGATTGACCTGAACCCGGTCCGGGTCTATGAGAAAGGGTATAGTATCCTGGACGCGCGGATTCTGCTGGACATTTGATCCCGGTTTGTTGGGGTCGGCGGCGAAGCTGCCGCAATGAAAATGTTTTCTTAAGCCATGAATTCCGCAGGGAGGTGGCAGATGGTGGACTACGAAGCGCTGAAGGCCAGGGTGCAGGAACTGGCCGAGAGGGAGTGGGATATGGAGGCCATTGTCGCCCGATACCGGAGAATGGCCGAAGAGGGGATTCCCCGCAAGACGCTCAACCCGGATGAGGTCCTGGCGAATAAAGAGCAAATCCTGGACCGGGTCCAGCGGCGGGCCGAAGAGTACAACTTTCTCGCCCGCAACTGCGCGAAGGGGACCGCCCTGGCCCTGTTGGAGGAGTTCGGCCTGGGCGATCTGGAAATCATCCAGGCGCTCTCTCCGTTCCCCGGCTTCGGCGGGACCGGATGGATGTGTGGGGCGGTGACCGGCGGGTTGATTGCCCTGGGCCTCTACTTCGGCAGCAGGGACGTGCTGAATTACGACGCGACCGGAGCAGCTATCCGGGCGGCGCGGAAATTCATGCCCCGCTTTCAGGAGACGGCCGGGTTTGTCCGCTGTCCTGAATTGCAGGAATCCGTGATATTTGGCCGGTATATGGACCCGGCGGCCAGCCCGGAGAATATGGCGGCCTTCGCGGCGGCCAAAGGCTTTGAGAAGTGCAGCCTTCTGCCCGGTATCGGGGCCCGGATTGCCGCTGAGGTCATCATTGAGAGTATGAAGGAAGAGTGAGTTTGTGGCGGCGGTTCGGCCGCCGTCACAAAATACCCCGTTGCCTTTTGCCCCTGCGGGGTGGTGAACCCGGTAGGGGCGTTTTTTCTATAGCTGCCACGCAAAATATTCGTGCGGTTTGGGACAACTGCTTGCAGTTGTTCCCCGGGCTTGATCGCCGCTCAGTCCCAAGGACGTGCCAGGCACTTTCAGAAGTGCCTGGCACGTTGAACTGTCATGGCCCTCATCTGGCTGGACCAACGGCAAAACGGAACGCGCATCGCCAACTTGACATTTCCCCTCTCTGTGGTATTATTTGTCTTACAAGTAAGAAAAACAAGATAAGAGGTGATATGGAAAGAAGACCGTGCCCTCAATTCTATGGCGCAGTGACCGTCAGCGAGCGCGGGCAGGTGGTCATCCCGGCGCAGGCCCGGCGGGACCTGGGAATCCAGATTGGGGAAAAACTTCTGGTCATCGGCGGGCCCGGGGGTGGGCTCTGGCTGCTCCGCGCCGACCTCATCAGCGAACTGACGGGCCAGTGGCTGGAACTGGTCCGACAATTGCAAATCAGCACTCCTGTGGAGGAAGAGAATGAGCAGACAGCGTAGGGTATGGATCATCCTGGCCGCCATCGCGCTTCTGGCCGTTGGCGGCTTTTTCGTATGGCGACAGGCCGCGAACCGCAACCCGTCCACCGAAGAACGGACCGCCGTGGTGGAACGGGGCACTCTGGAGGTCACCGTCAGCGCCAGCGGACGGATTGAGCCGGTCCGCCAGGTGGACCTGACCTTCAGCGCGCCGGGCCGGGTGGCCGAGGTGACGGTGCAGATTGGGGACCCGGTGCGTGCCGGCCAGGTGCTGGCCCGACTGGATACCGGTGACCTGGAACTGAGCTTGCGGCAGGCGGAGGCGGCGCTGAAATCCGCTCAGGCCCAACTGGCCCAACTGCGGTCTCAGCCCCGCCCGGAGACGGTCAAAGCGGCCGAGGCGGCCTACCGCAGCGCGCTGGCCCAGTACCAGCGGCTCAAAAACAGCCCGTCTCCGGAGGAAAAGGCGGTGGCCGAGGCGAATCTGAAGCGGGCGGAGGTGATGTTGAACCGGGCCCGCGCCGCCTACGAACCGGTCTCCTGGCGGCCCGAGGTGGGGATGCTGCCCCAATCCCTGAATCTGGAGACGGCTACGCTGGATTACCAGATCGCGCTGGCCAACTACCAGTTAGCCACGAAGGGCGCGTCGCCGGAGGACCTGGCCGCCGCCTGGAGCAACGTAGAGAGTGCCCGGGCGCAACTGGAGCGGGCGATGAGCGGACCGACGGAGGAGGAACTGGCCGTTGCCGAGGCGGCGGTGGAGCAGGCCCGCGCCGCCTACGAGGCCGCCCGCCGCAATCTGGAGAAGGCCACCCTGACTGCCCCCTTTGACGGCGTGGTCTCGGTGGTCAACATCGTCGCCGGGGAGATGGCCCCGACCGGCCTCCCCGCCGTTTCTCTGGTGGACCTCTCCGGCTTCCGCATCACCGTCAACGTGGACGAGATGGATGTGGCCCGTCTGCAGGTGGGGCTGCCTGCGGAGGTGACGCTGGACGCCCTGCCCGACGTCGCCCTGACCGGCCGGGTGGAGCGCATCGGCCCGGCGGCCACCCTGGTGGAGGGCACCGTCGCCTACCCGGTCATCATCGCCCTGGACCCCACGGATGCTTCGGTACGGGCCGGGATGTCGGCCAACGTGACCATCCACGTGGAGGAATTGACCGACCAGTTGCTGATTCCCAACTGGGTGGTGCGAATTGACCAGACCACCGGTCAACCCTATGTGTACCGGAAGACATCCAGCGGCGACCTGGAGCGGGTGGATGTCCGCCTGGGTGTGCGCTACGAGGGCTACAGTCAGGTGCTGAGCGGCCTGAACGAGGGGGATGTGCTGGTGCTGGCTCGCGAGGCCAGTGAGAACCGGTTCGGTTTCCCGTTCGGGCAGTAGCAGGACCCCGTTGGGTGCGAAATGGACGCGGAAAAGAGCGTTGTACGGTTAGAGAACATCGTCAAAATCTACCGGATGGGGACGGTGGAGGTGCCCGCGCTGCGCGGCGTCTCCCTCACCGTCCGCCCCGGCGAGATGGTCGCCATTATGGGCCCCTCCGGCTCCGGCAAGTCCACCCTGATGAACATCATCGGCTGCCTGGACCAACCCACTTCCGGCACCTACTGGCTGGACGGGCAGGAGGTGGGG
>JACIWQ010000145.1 GCA_014360895.1 Thermoflexales bacterium | reverse complement strand
CCGCCCGCCGCAAACCCCCAGTTTCTGTTCCCCCCTTCTCCCCCGCCCTGGAGGAGAAGGGGGGTAAGGGGGGATGAGGGGGTGTTTCCCTCACAAAAGGCTACTGCCGGAATAATTTGTTAAACCGCAATACGGTCGGGCGAATCTCTCCGATAGCCCGCAGGAAATTATAGCACGGTCGGGCGTAATCGGCGATTGCCTAAACAATTTGTTAAACCGCAACACGGTCGGGCGAATCTTCCGCCACCGGCAGCCACACGGTGAAGCGAGTGCCCTTCCCCACCTCGCTCTCCACCGCGATCCGCCCGCCATGACGGTCCACAACTTCTTTAACAATGGAAAGGCCCAGGCCGGTGCCGGGAATCTGCATCTGGCGCGGCCGTTCCCCCCGGAAAAATCGGTCAAAAATATAGGGCAGTTCGTCTTTGGGGATGCCGATGCCGGTATCGGCGACAGTGACCACTGCCCAGCGGCGGCCTTCCCGTTCTTCTTCCCCGGTGCTCATCTCCACCCGCCCGCCCGAGGGGGTGTACTGGATGGCGTTGCGGACCAGATTCATCAGCACCATCCGGAGCGCATCAGGGTCCGCGCGGGCGACGGGCTCCTCCTCCGCCAGGCGGCATTCCAGCGCCAATCCCTGGGCCAGCGCCAGGTGCCGCTGGGCGTCCACCACCTCCGCCGCCAGCGCGTTGAGCCTCACCGGGCCGAACCGCATCCGAATGGTGCCCGAATCCAGCCGGGAAACCTCCAGCACATCCTCCACCAGACGGGCCTGCCAGTCCGCCTCCCGCTCCAGAATGTCCAGATACTCGGGAAGCAGTTCCGGCATCCCCCGCAGGAGGTGGAGGTACGCTTTGATGGTGGTGATGGGAGTCCGCAGTTCGTGGGAGATGTTGGAGATGAAGCGGGCCCGCAGCCGCTCCAGCGTCTTGTACTGGGTGACGTCGTGGAGGACGACGACGGCCGCCATCTCCCCTTCGGGCCCCTCCACGGGAGCCGCCCGGACCTCCAGGTCCAGCCCCGGTAGTTCCACCACCTCCTCGGGCCGCTCCCGGGCCCGCAGGGCTGCCCGCCGGATGGCCTCCTCCAGCCGTTGAGCGTCCTCCGGCGGCAGGTCCCGGGTCAGCCAACCCTGAGCGACGGGATTGGCCTGGAGAATCTCCCCCCGGGCATCGGCGAGGATGATGCCGTCGCCGGTGCTGCGCAGAATGGCCTCCAGTTGAGTGTACTGAGCTGCCAGTTGGGCCGTCCGCTCCCGGACCTGCTCCTCCAGCGTGCTCGCATAGCGGCGCAGTTCCTGATAGAGCCCGGCGTTCTCCAGTGCGATGGCGACCTGGTCGGCGAAGGCCTTCAGGCGGGCCATATCGGCGGGGCCGAACTGGTGGGGACGGGTGCCGTCCACGTTCAGAAACCCCACCGTGACCCCCCGGACCACGATGGGCGCGGCGACGTAGGAGCGAATCCACTCCATGCCTTCCCCTCGGATCCAATTGGAGTCGGTGTGGGTGTCGGGGATGAGCAGCGGCTCGCCGCTCCGGACCATCCTCCAGAGGTTGGGAAACTCCGTCACCGGGAATGCCAGGGAAGCCACCCGCGCTTCCGCTCCGAATGGCTCATATCCCCGCCAGCGGACGATGTGGGCGGTGCCGTTCTCCACCAGCATCACGTTGAAGGCGTCGCCGGGCACCACCCGGGCGACCTGGTCCAGAATGTGGGTCATAATCTCTCCGGCGTCCAGAGTGCGGGTGATGACGGCGGCGGCCTCGGCCAGCGCTTGGGCCAGTTCCCGCTGCTCCCGCTCCGCCCGGTAGAGCCGTTCGTTCTCTATGGCCGACGCCAGCGCGTCGGCGACCTGCTGGAGGAGGCGGACCTGCCCCTGGCGGAAGTTGTGCTCCCGGGCGCTGACAACGTGAAGCGCGCCGATGTCCCCCCCCCCCACCCGCAGCGGGAGGCTGACGTAGGAGCGGAAGCCCGCGTCGTACAGGGCCCGGATGGCCGCGTAGTCCAGTTCCCGGCTCATATCCGGGCAGAAGCGGGGCCTCCCCTGCAGGAGGTCTTCCCAGACCGGGGTGGTGGAGAGGGGCAGGACGGTGCCGATCCCCAGGACGGGGAAGGGCGTCTCCAGGACCGCGACGCGGTAGTGGGTGCCCCCTTCCTCCAGCAGCGCCACCGCGACCCGCTCACAGCCGGTCAGGGTGCGCAGGCCGTGGACCAGGATGGGGAAGGCCCGGCGGACCTCCAGGGTGTTCAGCGCGGTGGCGATGAGGGTCAGCACTTCCTGCTCCTGGGCCCTCCGGCGCTCCGCTTCGTAGAGGCGGGCGTTTTCCAGCGCAATCGCCACCTGGTCCGCCAGCGCGCGCAGAAACTCCATATCCACGTCCCGGAACGCGTCCACCTGCGGGCTCTGGAGGTCCAGGTTGCCCAGGACCTGGTCGCCCCGCAGGAGGGGGACCACCAGTTCGGAGCGGGTGGTGGGGATGAGGGGGAAGTAATCCGGGTCCTGCCGGACGTCGGGGACGTAGTAGGCCAGACGGGTCTGGTAGACGCGGGAGTTGATGCCCTTCGTCAGGCTGAGAGGCTGAGTGAGGGCCCGCTCCCGCTCCCCGGGGGAGTAGCCCCGCAGGGAGCGGCGCTCAAAGACCCCCCGCTCCGGGTCGGGCACCAGGACGGAGCCGTGGGCGGCGCCGGTGGCCCGCATCGCCTCCGCCGTCAGCCGGTCCAGGATGACATCGGGGTCCAGGGTGGAGTTGACAATCTGGCCGATGCGGTAGAGGGCCTCCACCCGCTCCCGGGCCCTCCGCTCCTGCTCGTAGAGTTGGGCATTCGCGATGGCCGTGGCGGCGTGGCCCGCCAGCGCCTCCAACGTCGCCACGTCCAGCGGAGTGAAGGTATTCAGCCGCGCGCTCTGGACGGTCAGGACGCCGATCAACCGCCCGCCGTGCTTCAGCGGGACGTCCAGTTCGGCGCGGGTCTCCGTCAGGTATGGGGCGATGTAGCGGGGCTCCTGGCTCACGTCGTTGGCCAGGAGCGTCTCGCCCGTCCGGGCCACCCAGCCGATCATCCCCTCGCCGACCTTCTGGCGGAAGTCCATCGGGGTTCGGCCGGCCCAGATGCCCGCCCCGGCGACGAACTCCAGTTCCCCGGCCCCCTCGTCCAGGAGCATCAGGCCGGTATAGTCGTAGCCGAAGGCCCGGACGACGCCCTCCACCAGTTCCCGGTAGACGGCCTCCGGGTCCAGGGAGGCGGCCAGATGCTCGCTCACCCCGGCGACGAGGGCCATCCGGCGGGCCCGCTCCTGTTCGGCCTCGTAGAGACGGGCACCGGCGAGGGCCCCGGCCATGACGGCCCCGGCGGCCTCCAGGAGGCGCGCGTGGTCGGCGGTGAAGGCCGCGTGTTCCGTGCTCCCCAGGGACATCACGCCGACCAGTTCCTCCCCGAAGAGGAGCGGGACGCTGACCGCGGAGCGGACGTGGTCGTCCACCCCCGGAAACACCAGCCAGCGCTCGTCCCGGAGTACATCGTCCACGACGGCGGTCTGGCAATGGAGGGCGACCCAGCCCGCCAGCCCCCGCCCGACCTGGAGTTGGAGGCGCTCGTCCAGGTCCTCCGCACTGAATCCCTCATGTCCAAAGG
The DNA here is from genome assembly GCA_014360895.1 of Thermoflexales bacterium. Taxonomy (GTDB): domain Bacteria; phylum Chloroflexota; class Anaerolineae; order B4-G1; family DUEL01; genus SpSt-77. Next base: position 3,860 of record JACIWQ010000145.1, on the reverse strand, counting down.
CCGCGACCAGCCGCAGGCGGGAGGTGACGGGCTCCAGCACGTAGACGACGCCCTGCTGGGCCCCGGTCATCCCACAGAGGGTCTCCAGGGCCTCCCGGGCGACGGCTCCCACGTCCAGCGTCCCGGCCAGCCGCTGGCCCAGGCGGTGGAGGAAGTCCAGTTGCTCCCGCTCCTGTCGCAGGGTCTCGTAGAGGCGGGCCTGGGTGAGGGCGAGGGCGGCCTGCGCGGCGAAGAGGTCCAGCAGGTCGGCGTCCTCTTGGGAAAAGGTGCGGGGCGGGTCGGCCAGGACCATCAGGACCCCCAGCATCTCCTCCCCCCGGCGGACCGGGACACCGATGACGGCCGTCCAGGGGTAGTCGGCGTAGATGGCGGCGCGTCCCTCCCAGTGCTGATAGTCGTCCACCCAGAAGGGGCGGCCCGTCTCCCAGACCCGGCGGGAAATCCCGCCTTCGGCGGGCCGCAGACGGGTGCCGATGGGGGGTTGGTTCGGGCCGATGGAGACGACCCATTCCAGAACGTCCTCCTCAGGCCGGTAGAGGTAGAGGCCTCCGGCGCTCCCGCCCACCAGGTCCACCGCCCGCCGGACGATGGAGGAGAGGAGCGCGTCCAGGTCCAGCTGGGAGAAGAGTTCCAGGGCGATCTGGCGGAGGGCCTCGGTCTGTTCGGCCCGACGACGGACCTCCTCCTCGGCCCGGAGCCGGTCGGTGAGGTCTATGATGGTGCCCAGGATGGCCGGGCGGCCCCGGTAGTCCACCCGGGTGCCCAGCACCTCGCAGGGGAAACGGGAGCCATCCTTGCGCACGCCGGTGACGGTGTAGTGGACGCTCAGGGACTCCCCCGCCAGCCGCCTGCGGATGTTCTCGGTGACCCATTCCCGCTCTTCGGGGGCCACCACGTCCAGCGGGCCCAGCTGGCCGATCAGTTCCTCCGGCTCGTAGCCGAACATGTGAGCGGCGGCGGGGTTGACGTAGCGAAGGAGGCCGTCCTGGATGAGGTAGATGCCCGTCAGGGAGTGTTCGGCCAGGAGACGGAAGCGCTCCTCGCTTTCCCGCAGCGCCTCCTCCTGCTCCAGGGAGAAGAGGGCAAAGGCCAGGTCTCCGGCGACCTCGGTGAAGAGCCGCTGCTCTTCCTGGGAGGGGGGAAGGTCCGACGGCAGCGCGACGCAGAGGAGGCCGTAGGTCCGTTCGCCGTAGGCAATCCGGATAGCCATCGCGGCGGCGCCCCGGTAGGTCAGGCGCAGAGGGCAATCCGGGCAGGCCTCCGGTTCGGGGACGATGAGCGGTTCGGACATCGTCAGCGCCTGATGGGCGCAGGAGGGAAGTTCCCCTTCCTTCCAGGCCTGCAGGAGCGCGGGGAAGTCCTCCGCGATCGGCCCGGCGGCAGCTCCCGTTTGGGGCCGGCCCTCCGGGCCCATCAGGAGGGCCCAGGCCCTGGCGTAGCCGCGCGTCCGGACCAGTTCGTCGCAGGCCGTCCGGAGGAGGCGCTCCCGGTCCTTCTCGCGGGTGATGGCCTGGTTAATGTTGCGGATGGCCCGCAGGACGGCGTTGAGGCGGGCCAGTTGTTCGCCCCTCTGCTCCAGCGCGTCCAGCGTCTCGTTGAAGGCGCGGGCCAGGTCGGTCAGTTCGTCCCGGCCGCGCAGGACGACCCGGCCCCCGGGCGCTTTCCCCGCGCCGATGGCCCGGACCTGCGCGGCCAGCGATGCCAGCCGGGCCAGGATGTCCCGGTCCAGGAGCAGGAGGGCGGCCAGGGAGACCAGCAGGGCCACGGCCACGACGGTGCCGACGGAGTAGCGGAGGGCCAGGAGGCCGCGCGCGTAGATGGCCCGGGGGCCCTCGGTGCGCAGGACCAGCGCGGGGCGGCCGTAGAAGTCGGTCATCAGGCCGTATCCGGCGATGCGGGCCTCGTCCAGCGGCCGGGCCAGGACAGGGGCTCGGGCGGAGAGTTGGGGATAGACCGCCCGCAGGTCTTCGGGCCACTCTTCGGGGCGGTCAGTCCGGTGGGCCGTTACATCCAGGTCCAGGTGCGTGCGGATCCGCTCCAGCGTCACCGAGTTCAGGTAACGGCCAAAAACCAGCGCGCCGCGCGCGGGGCCCTGGTCCTCAGAGGTCAGGATGGGGCGCGCCGTCACCAGGAGGATTCCCTCCGGCAGAAGGAGCAAGCCGCGGATCCCCTCAGCGGTGGGGTGGGTCAGGAGCGGCAGCGCGTCGTAGACGCCTTGGGGAACCGGTGCCGCCTCTTCGGCCTCCAGGTCGTAGGCCCGGGCATAGACGACCCGGCCCGAGGTGTGGACGAAGAGCATCAGGTTGATATGGAGGTTCCGGAAGGTCTCGTCGGTGATGTTGGAGCGGATGTAGGCAGGGTTGGCGTCTTCTATAAAAGCGTAGGTGTCGTCCCAGGAGGCCCAGTCGTGGTTGAGGAGGTCTATGGCCCGCAGTTCGTCCTCCAGGAAGGCCCGCGCGTGGAGGGCATCCTGCTCGGTCTCCTGGATTTCGGCCTCGGCGAAGGCGCGCAGGAGGGTCTGGGAGAAGAGCAGGGCCAGGAGGGCCGCCAGCAAGAGGGCGGTCAGGCCAATGGCCAGAAGGGTCCGGATGCGCAGGGACATGGTTCTGAAACGTGAGACGTGAAACGTGAAAAGTGAAACGTGAAGCGTGAAGCGTGATGGGTTATCGCTCCAGCAGGATGGTGACCGGGCCGTCGTTGTGGATTTCCACTAACATATGGGCGCCGAAGACGCCGGTCTGGATGGGGACGCCCGCGGCGGCCAGTTCGTCGGCGAAGCGGCGGACCAGGGGCTCCGCCACCTCCGGCGGGGCGGCGTCGGTGAAGGAGGGGCGACGGCCCCGGCGCGCGTCGGCGTAGAGGGTGAACTGGGAGACCACCAGCGCCTGGCCACCCACGTCCAGCAGGCCGGCGTTCATCTTGCCGTCGGCGTCCTCAAAGATGCGCAGGCCGGCCACCTTCTGGGCCAGCCAGCGGGCCGCCTCTTCGCTGTCGTTGTGGGTGACTCCCACCAGCACCACCACCCCCGGGCCGATGGCCGCGACCGTCTCTCCGTCCACAGACACTTTCGCCTGCCGAACCCGCTGAACAACAACCCGCATGGGCTCCTCCTGCCGGTCCAGGTAGCCTTTCTGGACCAGCCAATCCGTCACGTAGCGGGCAAAGCGCCGGAAGTCCTCCAAATCGTTCTGGAGATGCCCGCTGTCACCGTCTCAATGTCTACCATATGTTCCCTCCCGGATTCGCCTGAGCAGGTAATTCTGTTGCACCTGTCGGATGGGCCGGGTATCCAGGTAGTCGCGCAACGCCTCGGTCTGGAAGCGCACCCGCAGGCGGTCGTCCTGGCAATACAACAACTGTCCGTACCGGCGCACCTGGTTTCTCAAGAGAGGTGACGCCTCGGCCAGGTCCACCACCTCCACGTCGTTACGGCGGAAAACGCCCATGAGTTCGGCGATCAGGCGGCAGCGGAGGTCAAAGCGCTCGCAAGAGCTCAGCCCTTCAGCAAAAAGGACAGCGATGTCCACATCCGAAAGCCGGCCCGCCTTTCCGGTGGCCTGGGAGCCGAAGAGATAGGCCAGGGTGACCTGATGCTCCCGGAAGAGCCGCTGGAGTTCCGGCAGGAGGGGCTGAATGTCCCCGATAGGGCCGCCTTCCCGCATAGTCATTCGTTCTCCTGTGTTTCACCGCAAAGAACGCAAAGGGCGCAAAGTTTGGCGGCAATAAGGCAAAATCCGCACTGCGCTTGCTGCGGGAAGGGTGGTGCCCTCACCCCTCCCCCGGCCCTTCGGGCCACCCCCTCCCCTCTCCTGACCGAAAGTCAGGAGAGGGGAGGGGATAGCGGCGAAGCCGCTGGGGGT
>JACIWQ010000144.1 GCA_014360895.1 Thermoflexales bacterium | reverse complement strand
CGCTACCCTGCCGATAAGAAACAGCGGGCGGCGGCAATCTTTCCGCCGCCCGCTTCATCTCTCCCCTCTAATCCTGGGCCTGCAGGACCGGCTCGGGCATCCGGAGCGCGAGCTTCTCTTCGCCCGATTCTATCCGGATAAAGGTCAGGCCGGAATCCCCCACGTCCACCCGCACCCGGTCGCCGCTGTGGAACTCCCCGCGCAGGAGACGAACGCTGAGCGGGCTCTCCACGTGCCGCTGGAGGGCCCGCCGCAGCGGACGGGCGCCGAACTGCGGGTCGTACCCTTCCCGGGCCAGCCATTTGCGGGCCGCGTCCGTTAACTCCACAGCCAGCCCTTGCTCCGCCAGTCGTTCCGAAATCTCCCGCATCTGCAGGTCCACAATCTGCTCCATGTGCTCCAGCGTCAGCCGGTTGAAGATGATAATCTCATCTACCCGGTTGATAAACTCCGGACGGAACGTCTCCTTCAGGGCCCGCTCTATCCGCTGGCGGTTTTCTTCCTCCTCCCGTCGGTCGGCCCCTTCCCGCAGGAACCCCAACGCGCCGCCCTTGCCCGCGAACTCCGTCCCCACGTTGGAGGTCATGATGATGACGGTGTTGCGGAAGTCCACCGTCCGGCCCTGGCCGTCGGTCAGCCGGCCGTCGTCCAGAATCTGGAGCAGGGCGTTGAGGACTTCGGGATGGGCCTTCTCTATCTCGTCAAAGAGGACGACCTGATAGGGGCGGCGACGGACGGCTTCGGTGAGTTGTCCGCCCTCCTCGTAGCCGATGTAGCCGGGCGGGGCGCCGAAGAGGCGGCTGACGGTGTGCCGTTCGTGGTACTCGCTCATATCAATGCGCAGGAGCGCGTCCTCATCATCAAAGAGGAACCAGGCCAGCGCCTTAGCCATCTCCGTCTTGCCCACACCGGAGGCCCCCAGGAAGATGAAGGAACCGATAGGCCGCCGGGGGTCCTTCAGGCCAGAGCGGCCGCGCCGGATGGCGTCGGCGACCGCCGCGATGGCCTCATCCTGCCCGACGATGCGCTGGCGGAGCGCTTCCTCCATCCGCAGCAGTTTCTCCGCCTCCGTCTCCAACATCTGGGCGACCGGAATACCGGTCCACGAAGCGACCACCTGCGCGATGTCCTCCGCGTCCACCGTCTCATCCAACTGGTGCTCCCGCTGCCAGGCCTCGCGCTGCTGGCGGAACTGCTCCTCCAGGCGGAGCCGCCGGACTTTGATTTCGGCCGCCCGTTCGTAATCCCGCCCGTTGCTGGCGGCCTCTTCCTCCATTTGGAGACGGTTGATTTCGGCCTCCATCCGCTTCAGTTCTGGGGGGAGGGTGTGCAGAGCCACCCGCACTTTGGCGGCCGCCTCGTCCACCAGGTCTATCGCCTTATCGGGCAGGCGTCGGTCGGTGACATAGCGGTGGGAGAGGCGGGCCGCAGCGACCAGCGCCTCGTCGGTGATGCGAACGCGGTGGTGGGCCTCGTAGCGGTCCCGCAGACCGCGCAGCATGTCTATCGTCTCCTCCACCGTCGGCTCGTCCACGAAGACCGGGGCAAACCGCCGCTCCAGCGCGCCGTCTTTCTCTATGTACTGGCGATACTCGTCCAGCGTCGTGGCGCCGATGCACTGGAGTTCGCCCCGGGCCAGGTACGGCTTCATAATGCTGGACGCGTCCAGCGCGCCGGTCCCGGCCCCGGCCCCGACCACGGTGTGCAGTTCGTCAATGAACAGAATGATTTCCCCCTGCGCCCGCTGGATTTCCTCCACGGTGGCCTTCAGCCGTTCCTCAAACTCTCCCCGGAAGCGGGTCCCGGCGACCATCGCGGCCAGGTCCAGTTGCATCACCCGTCGGCCTTTGAGGATTTCGGGGACGTTATCGGAGGCAATCTTCTGGGCCAGTCCCTCCACAATAGCGGTCTTTCCGACGCCCGGCTCGCCGATGAGGACGGGATTATTTTTGGTGCGGCGACAGAGAATCTGAATGACCCGCAGAATTTCCGCATCTCGCCCGATGACCGGGTCCAGTTTCCCCTCTTTGGCCAGTCGGGTCAGGTCCCGGCTGAACTTCTCCAGGGTGCGGTACCGGGACTCGGGGCGGCTATCGGCGAAGGATTGCCCGCTGCGGATGGCCCGGATGGCTGCGTAGACCCGCTCCCGGGTGATCCCGGCCTCCGCCATCACGCGGGCCACCTGGGTGCCCCGCTCGGTGACGATCGCCAGGAAGAGGTGTTCGGTGGAGACGTAGTCATCGCTGAGGCGGTTGGCCTCGGTGTTCGCCTCGTCCAGCACCCGTTTGACCCGGGGGGTGATGAAAATCTGCCCCAGATTGCCTCGCCCGTAGATGCCGGCCTTGGGGCTGCGGCGGAGAATCTCATCCACCTGGTTGGCAATCCAATCCGGGTCCACGCCCAGTTGGGCCAGAATCTGCGGGACGATGCCGTCCGGTTGCTCCAGCAGGGCCAGCAAAACATGCTCGGTATCTACCTGAGTGTGCCCGTAGCGGGTCATGATTTCCACCGCCCGCTGGGCGGCATCCTGTGCCCGCTCGGTGAATCGGTCCATTCGCATCATATTGGTTTCTCCTTACAAAGGCAACGGTCCATACCGACGGTCACCCTATTTTATCCGTCGTGTGTTGGATTTCCGATAGAAGGGTGTTAACGTTGCGTTAGAGTGCCCGGTCCCGCTTCTATTATACCACACTTGGACAAAGAAGGCAGTGACCGTTCGGACGGCGCGTCCGACCTGATGGTTGGCGGCCATTGACAACCCTTCCGGTTCGTGCTATCATATGGGCCGTATGGACGCCGAACCGCGAGGCGCTCGGAGGCTGACCCCTGTGCAGATGACCCTTTTGGGGATCATCCTGCTGACCATCCCCTGCTATTGCCTGGGGTTCGCTCTGCTGTACCTGTACTCCACCCCCGCCCGGCCCACACCGGCGCCGACTGTCGTGACCGAGACCCCCACGCTGACATTCACACCTGCTCCGCCGACACCGACGCTGGAGGCGACGCCGACCCAGTGGTGGCCGCCGACTTACACCCCAACCCCCACGCCGACGCCCACGCCCACTCCAACGCCGACGGCCACCCCCACGGCGACGCCGACGCCCACTCCGACGCCAACTAACACGCCGACGACCACCCCGGTGGTACCGACCGACACGCCGACCTTCACCCCCACGCCGACGGCGACGGATACGCCCACTCCCACACCGACGCCGACAGAGACCCCCACCGTGACGCCGACGGAGACCCCGGTATCCCCCACGCCTCCGCCGCCCACGGCTTCATTGGTGCCCACCGACCTGATCTCGCCGACGGCCAGCCCGACATGGACACCTGCCCCCACCTCTGTGCCGGTGCTATCTGCCCTCTGCGCGTGCTGAAAAGATTGCCGCTGGAAACAGCCGGATTTCCTCCGGGGCGAAGTTACCTGCCAAAGGAGTTATGTACGCCTTATGGAAACGCTCCGTCTGCTGAAACAACTTTCGGAGACGCCCGGCCTGCCCGGACACGAGGAACCGGTGCGGGCCCTGGTGCGCGACCTCTGGGCCCCCCTGGTGGATGAGATTCACACCGACGGCCTGGGGAGCCTCATCGGACGGCGACGCGGCTCCGGCCCGGAGCCCCGTCCGACGCTGATGTTTGCCGCCCATATGGACGAAATCGGCCTGCGGGTGACGGGCATAGAGAAAAGCTTCCTGCGCATCGCCCGCGCGGGCGGGACCGACCGGCGCATCCTGCCGGGAACGGAGGTGGTCGTTCACGGAAAAAGAGACCTCCCCGGCATCGTGGGCATGCGCCCGCCCCACGTCGTCCCTCCCGACCGGCGGGATAAGACCCTGCCCTGGGAAGAACTGTTTGTGGATGTGGGACTGCCGGAGGAGGAGGTGAAGGCCCTCGTCCGGGTGGGCGACCCCGTCTCCTTCCGGCGGGAGGCGGTGGAGTTGAAGAACGGCCTGCTCTCCGGCAAGGCCCTGGATAACCGGGTCTCCGTGGCCGTGGTCACCCTGGCCCTGGAGCACCTCTCCCGCCTCTCCCATGCCTGGGACGTCGCCGTTGTAGCCACCGTCCAGGAGGAAGTAGGCCTCTACGGGGCCACCACCGCCGCCTACGGCGTCGCCCCGGAGATGGCCGTCGCGGTGGACGTCACCTTCGGCCGGCAGGCCGGAGTCCCCAACCATCAGACCTTCCCGCTGGGCGAGGGAGTCGCCATCGGCGTCGGCCCCAACTTCCATCCGGCCGTGGTGGAGCGGCTGAAGAAGACCGCCGAGGCCAACGAGATTCCCTACCACATAGACCCCATCCCCGGCCGCAGCGGCACCGATGCCTGGGCCATCCAGGTGAGCCGCGAGGGTGTCCCCACCGGCCTGGTCTCGGTCCCCCTCCGCTACATGCACCAGCCGGTGGAGACGGTATCGCTTCGGGACGTGGAGCGGGCCGGGCGATTGCTGGCGCTCTTCGCCGCCGGGCTGGAGCCCGACTTCCGGCCCCGCTGGGAGGATGAGTAATGGGCCGGCGGCTGTCTTTTCTCTGGGATTATGACCTCTCCGAGGAAGACGTGCGGCGAATGCTACGAGAGGGGACGCCGGCGGAGCGGGCCTGGCTCATTGGCCGGATTCTGGAGTATGCCCCCTGGGAAGAAATCTGGAAGTACCTGACGCCCCACCAAATCGCCAGGGACTTGGAACACATTCGTTTCCGGTCGCCGAGGGACCGGGAACTCTGGGCCTATGCCCTGAAGAGGTGGCTGGGTGATCGCTGACCCCTTGATGGATCAAAATCAACCCGAGGCTGGCGAACCGTGGAACTCTTAAGGGAATTATCCGAAGCCTTCGGCCCTTCGGGCCATGAGAAAGAAGTCCGGCAGGTCCTGCGCCGGGCCCTGGAGGGGCACGCCGACCGGATATGGGTGGACGCGCTGGGGAATCTCCACGCCGTCCGCGAGGGGACGGCCCCGGACCGCCTGCGGGTCCTGCTAACGGCCCATATGGACGAAATCGGGCTGATGGTCGTCGGGCACGACGAGTCCGGTGGGTTGCGGGTCCGCGCCATCGGCGGCATAGACGACCGGGTCCTCCCCGGCGCGCAGGTCTGGGTGGGGCCGGACCGCATCCCCGGCGTCATCGGCCTCAAACCCGTCCACCTGCTGGAGCAGGGGGAGGACGAGAAGGTCGTCAAAATAGACCAGTTGCTGGTGGACATCGGGGCGAAGGGGAAGGAAGAAGCTCAGCGGCTGGCCCCCCTGGGGACTCCGATGGTCTTTGCCACCCGCTTTGAGCCCATAGGCGCGCTGGTCAAGGGAAAGTCCTTTGACGACCGGGCCGGCTGCGCGGTGCTGGCGGAACTGGTGCGCGGTGAACGGCTCCCCCACGACCTTCACGCCGTCTTCACGGTCCAGGAGGAGGTGGGGCTGCGGGGCGCGCGCGTCGCCGCCTACGCGGCCCGGCCCGATTGCGCCTTTGCCCTGGAGGGCACCATCGCCGACGACCTGCCCAAGAAGAAGGACGTCAGCCCGACATCCGAACTGTGCAAAGGGCCGGCCATCACGGTGATGGACCGGACTTTTATCGCCCACCGGGGGCTGGTCCGCCTGCTGGTGGAGACGGCGGAGGCGCTGGGTATCCCCTATCAGTTTAAACAGCCCGGCATCGGCGGCACCGATTCCGGCGCCATCCACCTGGCCCGGGAAGGGGTCCCCTGCGGCACCGTCGCTGTCCCCTGCCGCTACATCCACAGCCCCGTCAGCCTGCTCTCCCCGGCGGACCTGGAGAACACCGTCCGGTTGATGCGGGAGAGCCTGGCCCGGCTGACGCGCAAAACCCTGGAACTGGCTACCTGACAGTTTCCGTTGGCAGGGTCATTGCGAGGGCGCAAGCGCCCGAAGGGGTCATTGCGAGGGCGCAAGCGCCCGAAGGGGTCATTGCGAGGGCGCAAGCGCCCGAAGGGGTCATTGCGAGGGCGCAAGCGCCCGAAGCAATCTCCCGGCCGGTTTTCGGAGATTGCGTCGCCTCCTTCGGGGGCTCGCAATGACACCCCCGAGAGGTATGCGGGAAGTGCAAAAGAAAAGTGTCAGGTGGTCAGCCTGGAATTCGTATAAGGGTGTCGCAGGCTAAAGGAGATCAGAGGGGATAAGCACCCGCAGGTCCGGGACCCTGCGAAAATGGCGTTCGTTGAGGGTAAGCAGGGGAAGCGCGTGTTCCAGGCAAATGGCGGCAATCAGAACGTCCTTGATGCCGATGTCTTCATTCAGCCCTCTTCCAGGAGTTCCAGCGCGCGATCAAACTCTTCGTCCTCTGCCAGGGCACCGCGCAGTTCAAGGAAACGACTCACCCGCGAAAGCCGCAGGGCCTGCTGGTCTACCTGGGCTTTGACCAGGTCGCCATCGTGCAGGCCCAGCGCGTCCATCAAGGAAACGGGAAGGTACACCACATCGGCATTGCTGGTTCGGACTACGAATTTCATTTCCTGCCCTCCTGCAGGGAATTTTAACACGTCGTCGCCGTTCTGGCAATTTCACTTCGGGAAGGAGCCCTATGCACGACCTCATTCGCAGACTGACGGAGACCTACGGCCCATCGGGCTTTGAGGATACGATTCGCAGCGTCCTGCGCGCCGAGGTGGAGCCCTACGCCGACGAGGTCCGGGTGACCCCCCTGGGGAGCCTGGTCGCCGTCCGGCGGGGGAGCGGGAACGGGCGCCGCATCCTGCTGGCGGCCCATATGGACGAAATCGGCGTGATGGTCACCTACGTGGACGAGAAGAGCTTCCTGCGCTTCACCCCGATAGGCGGCGTTTCCCCGCTCACGTGCGTGGGCGCGCGCGTCCGCTTTGAGAACGGCACTCTGGGCGTTATCGGCGTGGAGAAGCGGGAAGACCCCAACAAACTCCCGACCTTTGAGCAACTCTACATAGACGTGGGCGCGACGAGCCGGGCCGATTGCCCGGTTCGGGTGGGCGACGCGGCCGTCTTTGAGCGCCCCTTCGCCGTCCAGAGCCGACGGCTGGTTGCCAAAGCGATGGACGACCGCATCGGCTGCGCGGTGCTGGTGGAGACACTCCGGCGGCTGAAGACGACACCCCACGAGGTCCACTTCGTCTTCAGCGTCCAGGAGGAGACGACCCTCTCCGGTGCCCGGACCGCCGCCTACGGGATTGAGCCGGATATGGCCGTCGCCGTGGACGTGACCGGGACGGGGGATACGCCGGAGAGCCGGCCGATGGCGGTGGAACTGGGCAAGGGGCCGGCGATCAAAGTCCAGGACGCGGGGATGATTGCCCACCCGACGGTGCGGGAGTGGCTGGTGCGCGCGGCGGAGGCGGCGGGGATCCCCTACCAGATGGAAGTCCTGGAACGGGGCACGACCGACGCGGCGGCGATGCAACTGGTCCGCTCCGGCGTCCCCTCCGGCTGTCTCTCTATCCCCTGTCGGTACATCCACACCCCCAGCGAAATGGTAGACGGGGAGGATGTAGAGAGCGCCGTCCAGCTTCTCCTTCAGGCCCTCCAGATGGCATAGACCTCTGTTTTTCCGGGGATAGGGGCGGGGTGCGGCGGCCTCTTGTCGCC
>JACIWQ010000143.1 GCA_014360895.1 Thermoflexales bacterium | reverse complement strand
GGGGGTGCGGGAGGAGTGGGCGGGTTGGGTGCGGGAGGAGTTGGGGCGGCGCTGACTGGAAGTCAGCCTGCGTAGGCCTGCGGCTGGCTGTCGGCCGTCGCCGACGGAGGTTCTGCGTCAACGAAGGTTGACGCCCGGCCGGAGGCCCAAGCAAGGCCGATTTTAATCAGCGGAGGACCTATGCGTCGCGATGCACTGGCTCTCTACATCCATCTGGTCTGGGCCACGTGGGACCGCCTGCCGCTGCTTACTCCGGAGATTGAGCGGCCGGTTCACCGGGTCATTGCCAGCGAGGCCCAGAAAATGGGCTGCGTTCTCCTGGCCCTCAACAGCGTCCCGGACCACCTGCACATCCTGGTCCGGGTGCCCAGCACTCTCACAGTGGCCAAACTGGTCAAGCAACTGAAGGGCGTCTCCTCTCACTTCCTCAACGAGGTCCTGAGGCCCGACCCGCCGTTCAAGTGGCAGGGATTCTACGGCGCCTCCAGCGTTAGCCACTGGGATGTGGAACGGATTGTGGCCTACATTCGGCGGCAGAAAGAGCACCACCAGGTTGGCACACTCATTCCGGAACTGGAGTCCGTCTCCGAAGAAGTACAGCCTGAGCAGCCCGAGGAAGGCGTCAACGAAGGTTGACGCCTGGCGCGGAGTGCCCAAGGGAGGCCGATTTCCAATCGGTGCTGACCGAGGTCAGCCTTCTTAGGCCTGCGGCCGATAGTCGGCCTTCGCCGACTGGGGTCTCTGCGTCCGCGCAGGCGGACGCCCGGCCGAAGGCCCAAGGGGGCGATTTCCAATCGGCGTAGGAGTGCAAGGGAGGCCGATTTCCAAGCCCACCCTTATAGAACTTATAGAAGGCGTCAACGAAGGTTGACGCCTGGCACGAAGTGCCCAAGGGAGGCCGATTTCCAATCGGCGCATCGGCGTATTTCCCCTTGCATAAAACCCGTATCCGGCTAAAATTACAAAGTACGCAATACGCACCACGGAGCATAGTCATGAAGCGAACGGCTCTCCTGATCTTCCTGCTCCTGGCCTTGACGCTGGGCGCCTGTACCCTTCCGCCGCCGACGGGCCCGGCCCAGAGCGCGCCCTCGCCCACCTCGCCGGCTCCCACCGCGCCGCCGCCCACGCCTACCCCGGAGCGCCCGCTGGCCGCCCGGGTCAACGGCCAGCCCATCTACCTGGTGGACTACGAACGGCAGGTGGCCCAGTACCAGGACGCGCTGGCGGCGTCCGGCGTGGACATTGCCAGTCCCGAGGGGCAGGAACGACTCCGCCAGATGCGGGCGCAGATTCTGGAGTGGATGATAGAACAGGTGCTCATAGAGCAGGCTGCCGCCGGAATGGGCATCACCGTAAGCGACGAAGAGGTCCAGGCCGCCATTGCCCAACTGGTCCAGGACGCCGGGAGCCAGGAGGCCTTCCAGGAGCGCCTGGAGCGGAGCGGAATGACTTTGCAGGACCTGCAGGTCCAACTGCGGGCGGAACTCCTGCGCGCCCGGGTGCTGGAGAGAGTCCAGGCGACGGTGCCGGAGCGGGCCGAGCAGGTCCACGCCCGCCACATCCTGGTGGACACGCGGGAGCGGGCGGAGGCGCTGCTGGGTCAGATTGGGGCCGGGGCCGACTTTGCCCAACTGGCCCGCACCTACTCCCAGGACGAGAGCACCCGCGATGCCGGGGGCGATCTGGGCTGGTTTCCGCGCGGCGTCCTCCTCGCACCGGAAGTGGAAGAGATGGCCTTCAGCCTCCAGGCCGGACAGGTCGGCCCGGTCGTCCAGAGCCAGTTCGGATTCCACATCGTCCAGACCCTGGAGCGGAAGCAGGACGAACCCATCAGCCCGGAGCACCGTCAGTTACTCCAGGACCGGGCCGTCCAGCGCTGGCTGGAGAGCCTCTGGAACCAGGCTGTCATTGAGCGCTTCGTGGACTGATGGCATACGGAGCGCGGAATACGGGGCACGGAATACGCCACAAAATGCGCGGAGTCTCATTCCTCAACCTGCTGAGCATCCTCCTGCTGGCCCTGACGGGGCTCCTGCTGCTGGCCTACCTGGCCATCTTGATCAACCCGTACGTGTCCTTCAACCCGTTCCCACCACCTGGGGGGCCGGCCCGCACTCAGGGGCCCACCCCGACGCCCACCGCGACTTTCACGCCGGCCCTGCCGCCCACTTGGACGCCCACGGCAACTTTCACCGCGATGCCGATTCCGTCCCCCACGCCCACCCGGACACCGACCCGGACGCCGTCGCCGACGCCCACATGGCCGCCTACGGCGACGCCCACGCCCCGTGCTACCCGCGCGCCCTACCCGTTCACCTGCCAGGTGGAGTACCGGGCCAACCTCTATGGCATCCCCTGGTCGGGCGTGGCCGGGCACCTGCAGGACCTGGACGGAAACCCGCTCCCCGGCTACCACGTCGCGGTCAACTGCCCGGGAATCCCGGAGACACTGGACCAGGTGGCCGGAGCGGACGCCCGCTACAACCTCATGTACGACAGCGGGGCCGCCTGGGAGCGGGCCTGCGACCCCTCGGCGTACCGGGCCCTGGACATCCGGGTGCGCATCTACGACAAATACCCCAGCCAGGACGGCACTTTCCACCCGGTCTCCGATTGGATTCAGGTCCAGTTGGGAGACTGGGCCACTCGCTCCCTGGGCTACATTACCTGCACCCTGAACTGGGAAGAGTGGAAGAACCGCTAACCCGGCACACGGAATACGGAGTACGGAGTACGGAACACGAAGCACACCATCCTGAACACCCTGACCATCCTCCTGCTGCTGGCTACTGGCGTGGTGGCAATCGTCTACCTGCTCATTGCCCTGAGGCCGACGACGCCGCTGAACCCCTTCCCGCCGCCGACGGCCTCCCCCTCGGCGCCGCCGACGGTGGAGGAGCCAACGGCGACGCCGGTACCCACACCCACGCCCTTCCCCACGCCGACGGCCCTCCATCCGGCCACCCTGACGCCGACGCCGGAGCCGTCCTTTCCCTTCACGGCGACCGTGGAAACGGGCCCGCAGGGAGAGACGGCGAATTGCCGGCTGTTGCTGAACGGGGCCGTCCTGGACCGGGAAGGGCACGGGCTGGAGAGCTACCCGGTTCACCTCTGGACAATGGAGGCCACAGCACAAAACGTGGACCAAATCCTCTTCTCTGACCGGTCCGGGCGCTGGCAGGCCGTTCTTCCGGTGGAAGCGCGTGTTTGGTACGTCCAACTCCATTCGCCGGATGCCCGTCAGGTCTACCCGCCGCTCTCGGCGGTTGTGGCCGTTACCCTTTCTGCTCCATGCTCCCAGGCTCGCGTCGTCTTTAGAGAACAATAGCGGGATACGGAGCCCGGAACACGGAGCACGGAGTACGGAGTACGGAGCACGGAGTACGCAATACGTCATGGGCACTCTCTATCTTGTCGCCACTCCCATCGGCAACCTGGAAGACATCACCCTGCGTGCCCTGCGGGTGCTGAGGGAGGTCTCCCTCATCGCGGCGGAAGACACCCGTACGGCGCGCCTGCTGCTTTCCCACTACGGCATCTCCACCCCGGTGACCAGTTACTTTGAGGGCAATTGGCGGCAGAAGACAGAGTACATCCTGCGCCGGCTGGAGGAGGGAGACGTGGCGCTGATCTCCGAAGCGGGGATGCCCGGGCTCTCCGACCCGGGCTACGAACTGGTGCGGGCCGCGCTGGCGCGGGGCTTCCTGGTCACCGCTGTCCCCGGGCCGACCGCGCTGGTGACCGCACTGGTCCTCTCCGGCCTGCCCACCGACCGGTT
Source organism: Thermoflexales bacterium (assembly GCA_014360895.1). Taxonomy (GTDB): domain Bacteria; phylum Chloroflexota; class Anaerolineae; order B4-G1; family DUEL01; genus SpSt-77. The sequence goes on along the minus strand of JACIWQ010000143.1, from coordinate 3,833 downwards.
CCTGTACCTGGGGTTCCTTCCCCGGCGGGCGTCGGAGCGGCGGGCGCTCTTGGGAGAAATTGCCGGGGTCCGCTGGACACTGGTTGCCTTTGAGGCCCCCCACCGGCTTCGGGAATCCCTGGCGGACCTGGAGTCCGTCCTGGGCGACCGTCCCATCGCCGTCTGCCGGGAACTGACCAAGATGTTTGAGGAGGTCTGGCGGGGGACGGTCAGCGGCGCGCGGGCCTACTTTGCCGAACGGGAGCCTCGCGGAGAATTCACCCTCGTCATCGGTGGAGCGCCAGGGGAGGAACCGTGGGATGAAGCCAGAGTGCGCGCCGCGCTGCAGGAGCGGTTGCAGGCCGGGTTGCTTCCGGCCCTCGCCGCGCGGGAAGTCGCTGTGCTCTCCGGCTGGCCGCGCCGGGAAGTATATGCATTAATCGCTGCAGAGAGCACAGAAAAGTCTACGCCGGACGGGACCGCGCGATGTTTGCATTGAGCCGCGATGCGCAGCGGAGTGGCGCCCTGTAGATGAAAAATCCGTGCTCTTCATGTTCATCCGTGGGCTATTTCCGATTCTTGAGGAGGACCGATGCTCAACCTGGACGACCCGAAACTCTACGAGGAGCGGGACCCACAGCGAATGCGAGACCGCATTGCCGAATTACCCGTCCACTGTGCCGATGCCTGGCACCTGGTACAGGACTTCTCACTGCCGGAGGAATACCGGCGGGTACGGCAAGTGGTGGTGCTGGGCATGGGCGGGTCGGCCATTGGCGGCGCGCTGGCGGCCGCGCTGGTGGCCGATGAGTGCCCGGTGCCGGTGCTCTGCGTCGGCGGGTACGACCTGCCCGCGTATGCCGGGCCGGAGACCCTGGTCGTAGGCTCCAGTTACTCCGGCAAGACGGAGGAGACCCTCTCCGCGTTCGCACAGGCAATGGAGCGGGGATGTCGGCTGGCGGTGATTGCCACCGGCGGCGACCTGGCGGCCATCGCGGAGGAGAAAGGAATCCCGTTGCTCCGTTTCTCTCCCTGCCTGGCCCCCCGGGCCGCCATCGGTTACTCCCTGATGTTGCTCCTGGGTATCCTCTGGCGCGCCGGCCTGGTTCAGGACCCCGGCGATGACCTGGACGAGGCCATCGCGGTGCTGGAGAACTGGCAACGGGAACTGCGCCCGGAGACCCCGACGGTCCGCAATCCGGCCAAACGGCTGGCAGGACAACTGATCGGGCGACTGCCGGTCATCTATGGCGCTGGCTTTCTGGCCCCCGTCGCCCGGCGGTGGAAGGGTCAATTCAACGAGAATGCCAAGCAATGGGCTGTGTGGGAGGAAATGCCGGAGTTGAACCACAACGCGGTGGTCGGGTTTGGCCTGCCGGACCCCATCCGCGAGCGGGTATCGGTGCTGATGCTCCGGTCGGCCCTGGACCACCCCCGGATTCAGGCCCGCTGGGAGGTTACAAAGGAGTTACTGCTCCAGGAGGGGATTGCGCCGGACGAAATCTGGGGGCGGGGAAAGAGTCGGCTGGCCCAGATGCTCTCGCTGGTCCACTTTGGGGATTACGTGAGCCTGTATCTGGCCCTATTGAACGGGGCCGACCCCACCCCCGTGGTAACCATTGACTATCTCAAGAGACGGTTGACCAGTATCTGATAGAGGCCCGATTTCGTATAGCCTGAATCTTCGTTCAAAGATAACCCATAAACCTGCAATTCCCTCAGCCCTTTATGACTACACGAAGTACCCAGAACCCATCACCGTCAACCTTTATGACTATACGAAACAAAGAACGGGCGGGCAATGTTGTGCCCGCCCGTTCTTTATCCGCCCCTACCGAATCGCCATCTCCGTCTGGCGGTCAAAGATGTGCATCCGGTCCATATTGAAGATGACCTGGCGGGTCTGTCCCACGCGCGCGGTCGTCCGGGGGTCAAACCGGCCCAGGAACTCGTAGTTGGCCGTATCCAGGTAGACGATAACCTCGTTGCCCATCAACTCCGTCACCGCCACACGGGCCTCCACCGGAGCGCCGTGAATGGCCGGCGGGGCAAAGTCTGGGTCGTGGACGTCCTCGGGGCGGATGCCGAAGACAATCTCCCGGCCCAGGTGCGGCCGATACGTCCCCTGACGGTCATCGGGGATGGGCAGGAGAAAGTCGCCCGTATCCACACAGACCCGGCCGTCTCGCTCTACCAGGGTCGCGTTGAAGAAGTTCATGGCCGGGCTGCCGATGAATCCGGCGACAAAGACATTGGCGGGATAGTCGTAGAGGTTCTGCGGCGTATCCACCTGCTGGAGGACCCCCGCATTGATGACCGCGATGCGGGTACCCATCGTCATCGCCTCCACCTGGTCGTGGGTAACGTAGATAAAGGTGGTGCCCAGCCGCTGGTGGAGCTTGGAGAGTTCGGCGCGAGCCTGCACCCGCAGTTTGGCATCCAGGTTGGAAAGGGGCTCGTCCATCAGGAAGACGGCCGGCTCCCGGACGATGGCCCGCCCCACCGCCACCCGCTGCCGCTGACCGCCGGAGAGTTGCTTCGGCTTGCGGTCCAGGAGATTCTCAATCCCCAGGATGCGCGCGGCCTCCCGGACCCGGCGGTCAATCTCCTTCTTGGGGACTTTGCGCAGTTTCAGGCCGAAGGCCATATTCTCGTAGACGGTCATGTGGGGATAGAGGGCGTAGGACTGGAAGACCATCGCGATATCCCGGTCTTTGGGCGGGACATCGTTCACCAACCGGTCGCCGATGTAGATGTTGCCGGAGGTGATCTCCTCCAGACCGGCCAGGAGCCGCAACGCAGTGGTCTTGCCGCATCCCGAGGGGCCGACGAAGACCAGGAACTCCCCATCCTCAATGTGGATGGTCAGGTCGTTGACGGCGATGACGTCCCCGAACCTTTTGGTGACATGGTCATAGGTTACACTGGCCATTGTTCCTCCCGTAAGAAGACTTTATCGGAAATAGCGCCAGGTGGCGCAGCACGCATCCCTTTTTAAGGAAAATCCGCGCTCGTCCGCGTTCATCCGCGTCCTGTTTCCAAATTATGCCAGCAGGATTCGGACGCCGCACTCGGCCAGGTCCCAGAGGGGGGCCGAATCGGCCTCGCGGGCGGTGACTATTACGTCGGCATCGGTGGCGGGGCCGATGTAGGCCGCCGCGACCCGCCCCACCCGCTCCGGCGGGACCAACACCACCACCTGCATGCCCCGCCGAAAGAGCATCTGCGCCAGTTCAGCCTGAGAAAGACGGTCATCCGTCAGTCCCTCCGCCGCATCCACACCCCCCAGTTCCAGGATGATTCGGTCGGCGCGCAGCGCCTCTACCCCCATTCGGGCCAGATGGCCGGTCAATTCCCCTTCTCCGCGCTCCAGTTGGCCGCCGGTGAGGATGAGGGTATGAAGGGTATGGTCGGCAATCTGGCGGGCAACAGCCAAGCTGTTGGTGACGACCGTCAGCGGGGAATGGCCGGTCAGCGCGCGGGCGACCTCCAGAGTCAGCGGGCCGGGGCCCAAGAAGACCGTCTCTCCGGCCCCGACCAGGCCCGCCGCCGCCCTCCCGATTCGGACAGGAATCGCATCCGGAGACGAGGGGGCATCAACAGGGGGACGGATGGCGACCGCGCCGCCGCGCACCCGGCGGGCCAGACCCTGGCCCTCCAGCCACTCCAGGTCGCGGCGGATGGCCGGCTCGGAGGTATGGAAGCGGGCAACCAGGTCGGCGACCCGTACGGCGCCACTCTGGGCCAGCAGGCGGGCGATTTCCGCCCTTCTCTGCGGGGTTGGTGTTGTCATACGGTTTGATTATACAACGGAAGGGAATTTTTGTCAAGAGGTTTCCGTTCGGAAAAGCGTA
>JACIWQ010000142.1 GCA_014360895.1 Thermoflexales bacterium | reverse complement strand
AACTGGGCCGCAACGACCCTTGCTGGTGCGGGAGCGGGAAGAAGTACAAGAACTGCCACCTGCGGCAGGACGAGGAGGCTGGGCGGGTGCCTGTCGTCGCCACCCGCCCTCCGCAGACCCCGGGCCGGCGCCGCAGGCGATAGTGATCAGTCGGCAGTGGTCAGTCGTCAGTGGTCATTGAGCGGAGGACCCATATGGAACATGAAGACCTGGTGGGCCGGGTAATGGCGGATATGGATCCGGAACTTCTGCACTTTCTGCGCACGCGGGTGAACTCTTTCGTGAAATGGGACCTGATCCGGTTCTTCGGCGAGAACCCCTACACCACCGACACCGCGGAGAACATCGCCCGCTACGCGGGCCGGAACGTGGAAACGACCCGGGCGGAACTGGCCGAACTGGCCGCCCAGGGCGTGCTGGTGGAGCAGCGGCTGGGGGAAATGACCGTCTACTCCCTTTCCAGCAATCCGGAAGTCCGCAGGCTTATCCAGCGGTTCCTGGAGGCCTCCAACGACCGGCAATTCCGCGTGAAGGCCATCTACCACATCATCCGGGGCATGCGGTAGCCCTCGCGGCGAAAGGAGGGAAACAAGATATGGAGCGCGTGAAAACCGGAATTCCAGGGCTGGATGAGATGCTACGCGGGGGATTGCTCCCCCAAACAGCCACACTGGTGGAAGGCGCCCCCGGCACCGGCAAAACCACCCTGGGGATGCAATTCATCTACTCTGGTATCGTGGAATACAACGAGCCCGGCATCATTCTGACCTTTGAACAATTTCCCAGCCAGTTCTATCGGGATGCCGCCAACTTCGGCTGGGATTTCCGACGACTGGAAGAAGAGGGAAAACTGCGCATCATTATGAGTAGTCCGGAGGTTTCCCTGCAGGACCTCCAACAGGTAGGTGGGCAGATTGAGGCCCTGGCCCGGGAGATGGGCGCCCAGCGGATTCTGGTGGATAGCCTCTCCCACTTCCAGCGCCTGACCCAGGACCCCCTCCAGTTGCGCCATCTGACCTATTCCTTTGTGAACGGTCTGAAGCGGGAGGGCCTGACGGCTATTCTGACCTGGGAGAGCCCCGTTCTCCTGGGGGAAGCCGGAGAGCACGATATCGGAATTCCGTTCATTATTGACACCTATATTCTCCTGCGCTACGTGGAGATAGAGAGCGCGGTCCACAAGGCCCTGCTGGTGTTGAAGATGCGCGGCAGTGACCACGATAAGGACATCCGCCAGTTTGACATCACCAGTCGGGGGATTGAGGTGCGCAGCCGGTTTGAGGGACACGAAGGCATCATGAGCGGCAGTCCCCGCCGGATGGCGGATTCCTTCGTCCAGGCCTTTGTCCGCCGGTGAGGGAAACGGATGAACATCCTGCTTCGGGTTCTTGCGGCTCTGGTCTGGTCGGGAATCCTCTTCCTGGTCTTTTTGCTCTGGCGAATTGCCCGCTTCTACGAGCGCTCCTCCGGCCAGCGAGTCTATGCCTGGCTGTTTCTGGTCATCCTGGGCCTGTTCCTGGCTGGGGCCGCATGGTATATCGTCGTAGAGCCCGGCTTCGTTGGAATCCCTCCGGCGGATGGACTCCTCTGCGCCGGGGGAATTCTGTCGGTCGTGGGTACGTTTATCCTGACCCGGGCGATGATGCGCAGGCCATGAACGACTATCCAGGTCTTGCCGAAGTTCTGTTATCCCCGCTGGGACCGATGAGCCTGATCGGCCTCCTGTTCGTGCTGGACGTCTATTACAATCTCAGCCGGCGGTTGGGAGAGGTGAACCGCATGCCTCCTTACTACCGGCGGTTTCTCATTGGCAGTGGCTTCGTTGCCGTGGCCGTCCTGGTCCAGATTATCCGAACGGCGGCCTATATTTCCTGTCGTCCCGAGGCGGCCATTTTACTATCGCCTTCCTTTAGCCTGGTGTCTTTTTACCTTCCCTTATTTATTGGAATCTTCATTGGCGTTCTCACTGCCTGGCGTTACTGGTCGTGGTTGGTGACCGGGGAGTGAGAAAAACGGAAACTTCAGGTTCATCACATGGCTGTTCTGCAACGTGACCTTCGCCGCAGCGACACCTTCCCGGTCTTCTTGTCCCGGAAAAGGCAGGCCGACCCGCTTCCATCCACATATGAACTGCGCGCCTTCCTGCAGCGGATGCCCAAAATAGACCTGCACCGGCATCTGGAGGGCTCCCTGCGCCTTCAGACGCTGGCCGATATTGCGATGGAGCACGGGATAGACCTGCCATCCCTCAAGACAGAGGACCTCCGCCGATACGTCCAGGCCCGGGAAGAACAACCGGATTATCACCGATTTCTGGCCAAATTCCGCCTTCTGCGCCGTTTCTATCGGAGCCGGGAGGCTCTGGAGCGGATCGCGGCCGAAGTGGTCGCCGACGCCGCGGCCGACAATGTCCGTTATCTGGAACTGCGATTCAACCCCATCGCCCTCTCCCGGGCCCAGCGGTTCCGGTTGCAGGACGTGGTGGAATGGGTGACCGATGCCATCGCCCGGGCCCAGCAGACTGATTCCATCACCGTTCGTCTGATCCTCCAGATTGGGCGGGACGAGGTTCTATCGGTCGCCGAAGAGATTCTGGAACTGGCCCTGACCTATCGGGATCGGGGGATTGTGGGGATGGACCTGGCCGGGGATGAGGTGAACTATCCGGCCCATCGGCTGGCTCCCGTCTTCCGGCGGGCCCGTCAGGAGGGATTGGGGGTCACCATCCACGCCGGGGAGGTCGGAGGCGCGGCCAATGTGCGCGATGCCATCCTCCTCTTCCACGCCCAGCGCATCGGCCACGGCATCCACGCCCTGGAAAACTCCGAAGTGGTCCGGTTGCTACTGGAGCGGAATATCGCGCTGGAAGTCTGCCCCACCAGCAACCTACAGACCGGGGCCGTCCACTCCCTCAGCCATCACCCTCTACCGGACATGCTCGCCCTGGGCCTGCGGACCACCCTGAACACCGACGACCCCAGCATCTCCGATACCACCCTTACCGATGAGTATCTGATCGCCGTCACCGCGATGGGGCTGGGTTGGACGCAGATTCGCGGCCTGGTGTTCAACGCCCTGGAGGCGGCCTTCCTGACCGAAGAGGAACGGGAAGCCCTGCGGGGCCAGTTTGGGGAATGGAACGAAATCCGTCCTCCCGACTTTCTCTGAAAGAGCGGCGGGAGCGATACCGCCAGCAACTCCAGGAGACCCTGACTCGCCTGGTGGAGGTGCTCTCGGCGGACCCGACCGTCCAGCGGGTCATCCTGTTCGGCTCCTATGCTCGCGGGCGGGCCGACCTGCTGACGGACCTGGACCTGGTGGTGGTCCAGTCTTCTGACCGGGATTTCCTGACCCGGATGACCGAATTGTATGGTCGGATTGGCCCGCTACCCGTGGATGCGGACATCTTGGTGTACACTCCCCAGGAATGGGAGCAGATGCAGGACACCCCCTTTGGCCGTCGTGTGATGCGGGAAGGAAAGGTCCTCTATGAGAAAGTCTCCCCTTGAAGAGGGTACACGCTGGTTAGACCAGGCGAACGAAGACCTTCGCTGGGCCCATCACCTGATCCGGGAAGGCGGCTACTATCTGGCGTGTTTTCTGGCCCAGCAGTCGGCCGAAAAGGCGCTGAAGGCCTTCCTCTACGCGCAAGGAGAGGAAGTGGTCATCGGCCACTCCGTCCGCCGATTGTCGGAAGAAGCCGCAACGTGGCATGCCGCTTTTTCGGACCTGGCCGCCCGTTGGGGAATCCTGGACACCTACTACATCCCCACGCGCTACCCTAACGGGCTACCGGATGGCATCCCCGCCCAGGTCTATACCCGAGAAGTTGCCGTTGAAGCCGTCAAACTGGCCGAAGAGGTCGTGACGTTTGTCTCCGGATGCCTCCGCCAAGCACCGATCTGAAACTTGGACTTTATCGTAAACAGCGCCAGGTGGAGCAGCACGTATCTCCTTAATCAGGGAAATCTGCGCTCGTCCGCGTTCATCCGCGTCCTATTTCCGATGAAGGTTATTGGAGTGCCGCATGCAGATTCCTATCCGTACCCAAATCGCCGACGTCGTGGCCCAGGCCCTGCGCCAGGTGCTGGGCCGGGACGACATCCCGCCGGTCCTGGTAGAACGGACCCGCCGTCCCGAGTTCGGGGACTACTCCACCTCCGCCTGCCTGCGGATGGCGCGGGAGGCCGGTATGCCCCCGATGGACCTGGCCGGACGGGTGGTCGCCGCCTTGCCACCGGTCCCGTTCATCGGCCGCGCCGAACCTGCCCACCCCGGCTACATCAACTTCTGGCTGGATGACGGGTGGCTGGCCCAGCAGGTGGACGCCATCCTGGAGGCCGGGGAATCCTTCGGCGCCATCTCCATCGGACAGGGGCAGCGGGTTCAGGTGGAGTTCGTCAGTGCTAACCCCACTGGCCCCATCACCATCGGCTCCGCCCGCAACGCCGTCCTGGGGGACGGCCTGGCCTCCGTCCTGGAAGCCGCCGGCTACCAGGTGGAGCGGGAGTACTACGTCAACGACGCCGGCTCCCAGGTGCGCCGGTTCGGGGAAAGCGTCTTCGCCCGCTATGCCCAGGCGCTGGGAGAGGAGGTCCCCTTCCCTGAAGACGGTTACCACGGGCGCTACGTGACGGAACTGGGGGAACAACTGGCCGCCGAGGCGGGGCGCCGGTACCTGGAGATGGACCGCCGCCAGGCGGTGCGCGCGATCGCCGATTGGGCCGTTGCCCAGATGCTGGTCCGCATCCGCCAGGACCTGGCCGACCTGGGGGTCCATTTTGACGTCTGGCGGCACGAGCGCCATCTCTACGAAGAGGGCCTCTTTGATCAGGCGCTGGCGGTCCTGCGCCAGCAGGGCTACGTCGTGGAGTATGACGACGCCGTCTGGTTCCGCCACCCCGACCTGGAGAAGGACGCGGTGCTCATCCGCTCCCCCCGGGTCGTCCCGGAACCATCGGAGCGGCCCACCTACCTGGCCTCGGACGTGGCCTATCTCTGGGATAAACTGGTGCGGCGGGGGTTTGACCGGGCGATCTACATCTGGGGCGCCGACCACCACGGCGACGTCCCCCGGGTGCGTGCCGCGGCGAAGGCCCTGGGCCTGGACCCCGACCGGACGGTTTTCATCCTCTACCAGTTGGTGACGCTGTGGCGGGGCGGGGAAGAGGTGCGCATGTCCAAACGGAGCGGGGAGTTCATCACCCTGCGGGACCTGCTGGAGGAGGTGGGCCCGGACCCCATCCGCTTCATGCTTCTCTCCCGTACCGCCGACGTGCCCATAGATTTTGACCTGGACCTGGCGGTGGAGCAATCGGAGCGGAACCCCGTCTACTACGTCCAGTACGCGCACGCCCGTATCGCCAGCATCCTCCGGTACGCCCAAGAGCAGGGCCTGGAGGTGGACCGTCCCGCCGACCTCTCCCTGCTTCGTCACCCTGGCGAACTGGCGCTCATCCGCAAAATGCTGGAGTTGCCGGAGGTGATAGAGCAGGCGGCGGCCAAACTGAGCCCCCACTTCCTGCCCTATTACGCGCAGGAACTGGCGACGGCTTTCCATGCGTTCTACCGGGATTGCCGGGTCGTTTCCTCGGACCCGGCGGATGAGGCCGTCACTCGGGCCCGTCTGCGCCTGGTGCGGGCGGCGAAGATCGTCCTGGCCCGCGTGCTCCACCTGATGGGGATGACGGCCCCGGAGCGGATGTGAGGTGCCCGGAACCGCTGCGGTGATCTTACAGCCGGGGCGGGAGCGCTCCGTCCTTCGGCGGCATCCCTGGGTTTTCTCCGGCGCCGTCGCCCATATCCGTGGCGACCCCGCCGACGGGGATATTGTGGATGTACAGGACGCCGGAGGCCAGTGGCTGGCGCGCGGGTACCTCAACCGCCGCTCCCAGATTGCCGTCCGTCTCCTCACCTGGGACCCGCGCGAGGAGATCAACGCCGACTTTTGGAGGCGTCGTCTTCAACGCGCGCTGGAGGGGCGCGCGGGCCTCCTCCGCTCCCCCGACACCACTGCTTTCCGCCTGGTCCACGCCGAGTCCGACGGCCTGCCGGGCCTGATCGTAGACCGCTACGGCGAATTTCTGGTCCTGCAGTCCCTGACCCTGGGGATAGAGCGCTGGAAGGGCACGCTGGTCTCCCTGCTGGTGGACCTGTTCTCCCCTCAGGGCATCTACGAGCGCTCCGATGTGGACGTGCGGGAGAAAGAGGGCCTCTCACCGGTGACCGGCTCGCTCTGGGGAGAATCCCCACCTCCGTTGGTGGAAATTCGGGAGAACGGTCTGCGTTTCCGGGTGGACGTGGGAGCAGGCCAGAAGACGGGCTTTTATCTGGACCAGCGGGAGAACCGGGCCCGTCTGGCTCCTTTCAGCTCTGGCGCGGAGGTTCTGGACGGTTTCTGCTACACCGGCGCCTTTGGCGTCTACGCGGCGCGGTATGGCGCGACCCGGGTGACGTTTGTGGATTCCTCCGGCCCGGCGCTGGGGTTGGCGCGGGAGCACCTGTCACTAAACGGCATCGCTCCGGATGGCTACGAGTTCGTGGAGGGCGACGTCGCGCGGGTCCTGCGGGCCTTCCGGGCCGCCGGACGCCGGTTTGACCTCATCATTCTGGACCCGCCCAAATTTGCGCCCTCGGCGCAGGACGTGCCCCGCGCGGCCCGGGCCTACAAGGACATCAACCTTCAGGCCTTCCATCTGCTGAAACCTGGGGGGATTCTGTTTTCCACTTCCTGCTCCGGCGCGGTTTCCGCCGACCTCTTTCAGAAAATCCTCTTCGGTGCCGCCCTGGACGCCGGCCGGGACGTGCAGATTCTCGGACACTTGCACCAGGGGAGCGACCACCCCGTCGCGCTGAATTTCCCGGAGGGGACGTACCTGAAGGGATTTATCTGTCGCGCGCTGTAGGGAGAGGCGCATTTTCCTAAAAGCATCCGACCCGACCGCCCTGCAGGGCAAGTCGGGTCGGATGATTGGAGATTTGGCGATGGGTTAGAAGGAGGAGGAAGTAGAAGAGGACGGGGTTGTCGGGGTGGAGGAGTTATTTCCCCAGCCCGGGCAGCGGAAGCCCCGGCCGAAGCCGAAGCCTCGGCCCATGGGGAAATACCCCTTCTCCAGCCCCTCCAGGAGCCAGTCTGCCTGTTCCTGGGTCATCCGCCCATCTTCCACGGCCTGCTGGATGGCGTCCTTCATCTGCTGGACCCGCGCCGCCTGTGCCGCCTCGTAGACCTTCTGGATGTCCACCCCCTTCTCCTCGGCAATCTCTTCCAGGGTCTTGCCGGAGTGCAACTCGGAGAAGAGTTGCTCGGGGGTCATCCCCAGCGCCTCCGCGACGGCGTCAAAGGTAGCCCAGGAACCGCCGAAGCCGCCGAAGCCGAAGCCACGCCCCCAACCCCGTCCCAGGCCCGGCCCCTGGCTGGAGCCGGGGGTTGGCGTGGTGGGTGGCGTATTCTCCTGGGCGAAGGCGGGGGCAACCATCAGCAGACCCAGCAGGCCCACCAGGGCGACCAGTCCTAACGCCATTCCGACGCCCAGTATTCGTTTCGTTCTCTTGCTCATCAGTACCTCCTGACCGATGGGGCTCAACCGGCCTTCTGCCGATTGGCGTCCCCAGTATACCCGGGAAGTGTGAAGAGATTATGAAGGGGGTGTGAATCTGGTGTGAAATTCATCCTCT
>JACIWQ010000141.1 GCA_014360895.1 Thermoflexales bacterium | reverse complement strand
CTGCTGCCATGTTACCCTCCCTCCCTGAATAGCCAGAACTGTCTTGGGAGACAGGAAAACAATTTCGTAGATTTCATCGCTGCCAGGGATCAGGCTGGAAGGTTGTGCCAGTGTACGCTCCCAGTGGTACCCTCCATCCGTGGTACGAAAGATACCACTGCGAAACCCCCCGGCCAGGGCTAGCCCATCTCTCTGGAAATCAGGAGAGACAGCCAAACTGGCAATAGGCCCGGGTAGCGTCCATTCAACATCCCCCGAACTCCTGTGGTAGACTCCCACCTCTCCTGTGGGGGAACGGACCAACCACTGTCGCTCCTCTGGGAAATCGCCGGCCGCCTCCAGGACTGGAGTGGAGAGTGGGACCATTTCCTGCCGTTCTGCCTCTATGAGCCAGGCCTTTCCGGGAGATTCATCGTTCAACGCGATGAGACTTCGCTGGTCAGAGGAGGGAGAAAGGCGATAGAGGCCACGGGCAAGCAGTGTCCACCGACCAGCGTTGCTGACATACAACCCGCGATCTTCTCCAGCCGTAACGCTGGCAACTATCCGCTCACCGTCCCGAGATTTCAACCCGGCCAGCCACTGAACGGGTCCAGGGGGGCCATCTTTGACCCGGATCCAGGATAGTCCATCCCGGGACTCCCAGATCCCTGTCCAGGTGGCGACCAGCAGGGTTGTATGCCCTCCATCATCCCGGGAAGCGACAACATCAAATGGCCAATCTCCAGTTTCCGAAGGGAGATGTCCCCATTCTTCCCAATGCTGACCACTATCTTGTGTCCGGTAAACGGTAATGCCATAGTCACCCGGACCGACCGCATATGCGATGGTAGCGTCTACAGGGTCTGCAGTGATGGCTCTCACCATTCGTCCCCGAAGGTTGCTATCAAACCAAGTCTGCCCCCCGTCGGGAGAATAAAGAACCCCTCCTTCTTTTGCCCAGGTGTAGATTTGGGCCGAGATGATACCGCCGGATCGGGCATCCACCAGAACTTGGGCCCGCCGGGTTCCCATTGCGCCCACAACTCCCACCACGGCCGATTGTGACCCGGTAACGCTGAACCAGAAGTGAACTCCCTGTCCTTTCAGGTTTGTGGAAGGGCCAAACTCAGGATAAGTGAATTCCACTTTGCGCAGCACTTCGGGCGAGTCTAAGATGGGTTCAGGAAGCGCACTGGCCGATTCTGCCAGAGGTTGTACGGCTGAATCTGCGACCTTCCCATCCTCCAACCACACCACGAGTTGTGTCTGAGAGGTCTGGAGGATTCCCATCCATCCCCGGCGGCGACCATCCCGCCCGGCATCTGGCGAGTCACCCGGCATCTCTACACTTTGAAGGCCGGTGATGACCGCTTGTGCCGACTCTTGAAGGGCATAGGTCTTGAGCACCCGGTATGCTTCTTTCAAGGTGAGGGCCGAAGGTGCTTGAAATCCCTGCCTGGCCCCATCTCTTGCCTGAAGGGTGGCGACGAATATGCCCTTTCCCTGAGCCCGAACAACTCCCGTGGCTACCAGCGATAGCACCACCAGAGCCACAATAGCACATGCCTGCCATTTCTTCCGCATGGCCCACCTCCTGCACAGACAGCCCCTTTTGGTTGAAGCTGTCAATCTTTTTTGGCGATAGGGCAAAAACCACACCACAGCAGGAAGACCTCCCCCGGGGTAGGGCAGCCCTCATCCCCACCCCCCGAACCCGGGAGGGGTGGAGGAGATTTGCGGCAAGCGGCAAAGCCGCTCGCCGCAAACCCTTTTCTCTCCCCTCGCCCCTTGTGGGAGAGGGAAGGCAGGGGAGGGGTAAGGGCAACATCTGTCCGGTGGCAAACAAAGTGCGGACATCGCTACAATCTCCCGTTTGCTCCGTGCCTCCTCTCCCGCCACTTCCCGCTCCCGCCCGCTGAGATTTTCCCCTCTCTACACTACCCCTCGCTTATACAACCCCTCTATCGGGTCACCTCCAGCGTTGCCAGAAAGGCCATCTGTAATGGCCAGATTTTCTCCGTCCGCTCCGGACTCAACCCCATCGTGTCGCCCAGTGGAATCCAGAACACGCGCTCTTTGCCAATAACAATTAAACTCTGCACGTTCGGAGGGTCACCCGGCCATAGCGGTTCCTGAATCACAAACGCAGGCCGTCCTCCCACCTGAATCTTCTCTACTACCCGGATCGGCCCCTCACCCGGGATGGGGCTCTCTCCCTCCGGCAACTCCCGTACCCAGGCCTCCAATCCCTCCGATGTAAGTAGACGGGAATCCTCCTTCTCCAACAAAAAGACCAGAACCCCTCCAAATATTTCACAGCCTTCACCCCAGGGTCGGTCTATAGAGATGCCCACCTTCCGAGAGGTTATCGGTTGAACACGTATCTCGTAATCTGGAGGGTACCGGACACGAATGCCTAATGTCGCGTCTTCAAACACTTTCCACCCGGCCGTCATCTGCTCCACCTCTTTCGCCGGGGGCAGCGTGACCGGGCGCGGTGTCGGGACTGGCCCCGGCGTCGGCGGCAGAGGCGGTTCCGCAACCGTCGGTGCGGGTGAAGGAATCTCCATCGCCGCGGGCTGATCCGGACCCAGTGGCACGGCCGGAGCCGCCGGTAACGCCCCCTCAGGCTGGGCCAGTCGTTGCCCACACCCACTGACCAGAACGGCTATGAGCCCTAAGCTCAGAACCCTCGCCAGCAGCCGGCAACCTTTCCGTCGCCGAAGCCATTCTCGTCCGGTTGCTATTCCGATTATCCCTGAACACCCCCAGCCGCTCCCCACTTGCGTCGGGCAGCGGTCTCCAGGCCAGTAGTTCTGAGATTGATACCATTGACCCCGCTGCAGTTGCTGACCCGGATACTCATCAAAGTAAACCGCTTGGGAGTTCGTGATCCACCCCCCTCTTGCTTGCCGCTGGAAATGCAGGTGGGGTTGACAATATGTCCAGCCAGTCCGGCCCGCTGTTCCAATTGTTTGCCCCTGCGAGACAGACTGCCCCACCGAGACATAGACATCCCTGAGATGGAGATACAAAGTCGCGGTCCCATCACCGTGATAAACAGTCACATAATTGGCATTGTTACGATATTCGTATCCCCCACAAACAGTCTGTCCACTCTGCACGAAGGCCACCGTTCCCGATCTGGCCGCCCGCACCGGATTGCCTTCAAGCACGCTGAAATCGTACGCATACCACATCTGGGTGTTGTTGTGGCTGGGGGATTCCCCCCATCCCTGCAGAACCCTCTCCCAGACACAGTACCGCCAGGGAAGCCGATACCCTGTCGTCTGCGCCTTTGCAGGTCCCACAGCAGCACAGGCTATCAGGGCCAGCAGAAGTGCCAGCCCTACCGCTTTGAGAATTGATCTCATCAGAATCCCAGCTCTATGCATCTCACACCTCTCTGATTGATGATAGTTGAACGTTCACAATTCTATCATCCTACCTTTTCGTCTGTCAACAGGGAAATCCCTACTTTTTTTATCGCTAAAAGCGTTCTGTGTGCACTTCTTTGTCTCCGCCTTCCGCCTCCCACACCCCGCTCTCCAACACCCACCGAATGGCCTCCGCCCGGGATTTGACCCCCAGTTTGCCCAGAACCCCCGTGACGTGCTTCTCCACCGTCTTCTCCGTCACCCCCAGCATCACCGCAATCTCCCGATTGCTTCTCCCCTGCACCATCGCTCCCACCACCTCCCGCTCCCGCCTGCTGAGGCTTTCCCACCTCCGCCCTACCTCCTCCCACCACACCCTGGACCGCTCCATCTGCTCCGGCGTGTAGAAACTCTCCCCCTTCGCCGCCCGCCGGACCGCTTCCACCAACCACTCCGGCGCTTCCTCCGCCGTGAGCATCCCCGTCGCGCCTGCCCGCACCGCCCACGCCAGGTAATAGGCCCGGTTCCGGGGCGTCAAAACCAGAACCCCGACCTCGGGATACTCCGCCCGAATCCGGCGCACCCGGGCAACCCACCGGCCCAGGGACATCCCCCAACCCAGCACCACCACATCGGGTTGGACTTCGGCCATCAGCCGCCGGGCATCGGCATCCTCGTCGGTCCCGGAGACCACTTCTACGTCGGGGACACCTGCCAGGACGGAGAGAAGGCCCTTCTGAAGCAAGCAGTCCCTCCCCAGGAGCAGAACCCGAACCATCGGCTTTTCCCGGTCTGATTAAAGGGACAGATCTTCTCTGGCGCGCGACCAGAGTATACCCCACGGATTGTTCAGTCACTGTTAAGGCGTCCCTTTTCTAGATTCCGGCGTCCTCATCCAGTATACCAGTATAACCGGCCGGATGGTCTTTGTCTACTGTCAATTTCTACAGGTCGAGCGGCCCAGGCCTCAGATGTAAAGAAGCCCGGCCGTGAACCGGCCGGGCTTCGTAAAACCTGCAGAGTAGGTGCCTAAATTCCCCTGTTCGTCTCCAGATAGGGCTGCCAAATACTATTCCCCCTTAGCGGGTTAACTCCAAGGCGTCAATTGATAGAACGTCAACATCATTTCAGGAACTCTCTTTAATTCTCCATCGTAGGTCCTAATCGTCACTGCATCATACGGGAGATAAATACAGGTCCCCCACGGGTAACGACCGTAATGTGCAGCCGCATCACCGATAACGATTTCATGCTGCTGCCCACCAGGATAGCTATAGCGATTCCCCATTGCATAAGCCGTCACATCTGCTACATAGTAAGGGCCACTACCGCACGCCGCGTGGGCATTTGTCTTATAAAGAAGACCAAAGACTACGGAAGCCAAAGTTGCGGTTAGAGTGATGATCATCAAAACACGGCCTTTTACACCCATTGAATACCTCCAACGAGGATAAACTTTAGGGTTTTTCGTACAATGGCTTCCAGCCCAGTATGGGATACACCGAGAAAAGCAAGGTGTTATTATCCAGAAAAGCGACCGCCCGCGGCGTTGGATCTCCCGGAATCGTTGTCGGGTCTATTGGCTGCCAGGTCCGCCCTCTGTCATAAGAAATCACCACTCCCCCACGGAAAGCGCTATAGACGACCAGCCCATCTCGGGGGTAATTCGGGGAGAGATATATGTCTATAGCCGCGTTCGCCGGATAAGCCAGTCCTTCTGTGACCAATTCCCACTCCTCTCCTGCATTCTCGGAACGCCATGCACCTTCTCCATTTGCCGCAAATATTGTTGGGTCAGTGGGAAAGTCCGGAGAAAGGGCCAACTGAATCATCCCTTCTCCGTTGAACGGCAATGGTTCCCACGAGATACCATTATCTACCGACCGGAATACCCCTTTTCGGGTGCTAACAAATATATAGGCAGGGGAGAGAGCAATATCCACGACTCTCTCAGGTGCAGAAACCACCCTCTCCCAAGAGCGTCCGCCGTCTATTGAGCGGAACAGACCTTCGGATCCGGGCTCTGCCCACAACGAGGCCTCGGTCGTGGGCCTTCCTACAGATACCCACACCGTCTGGTCCTCATCAAAGTGAGGGGATAAGGCAAGGCCGGTTATGTGTCCTGCAGGCAACCCAGACTCAGGGGTCAGCCAGGATATGGAAGAGTTCTGATAAACCTTCTGAGCGTATACCAGCCCATTTGTAGTGCCCACGAAAAGGTCCGACCCATTTGGGGTCACTGCAATATGTAGAACGGCATCAGCCGTATGAAAGGGACCTGACAGGGAGTTCCAGGTAGATCCGCCGTCATAAGAGACCAATAATTGGGCTCGCTCTGTAAACAGGGCGTCCCATCGTGTGTCGGTACCTGCGTAAATCGTGGTATTTTTGGACTCTCCGGCAGGATGTGCTACTGCTACGCTGGTGATATTATCCGCCATCTCGTTCTCGCCGGGGAAAGCGCGCTGAAATCCAAGTTCCATCGCGCCGCCTGGCGGGTTCTGTCTTTGAAGAGAGAAAATATACAGACCTCCCCCAGTAAAAGTACGTTCAGCCCCATAGAGTAGGGAACCGTTGCTGGCATCAAAGGCAAGAAAAGCAGGCCATCCGTCTGCCGTCCCCCCTCTTACGATGATTTGGGGACGATCAGCCTCGGGGGGATAGGCAAAATTTAGGCCTCTTGCCCATCGGTTCCGATACGGCCGCAAGCCATAGGTGATGGCTTGTTGAGCCAATTCGGGAGAATCCACAGTCCATACTCTCTCTGACTCGCTTTCAGGGAGAAGGGCTCTACCGTGTTCAGCCACTTGCACCACTTTTCCCTCTCGGATTTCAACGTGATACAGCAAGCCACTGGACGCGACCAGGTCTACATTCCAGTGAGGCAAGCGGCCATCCGCGCCATCGTACCTTTCAGGCCTGTCCAAGTCCACACTGGTCATTGCATATAATTGTGCTTGTACAGACTCATTCCGTGATTCCACCGCCTCCAATGCCTTTTGGTAGGCCTCAAGCATCGTCAACGCATATTGCTCTAAGCCCACACCATAGACGGCCCGGTGAATCACGAAATAAAGGGGCACTGTCAACAGGGCTGCCAAACCTATTGCCAGTACAATTTTATTCCGCATACCGTTTTCCCCCATGTGAGATGGTATACCACTGGGTCCCTCCCTGGCTCCAGGCAAATCCGCCATTGGCAAAGATTAGACCTGCGCAAGGGCTATTCCTCTCAAAAGGCTCCACACAGCCAAACTCACAAGTAAGAAGACGGTCTTTCTGCACATAGTTACCCCCTTATGGAACAGTTATCGTACCAACCTATAAATGTCTTGGAAACTCACCACTTCTCCACACGAAGAGAGCACAACCTGAACAAACGGCCGCATCTCCTCTCCGGCCGATGCGTCCGGGGCTTCCCAGCGAAACAGGTAGGAAGTCCCCCCTTTGGCGGATTCCGAATATATCCATTTTTCCCGAATCTGTTGAAAGTCCGGAACGTTCTTACCCACGAACACCTCGGCCCGTTGACGCAGTTCGTCCACCTCAAGTTGGGGACTCAGACAGAACTCCACCCTGCTGTTCGGCCCTGGACCAAACTGGAAAACCTCATCGGTCGCCGGGTCCACAAAGTACATCATCCCCTGATTGTCCTGATAAATCTCCATACGGCGCGAGGTAACCAAGTAGGGATTCCCAGAAGTCCCCTGGAAAGAGACTTCCAGGGAGGGGTCCCCTCTCAATGACCGAATCCGGGCAACGACCCGGGCAACAGCCTCGGGCTCCCGCTGTTCGGCCTTCAGTGTCTCTTCCACCAGGCGCGCGTGGATCGCATCTACTCGCTCTCTGGAAGAACCCCAGAGCACTCGCTGGCCCGTCCTGGCATCTTGTTCCACACACCCTTTGGCCAGTTCCTCTTGAGTCACCCGTTCCAACTCGGCTTTCAGGGCTTCAACGGTTGGGTTGGTGGGATACCCGGCCGCATTTTCCGACCGGGCGCTGGACACAGGGGGCTTCAGAACGCTCCCGACACTTAGCCCCACAATCAAAGCCCCCAGTGCCAGTAAGACAAGCGTGAAGGAAAGCCTCGTCTTCTGCATCTCGCACCTCCCTTCGGGCAATAAGGATGGAACGCTTTGTCGTTTATGTTACATCTTACCTTCCCGTTCGTCAACAGGGAAATCCCTACTTTTTTATCGCTAAAAGCGCATCTTTTGCGCCTGAGGTGATTCCCCACCGTCTTGGGCCGGATGCCGAGCATCGTGGCAATTTCCCTGTTCCTCCTCCCCTGCGCCGCTAACCGCAAGGCCTCGCGCT
>JACIWQ010000140.1 GCA_014360895.1 Thermoflexales bacterium | reverse complement strand
GGCGAAGGGCCACGCTGAGGCTCGCCCGAAGCGCCGCCCGCCGCAAACCCCCAGTTTCTGTTCCCCCTTCTCCCCCGCTCCGGGGGAGAAGGGGGGTAAGGGGGGATGAGGGGGTGTTCCCCTCACAAAAGGCTACTGCCGGAATAATTTGTTAAACCGCAACCAGGTGACTCTCACCTTACGTGACATTTGACAGGCCGCCCGATTGGTCTACAATAGAACGTGTCTATCACGTCCGGGCGTTGCCCTTTGTGTCTCGTGGATGCCCCATCGGGAGGTGCCCCGTGGCGACCGGTTACGTGTACCATCCCGTCTATCTGGAACACAACCAGCCCGGCCACCCGGAAAACGCCCGTCGTCTGGAGCGCATTATGGCCGCGCTCCGGGATACGGGGGTCCTGGAGCAGCTGACGCCGGTAGAAGCTCGCCCGGCCACCGAGGAGGAACTGGCCCGGGTCCACACGCCGAGCTACATCGCCCAGGTGCGGCGGGTGGCGGAGCGGGGCGGCGGCCATCTGGACGCCGATACCTACATGAACGCCCGCTCCTACGACGCCGCCGTCATGGCCGCCGGGGGGCTGCTGGCCCTGGTGGAGGCCGTGGTGGAGGGCCGGGTCCGCAACGGCTTCGCATTGGTCCGCCCGCCAGGCCACCACGCCCTCCCCGACCGGGGCATGGGCTTCTGTCTCTTCAACAACGTCGCCGTTGCCGCCCGCCACGCCCAGACCCTCCCCGGCATCCGGCGCGTCTTCATCGCCGACATAGACGTCCATCACGGCAACGGCACCCAGGCCGTCTTTGAGGCCGACCCCACCGTCTTCTACTTCTCCACCCACGAGTATCCCTACTACCCCGGCACCGGCCACTGGAGCGAGGCGGGGGTCGGCGAGGGGGAGGGCTCCGTCCTCAACGTCCCTCTGCCCGCCGGAGTGGGGGACCAGGGATTCGCGCGCGTCTACAAGGAACTGGTCTGGCCGCTGGCCCGCCGGTTCCACCCCGACCTGATTCTGGTCTCCGCCGGCTACGACTCCCACTGGCAGGACCCGCTGGCGATGATGCAACTCTCGCTGACGGGCTACGCCCGCATCGCGCGGGAACTGGTAGCTATGGCGGAGGAACTCTGCGGGGGACGGGTTGTCTTCACCCTGGAGGGGGGCTATCACCTGGACGTGCTGGCGCACGGGGTGCTGAACGGTTTCTACGCGCTGCTGGGGGAGGAGACGGTCTCCGACCCCTTCGGCCCGCCGTTCCCCGCCAGCGAGCCGGATATTGGACCTCTGCTGGCCCGTCTGAAGGAGCGACACCGGGTGGGGGAATGACCGAATGACAGAATGACAAAATGACGGAATGACAGAATGACAAAATGACGGAATGACAGAATGACGGAATGACCAATGACGGAATGACAGAATGACCAATGACGGAATGACGGAATGACAGAATGACCAATGACAGAATGACCCGTGCGTGGCTTCTGACGGTCGCTTTTCTGCTCCTGTGGGTGATTCCCCAGCCGGTGCTGGCCCAATCCGGTGGGCCGGGGGAAGCCGCCGGTACGCCCCCTTTCCAGGAGCATATCGTCGCTCCGGGGGAGACGCTCTTCTCCATCGCCCGGCGGTACGGGACCACGGTGGACGCCATCGCCCACGCCAACGGGATTGCCGACCCGAGCCAGATTTTCAGCGGTCAGCAGCTGGTGATCCCGGGGTCGCTGGGGCCGGTGGACGCCTGGACATCTCACATCGTCCGCCCCGGCGAGACGCTGGCGGGCATCGCCCGCCAGTACGGCCTGGACTGGCAGACCGTCGCGCTGGCTAACCACCTGGTCAACCCGACCCTGCTCACCGTCGGGCAGGTGGTGCGGATACCGACCGGGCGAGAGGCCGCGACGGGCGCCCTCCACGTCGTCCAACCCGGGGAGACGTTGCTTCACGTCGCCTTCCGGTACGGGGTTTCCTTCTGGGACCTTCTGGCGGCGAACTGGACCGGCCGGCCCCCCGTCGCCCTTTCCGGGGGGTGGCTGCTGGTCCCCGGCGCGCGGCCGGCATGGATGCCGTCCCCATTCCTGAAAATAGACGTCAGCCCGATTCCGGCGCGCCAGGGGGATACGCTCACCGTCGTCGTGCACACCGCGAAGCCGGTAGCGCTGGAGGGCCGCCTGTTTGACCGCCCCGTCCCCTTTGCCGAAGAGAACGGCGTCTACTACGCGTACATCGGCGTCCATGCCTTCACCGAGCCGGGGCTCTACGAGATGACGTTGACCGCCACCACGCAGGAGGAGACGGCGACGGTCGCCGTGGCGGTCCGGGTGGAGGACGGGGGGTATGGCCATGAGCGGATAGACGTCCCCCCCAGCCGCGCCAGTCTTCTGGACGCGGCGGTCATCGCTGCCGAGCAGCAACGGCTGAAGGAGGTACGGGCCCTCTTCACGCCCCAGCGGTACTGGCAGGGGCCGTTCCGGTTACCGGTAGATGCGGCGATCAGTTCCTATTTCGGGACCCGTCGCTCCTACAATGGCGGACCCTACAACAGTTACCACGAGGGGGTGGATTTTGACATCGGGGCGGGGGCGAAGGTGTACGCACCGGCCGACGGCGTCGTCGTCCTGGCGGAGCCGCTGGCGGTGCGGGGCAACGCGGTGGTCATAGACCACGGCTGGGGCGTGCTGACCGGCTACTGGCATCTTTCTCAGATAGAGGTGACGGTGGGGCAGAAGGTGCGCGCGGGGGATGTCATCGGACGGGTGGGGAATACCGGCCTTTCCACCGGCGCCCACCTGCACTGGGATTTCTGGGTGGGGGGCATTAACGTGAACGGCCTGCGCTGGGTCGCCGCCGACGGCCCCGGAGCGATGCCGGAGCAGGCCGCCACCGCGCCCTGAAGGAGCGCCGGGGGCGCTCTCGGGCCCGGAGCAACTGGCGGGCCTGTCGCTCCCAGCGGGCCGGCACCAGTACCCGAACCTCTCCCAGTCCGTCCACGGTAATGCCCAGGGCCCGTCCGGCGCTCTCGTAGCGGAGGACGGCGGGGATGCCGTGACTCCGGAGGTAGGTCCGCACCACCTCGGCCTGCAGCAACCCCTGGGTGACGGCGACCACTTCGTAGCGGGTCAGGTGGAAGACTCGGCGAGAAGTCATCGTTCTCCGATCAACATGGCGATTTTTCCCCAAGACCCCGCCCGTCGGCGGGGAATCCGCAATACGGCCCTCTCCAGTTTCTTCCTGGGATGGGCGCCCATCCTGGGCAAACTGGCCTACGCTCAGGGCGTCACCCCGTTCAGTCTGGCCGCCTTCCGCACACTGGTAGCGGTCCTCCTGCTCTGGGTCTGGTATCTGCTCTTCCGGCGGAACTGGCTGACCCGGTTGCGCTGGGGGGAGATGGTCGGCTGCATCGCCGTCGGCACCATCAACGGGATCGGCTCGCTGCTCTACTATTCCGGTCTCTCCCGTCTGGACGCGTCGCTGGCCTCGTTTCTGAACACCCTGTATCTCCTGTGGGTGGTGCTCTTTCTGGCGGCCTCCGGCCAGCCGGTCGGACGGATCACTCTGCTGCGGATCGCGCTGGCGATTGGCGGCGTCTACCTCCTCACCGGGGGGAGCAAAGGGGAGCCGAACTGGCTGGGCGCGATGCTGATGGTGGCCTCCGCGGCGACCTTCGGATGGCATCTGGTGATGGGCCAGTGGCTCCTGGCGGACGTCCCCTCGCAGGCCGCGACGCCCTACATTCTCACCGCGATGGCCGCGACGGTGGGGCTGGCGCGGGTCCTGCAGGGGAAGCCGGTGGAGCCCATTTCCGGAGGGGGGTGGGGGGCCATCATTGCCCTGGGGGCCACCACGGCCCTCTCTCGTCTCCTGATGTTCGCGGGCCTGCGGCGGCTGGGCGGCATTGAGACGGCCCTCATCAGCCTGCTGGAACTGGTTGTCTCCTTGGGGCTGGCCATCCTGCTCCTGGGGGAGCGAATGACCCCTCTGCAGTGGGGCGGCGGCCTCATCCTGGTGGGCGGTATCCTCCTGGGCGCGCTGGAGAGGCCGCAATGACCCGGCGTTCTTTCTACCCGGCAATGCTCAGCGCGCGCACCGGACAGCGGGTGACGCAGAGGCCGCAGCCGTAGCATTTCTCCGGCGTCAGCACTGCCTTCTTCTCCACCACGTGGATGGCGTCGTAGACGCAACTGGCCTCGCAGAGGCCACACCCCGTGCAGGCGTCCACGTCCAGAATGGGCGGGACGTGGGCGGTCCGGAATGTCCACTCCTCCCAGCGGCGAATCGCCAATCCCCGCACCTCCTCCACCGAGGCGTACCCGTGGTCGTCCAGCCACTTCTCTATCTCGCGGGCGACCTTGCCGAAGATGCGGGGCCCCTTGAGGATGGCCGCCGTACAAATCCCCACCGCGCTGGCGCCCACCATGAAGAACTCTATGGCATCGGTCCCCTTGCTGATGCCGCCGACGCCGATGATGGGCAGGTCCACCGTGCGGGCGATATCAAAGACACAGCGGAGGGCCAGCGGCTTCAGCGCCGGGCCGGAGAGCCAGCCGTATCCCTCCCGGCTTCCCATCAGCAACCGTCCCGTCTCCACGTCCACCCCCAGGCAGGGGCCGAAGGAGTTGATGGCGACGATGCCGTCAGCTCCGGCCTCGGCGGCGGCGCGGGCCGCCGTCTTCATATCCCGGAACGGGCTCAGTTTGACAAACACCGGCACGTCCACCGCCGCCTTCGCGGCCCGGATGGCCTCCATCATCGGGGTGGGGTCGTCGCCGATGTAGTGGGTGGAGAGTTCCAGCGCGTCGGCGAAGGGGCGCACCCGGGGGGCCAGTTCGGCAATCTCCTCGGCGGTGTAGCCGATGCTGATGATGAGGGGGAGGCCGGTCTCCTTCGCCAGCGGGTACTCCCGCTGGATGAACTGCTCCACCGGCAGTTCCGACCAGAGTTCGGTATTCAGAAAGCCGCCGGGGATTTCGGCCATATTGGGGGTGGGGACCACGGCGGGGCGGACCGAAACCGTCTTGGAGACGATGGCGCCTGCCCCGCCAGCCGCGCAGGCCTTCATGGCCTCTCCGTTCCAGACCGGCGGCCCGGCGGCCGGAAGGACGGGGTTTTTAAAGAAAAGGCCAGCGATGCGCACAGAAAGGTCGGCCATGGCTTCTCCTGGGAAATCAGGACGGGGGAGTCAAGGGGAGGCGGATGGTGAACCGGCTCCCGACGCCGTACATGCTCTCCACCGTAATCTCGCCGCCATGGAGGCGGATCAGTTCGCGGGCAATGGCCAGGCCCAATCCCACGCCCTGTTGCTCCATCCGCTCCCGGTCTATCTGCCGGAACCGCTCAAAGAGATGGGGGATTTCCTCCGGGCGGATGCCCACGCCGTTATCGGTCACGCTGACCTCCACCCATTCTCCCGCCAGGCTCGTTTCCACCAGAACCCGTTTCCCCTTCCCGCGCGAGAATTTAATCGCGTTCTCCACCAGGCGGCCCAGAGCATCGGAGAAGAACGGTTCGCAGAGGGGGACAGGGGGGAGTTCGGAGGGCCCGCGCACTTCCAGGCGAATGTCGTTTTGAGCTGCCAGGGGCTCGTACCGGCTCACCGTTCGCCGGACCACTTCGGCAAAGTCTCCGTGGGGGCGGACCAGCAGGCGGAATTCCGTCTCCGCCTGACCGGTATCCAGCCGGATCACGGTCAGCAGGTCCTGGACCAGCCGGTTGAGCCGCTCCGAACCGCGCTGGATGCCCTCCAGAAATTGTTGCAGGGCCGACGGAGATAGAGAGGGGAGGTCTTCCAGGGCCATTTCGGTGTAGCCAGTGATGTAGGTCAGCGGCGTGCGCAGTTCATGGCTGAGGATGGTCACAATCTGCTGCTTCAGCCGGTCAAACTCGCTGGCGGCGGCCTGTTGCACCTCCTCGGCCCGTTTCAGGCGGGAGCGCACCACGACCAGGAGTTCCTCCGGGTCAAAGGGCTTGGTCAGGTAGTCCTCTGCCCCCAACCCCTTGCCTCGCAGGATGTCCTCCCGGGCGGTCCGCGCGGTGAGAAAGATAAACGGGATGGTCAGACCGTCGGGGCGGGCGCGCACCGCCTGGTAGAACTCGTAGCCGTCCATGTTCGGCATCATGATGTCGGCGACGATAAGGTCCGGCCGCACCCGCTCCATGACCTCCAGCCCTTTCTGCCCGTCCGTCGCGGTCAGGACGGAATAACCGGCCCGCTCCAGAACTTTCCGGATGGCGTAGAGCAGGGGCTCGTGGTCTTCCACCACCAGGATGTGCGGCGCGGTCACTTTTCCGTCTCCTCCTCAAATTTTTCCACCTGATAGGTGTACACCCGCAGCCCCGGACGGCGGTAGTCATCGGCGGAGAGGCCGGCCTTCAGGCAGAGGTGGGCCAAGAACTCGCGGGGGTCGGGCAATTTCTCCCAGACCTGCGGCAGGAAGGTGGCCCGATGCCATCCGCGCTCAATGATGACCCCGTCCACTCCTGGGCGGAGTTTCGCCAGGAGGTCCGCCGGCTCTTCGTACTCCAGCGGTTGGGGGACGGTGAGGACGGAGATCTCTATGTGGGTTCGGTCCAGTTCCCGGCGGGTTAACGGCGGGAAGCGGGGGTCGTGGAAGGCCGCCGCGACGGCGTTTTCCTGGACGTCCAGGGCCAGCGGGCGGCGCGGCTCTATGGAGCCGATACACCCCCGCAGTTCCCCGCCCAGGGTCAGGGTGACGAACGAGGCGCCGGGCCGTCGCAACGTCTCTGAGAGGGCGCTCAGGTCCACTTCCGGTGGGTCCTGGCCCTCCAGGGCCCGGGTGATGGTCTGACGGGCCAGGGTGAGCAGGTACCGTTGGTCTTCCGGGGAGAGCGCCATGGTGACCTCCTCTTACCCGAACACCACGGCGGCATATCCGACGAAGTCGGTGGCCGGACCCCGGGGCATCACCTGGTGGCTGTTGGTGTATTCCAGCAGGACTCCCTTCTGGGCGCCCAGCGCGCGGGCGGCGGCCACGGCGGCCGCGATGGCCCCTCCGCCGCAGGCGTTGTGGTGGGTTTCTGTTTCGGGGACAATCTCTTCAGCCCGCATGTCCAGCATCAGGCGGATGACCCGCTCGTCATTGGCGCGGGCCCACGCCAGCGCCCGCTCGCCGGTCCCGGCCGGGGCAAAGCCGTAGTACATTGCCCCGTAGTGGGTCAGGTCGGAGGTCCCCACCACCACCACCCGCTTCCCGGACGCGGCGATGGCCCGGGCGATGGCCTCCCCGGCCTCCACAGCCAACTCGTCCGGCGAGACCAGGATGGGGAGAATCCGGGCCTGGGGGAAGAGGTACTGGATGAACGGAACCTGCACTTCGGCGGAATGCTCGCCCGCATGGGCCTCCGGAGCATCCACCAGCGTCCCGTTGCCCTCCCGGATGACCGCCTGGGCCAGGTCCGCATCCACTTCCACTTCCCCCAGTGGGGTTAGCCAGGCCCCGCTCCCGTATACCGCCGGTCGGAATCCCCCCCAGCGGTGGTTGGCGCTGAGGAGGACGACGGTATCGGGGGTGAACTGGGAGCGGATGGCCGCAAAGACCTTCGCGGCGGTGGGGCCGGAGAAGACCCATCCGGCGTGGGGGACGACTCCGGCCACAATCGGCTCCGGCAGGCCGGTGAGGGGCTGACGGGGGAGACATTCTTCAATCATCCGGATACAACCGGCGCGGTCGGAGGGGTAGAATTGACCTGCAACCACAGGACGTCTGACGCGCATCCTGACCTCCTTGAACAACAGACCACAGACAACGGATGGACCGCGGACGACTCATTGCAATGGCCGAGGGAAGATCGGGAGTGTCCGGGTGGGTGGATCCGCACCTGCATTATACACCCAATTTGGGTCATGGGCAACGGCCCATCATTCCCGGGCGTGTCAAATTTGTCGCCGTCTCGCAGGCCGCTGGGCCTCTCTGGGTACAGGCGAACAGCCTGCGCTCCGGCGAAGGGGTC
>JACIWQ010000014.1 GCA_014360895.1 Thermoflexales bacterium | reverse complement strand
TGAGGGCTGCCTCACCCCGAGGGAGGTCTTCCTGCTGCGGTGTGGTTTGTGCCCTATCGGCGGAAGGGCTGGTGCGAGCGCACCGGCTCCTTCCCGACAGGAATGGGGCGCACCCGCGAGGTGACGGTCCCTTGACTTCGGAGGTTCTATGTGCGAAGCTAAAGTCTACACGGACGGAGACCATCCCCAACTGATTATGGAAGACGTCGTCCTGCTTCAGCCGGAGGGGGATGAGTTTCTGCTGGTCAATCTGCTGGGGGAGCAGAAGCGGGTGCGCGGCCGGATTGAGAAGATAGACTTCCTCCGGCACAGGGTCTATCTGGCGGCTACTCTGGAATAGGAAGTGTCCGCCCCGATGGACGACCTGACCCGATACGACCGGACGCGCGAGCGCCTGCGGGAGGCCCTGGCCGGCCAGTTGTCCCCGGACGTAGACCTGGAGTGGGCAGTGACAGCCTACGCCTACTGGGTCTGCTACGATATGGTCCGGCGAGCGGCCGACTGGGAGGAGACCCTCCAGGAGCACGTCGCGCTGGCCTGCCAGGACGCCGCCACCGAGGCCGAAGCGGAACGGGCAGAGATGGCCGCGCTGCGCCGGGCCCTGGCCGATGCCCGGGGGCCCTTGTTGGATGTCGGCGCGGGCTGGGGGCGGCTGGCCCCCCTTTACCAGGAGCGAGGGTTAGATATAGTGTACGTGGAGCCGATGTCGCTGGGAGCGAGATTGATGCGCCGGAGCCGCTTCCCAAAAGTGGTCCGCTCCACTGGCGAAGCGCTCCCGTTCACCGACGGCGTCTTCGTCTCAGCGGTCATCGCCTGGGTGCTCCACCACCGGCCCCCGGAGGTGAACGCAACGGGCATCCTGCGCGAGGTCGCGCGGGTGATGGCGCCGGGCAGCCTCCTGTTCTCCATAGAACCCCTGAGAGCGGAGTTTGGCCCGGACCGATGGGTCGGTCTGTTGCAAGGGGCCGGTTTCCACGTTCGCCATCTGGAGTGCTTTTTTGAGGGGGAACTCGCCGGGGGGATGGAACAGCAGGCGCTGGCCGTTGCCGTTCGCACCCACCCGGCGGCGAAAGGAGACGGAAAATGTGCATAGAATGCGGTTGTGGCACTCGCGTTCAATGGACCTGTCCATTCTGCGGCGGTCGGATTATCCTGGTCAACAACGAACCGGTTTGCACCCTCTGCCGGACAACATTCGCCCAACTTCCCGACCCACCTGGAGAGGGTGAGCCGGCCCATCATCATCTTGAGGAGGACGAGCCGGTGGTTTCCGAAGACCTGACCCGATTGCGGCTTCTGCTCCCGCACTGGATAGAGCACAACGAGGAGCACGCGGAGGAGTTTTCTAAGTGGGCCGAGCGGGCTCAGGCGGCCAGGGAGTTCCATGTCGCCGACCACCTGTGGACGGCGGCCCACAAACTGGCCCAGGCCAACGAGGCGCTGCAGGGAGCGCTGGACCATCTGGGGGGCGCGCTGGCCGCGCAGGAGCACGAACACCCCGGCCACCCCCATGCGCACGGATAAATGCGCCCGGTCATTGAGGTTCGTGATTTTTACCTGACCTACCCGGACGGGCGGGAAGCTCTGCGGGGTGTCCACCTGACCCTGATAGAAGGGGAGAAGGTGGCGCTGGTGGGGCCCAACGGCGCCGGGAAATCCACCCTTATGCTGGCCCTGGTCGGCCTGCTGAGGGGGCGAGGGACGGTGCGCCTCTTCGGGGAGGACCTGCACGACGGCAACGCGCGCCATCTGCGGGCCCGTCTGGGGTTGGTGTTCCAGGACCCGGATGACCAGTTGTTCTCCCCCACCGTCTTTGACGACGTGGCCTACGGGCCCCTCTACGCGGGCCTGCCGGAATCGGAAATCCGCCAGCGGGTGACCTATGCCCTGAGCCAGGTGGGCCTGGAGGGATTTGAGGGACGGCTTTCCCACCACCTCAGCGCGGGGGAGAAAAAGCGGGCCGCCATCGCCACCGTCCTGGCGATGCAACCCGAAGTGCTCCTGCTGGACGAGCCGTCGGCGGGGCTGGACCCCCGCGCCCGCCGACGGCTGATAGAGGTCCTGCGGACCCTCCCGCAGACGATGCTGGTCGCCACCCACGACCTGGGACTGGTGGCGGAACTCCTGCCCCGCACGGTGGTGATGGATGGCGGGGTCGTCGTCGCCGACGGCCCCACGGCGGCCCTCCTGGCCGATAACGAATTGCTGGAACGGCATGGGCTGCGGTGAAAGGGCCTGGCACGTCTCCGCCACAAGTGGGAAGATTTCCACCTGTCGGATTACCTGCCGGCGCGTCGGTAGGGAGGCACCTTTTCAAAACCGCAAAGAGCGCCAAGGACGCAAAGAAACTCTAAAGAATTTGCGCTCTTTGCGTCCTTCGCGGTTCAATAAATCAACCGCACAGGTGGTAACTTTCCAGTTGCAATAGTGTCGGGCGGATTCTGCTTCGCTTCGCTCACAGCGACAGGGCAGGTCATCGTGCTCCGTATCCTTTGCGGCTTCTACAGGCGCTCCCACGCGCTCAGGACCTGCCGGATGGCCTCCTGCCATTCGGGAGGAGCGCCCCGCATCCGTCGCCGCATCCCGGCCCGGACCAGCGCCCAGGCCAGGCGGCGGGTGACGGGCCCGTGATGGCGGGCATAGAGCTGGGCCCGGCTGGTCCAGAGATTGACGAAGGACGAAAGGGGAACCTGGCCCGTGGAGCGCCCGGTGTGATGGATCACCTGCGCCGCCGGAATGCAGAGGGCCCGCCAGCCCGCCCGCCGCATCCGCCAGCACCAGTCTATCTCCTCGCAATAGATACGGTATCCCTCGTCCAGGAGTCCCACTTGCTCCACCGCCTCCGTGCGGACCATCATCGCCGCCCCCAGCGGGTGGTCCACATAGAAGGGGGCATCCCCGTCGTAGAGTTGGCGCGGGTAGCGGCCGTTCAGGCGGGTCTCATAGAGGCGCGGGGGGAGCGGGAAAAGGTCAAAGGCCAGTTGGACCAGTCCCGGGAAACGGAAGGCGGAGTGCTGGAGGGAGCCATCGGGGTAGAGGAGTTTCGCGCCGGCCACCCCGACGCGGGGATGGGCCTCCATAGCGGCGATGAGGGCGACTGTCGCGCCGGGGAGGACTTCGGTATCGGGGTTCAGCAGCCAGAAGTAGCGGGGCGGGGCCGTCTCCAGAACGGCGCGCATGGCCTGGTTGTTGGCCGCGGCGAAGCCGGGGTTATCGGGCCGGGCAATCAGACGGACGGCAGGAAATTCCCGCGCGACGACCTCCGGCGTGCCGTCGGCGGAGCCGTTATCCACCACCCAGATGTCGGCGGGGAGGCCGGCCTGCGCCAGGTCGGCCTGGAGGGAGCGCAGGCAGGCCATCAGCAGATTGCGTACATTCCAACTGACGATGACGACGGTGAGCAGGGGGGCCTCAGGCATCGGATTCTCCTGCAAGCCCCGGCGGGCGATTCAGGGCGATGCCGGGGGCATGCAGTAAGGATACACGAATCCTCCGCTTTGTGCAAATGAGGGGGCAAGGGTTCACCGCAGAGACGCGGAGAGCGCAGAGCATGGATGTTCCTGGCGCTGGGAGAAGTGCCAGGAACATTTTCCGGCACACTTTCTTCACCACGCCCTCAGCACGAGGGGCAAATAGAGAGGGAAACCGTTCACAATGGTTGTCGCGGAGGCCGTCAGGGGGGGATGGACGCCATCAGTGAGGGTCGCGGTATTCACAATGGCCAGCGGGCCGGTGGCGGTCACGGTGACCCCGAAGGTGATGGTCAGCCGCGCGCTGGGGCTCAGCGCTCCCGTCCACTCTATGCGGTTGGCGGCCGGATTGTACGATGCGCCGCCGGTGACGCTCCCCGGCCTGTACGCCGTGCCGTTGGGGATGGGGTCGCGCAGATAGAGGGTGGTGCCAGCTCCCAGCAGCCGCAGGGTGTAGGTGAGCGGGTCTCCGGTGCGAGCGGTGGAGCGGCTGACCTGCTTCTCTATCCCCGGCGCCGGGTCTCCCCACAACACCGTCAGCGTGGGTTTCGCCACCGGGATCCAATCGCTATCGGCATCCGACGAGACGTAATACTTGCTGCTATGAAAGTTCGTGTCGGATGTGTAGAGGGCCACGTTCAGCGGCCGGCCCGCCGCATACGCCTCGGCCACCGCCTGCGTGGCGTCCCAGGTATACGGGATGCCGGGGAAATCGGGCCCGCTGTCGGTGCGCGGATAGACCCAGGTTGCGGTCAGGTTCTCCTTTGCCATCGGCGCGGTGTTCCAGATGATGGTATGCTCATCCCAGTCCTCGGCGACGGTGAAGAGATGCGTGTAGGAGGGCGGGGCCTGTGAGGGGACGTAACCGGCGTTACCCCAGAGATGCAAAGTGAGGGTCGCCGAGAGGATAACCTTTCCCGGCGGGATGCCGCCTAAACCGAACTTCAGGTAGGACTTGCTCCAGCAGGGGAAATCGGCAATCAGGGACTGGCTGGCGACGAAAAGGCCCTCGTCGCCGTGGTTGACGTCGCCGCCGCCCAGGTAGCCGCCGTCGCAGTTGCCGTCGCCGCCCACATAGGCGTCGGCAACAGTGCCCCCCAGGTCGCGCCGGACGACCGTCGTGCCGGTGGGGACGGCAGACGGAGGGGAGTAACGGGGCGGGTTGAAGGCGATCTCCCCCCACGTACCGGGGTTGTTGGCCGAGAGGGTCTCCGGCCACACCGGCGGCGGGCTGACCAGCGCCGCCGGTTCTGGAGCATCCCGGTCGTAGATGTACAGCCCCAGTCCCCAGATGGTGCCGGAAGGTGGCGGGCCCGCCAGGCCCAGCGTGGAGAAGGGGATGGTGATGACGGTGGACCAGCCGGCATCGCAGTCCGAGCGGGTGGAAGGACAGTTGCCATTGTTGTTCGGACCGGTGTTATACCAGTTCGCCCCCACCGTCTCTGTCCATGTCCCCGACCAGGCCTCGTTCCAGCCGCTCCCCGTCCCTCGGCCGTCCCGGTGATAGGCCTCTTTGTTCTCCCCCGGCCAGGAGTGACGCCAGCTGTTGACGAAGAAGTAATCATCCGGTTGCGGGGCCGTCGCGCGGTCTCCGGCGGTATCCAGATAGATGGCGACGCCGTCGTAGAGGCGGGGGTCCTTATCCTCTGAGGGCATCTGCCAGAGATTATAGTCCACCACCGTCACAAAGATGCGCAGATGCTGGCTGGTGTAGCCCACCCGCACGTCCACGTAGTTGTAGAGGTTGTGGTCGGTCTCGTGCCCGAACCAGAAGATGGAGGCCGTGTTGTCGTCCACCTGGCTCCCCGCGCCGGGCCAGACGTTGACGCGGCGGGTGGCAGTAGCGGCGATTCCGGTCTCCGGAGGACGGTCGCCGGGCGGAGGGGCGCTCCCCAGCAACAGGAGCGCCGCTACAAGGCCACAAATGTTCTTCCACATCGGTATCGTTTGCATGACGGATCCCCTTCTACTTCCTGAAAATCACCGGCAGGAAGAGCGAATAGCCGTGCAGAGTCGTGAACGTGCCGTCCCCCGAGCAACTGCGTCCGCCCGCACTGGTAGAGCAGACCCGGAAGTGGTACAGGGTATCGGGCCGCAGGCCGGTGATGGCGACGCGGTGCTCGGTGACTGCGCCGCCCTGGGTGATTCGGGACGAATAGGACGAGGTCAGGCCGTATTCCACCTCGCTGGTCGCCGGTTCGTCCGTCTGCCAGGCAACAGTGGCGCTGTAGAAGGTGACCCCCAGGACCTGCACGTTGCTGATGACCGGCGGCGTGGTGTCCTCTATACCGGTGGCCTCTATGGTGGCGACCAGTTTCTGAAGATAATAGACATCTCCCAGCCCCCACGGGCGGTCCAGGTACCGGCGCAGGGTAGAACGCCCCGCCCCTTCCACGTACGCCTTCGCCAGAAAGACCGACCAGGCCAGGTCCGGCCCGTGGAAACTGGATTCCCCGATTTCGGCCTGGAGCCCCAGCCGGGTGATGTACCAGAGAAAGACGCCGTCGCTGTCGGTGAGGTCGTTGAGGTAAGCTGTCGCGGTGATGCGGTTGGTGTCGGAGATGTAGCGGCCCACTTCGGGGACCAGTCCGAAGAAGACGGGCGCGCGCCAGCCGGTCCGCTGGTCTCTGGGGTCCGGGTAGCGGGCGTTGGCGGTGGTCAGGAATTGCTGGAAGTTCAGCCCCCGCGTCATCGCCTGGACGGCGACCTGTTCTCCTTCGGCGGCGTCGGCGGTGCGGCCCAGTTGGCGGGCGATGCGCGCATAGCCGATGGCCCCGCTGATGGCGGCGTAGGAATCTATGCTCCCCTTCTTGCGGTCAAAGAGTGCGTCTATCTGCGACCAGCGGTTCTGGACGTAGGCCCAATCCCCGGTGTACCGGGCATAGGCCCAGAGGGCATAGAGCGTGCTCAGCGGCGGCTCCGGCGGGGGCCAGCAGTTGGGGCGGAAGGAGACCGGGTACGTTTCCCGCGCGACGCCATTGGTCAGCCATTCGGGCGGCCAGGGCAGGGGCTCCAGGGGCGGGTAGCGAGCCATTTCAGCGGAAAGATACGACTGCACACGGCTCTGCAGGTCGGATGAGAGGTAGGGGTAGGCGATGCTCAGCGTATAGACCAGTTCGCCGGGGTCAAACCAGTAGATGTTGCCGGGGTGACAGGCCGCCAGGCCGGGCGGCTCTTCCGGGTACAGCGTGTCGCCGGGGAAGAGCATCTCGGTGGTGAACCCTCGTTCCAGAAAGTAAGGGAGGAGGTGACCGCCCGCGTCCACAATGCGGCGGACCTCGTCGTTCAGCTGCTGCACCAGGTCGGCGGGCGGGTTGCTCACGGGCCGGACCGGTTCGGTCCAGACGTAGGGGGTGAGGGATGCGGTGGCCGTCACCCCCGGCCCCTCTTCGGCTGTACGGGATAGGGGGAGGGATGAGCCGCCGGAGGTAGCGGGGGAGAGGGCGAGGGTCCCCGCCGGCCCGATGGAGGCCAGCCCGCCGTCCACCACCCGCCAGAAGAGCCGCCCCGAAGCAATCACCAGCGGACGATGAGTGACGCCTTCGCCGACCTGCGGGCCGGGGAAGGGCCAGGTGGTGAAGAACGGCATTGGCCCTCCCCATGCCGGGCACTGGCCGTCCGGCGGCGGGCATGCAGGCCAGTAGTTTGCCACGTTGGCGATGGCAATCAGCGCGCCGGTCTGCAGGTTCAGCGCCCCCAGCCGCTCCCAGTTGTCCACGAAGAGCAGATTCCCACCGATAGAGAGCATCGCGGGTTCATCGGAGGTATAGCGCATCTGGTAATTGAAGGTCTGGGTCGCCGTCAGGCCGGTGATGTCCAGGGTGGAAAGGTCCATGCGCCCCAGTTCGGCGTCGTAGCGGGTGGTCACGTGGACGGAGCCGCCGTCGGTCTGGATGCCGTGACGGGCGCGGTAGACCAGGTAGAGGGCGCCGTCTTTGACGACGGGCGGGGCCGGCGCGTCGCCATCGCCGTAGGTGTAGAGGACAGGTGCCACGCCCCGCAGCGCGCCGGTGGCCCCATCCAGCGCGAAGAACGTCTGCCGGTCGGGGTTGGCGGTCAGGTGAGCCACAATGCGCGGGCGGACAGCGGCCCAGTCGGCGGCCCAGTTCGGGTTCACCGCCCCGGCCTGGTCCATCACGTCGTCCCCTTCGTGGAGCAGGAAGTGGAAATTGCGCAGGGGCTGGGAGCGGTAGATGACGGTGTTACCCACGACGACGGGCCACCGCTCCGCCAGCGATTGCCCCTGCAGGCGGGTGCGCCAGCGCAGTTGTCCGTCGGAGGTGCGCAGGGCGTAGGCATAGATGTCCTCGGCGCCGAAGTAGACGGTCTGGCCGTCGGCGCTGAGCGCGGCGGAGGTGAGGATGGGCGCGCCGGCGTTGTAGGTCCAGCGGAGCGCGCCGGTGGCGGCGTCCAGCGCGTAGAAGACGCCGTCGGTGGAGCCGATATAGACGACGCCGTTATCCACCACCGGCGCGGCGGCGACGCCGCCCCCGGTCTGGAAGGACCAGACGGGGTTGCCGGTGGCCGCGTCCAGCGCGTGGACCCGGCCGTCGTAGGCCCCGAAGTAGACCCGTCCGTTGTAGACGGCGGCGGTATCCCGTATCGGCGCGCCGACGTCGCGCGACCAGAGGATGGTGGGTGTACCGCCCCCGGCGTCCTGGTCGGCGTCCAGGGCATACATCGTGCCGTTCAGGGAGCCGATGAAGAGGCGGTTGTCGGCGACGACGGGCTGGGTGCGGCTGGCGAAGGGGACCTCGTTCCAGCGCCAGTAGTAGCGGTAGGGCGGGTTGACCTGTTGGGAGCTGGTGCCGGTGTGCTGGGGGTCGCGCTGAAGTTGGGGCCAGTCGGCGGCGGGGATGGTGAGGGAAGGCGAGAGGGACGCGGATTCCGGATGCTCGCCGGAAACCGATACTGCGGTCAACGTGAAGGGAGGAGAGAGCCCCTGGCCGGCCATGCCCGAAGGAGCCAGGACGCACAACAGGGCCGCCAGGCCCAGGAGAAGAAGCATCATCGTTGAGGTCTTCATGTCAGCGTAATCCTCACATAGTCAATGAGATTATAACCGCTCCCCCAGGGGTCCCCGAGTTCGTAGACCCCCAGTCCGGCCGCGGCGGCCAGACGCAGGTAGTCGGTCGCTTCCTCCCAGGCATAGGGGCAACTTTCGGCCGCCAGCAGGTCGTACATCACACAATCGGCCGCCACCGGGTCGCGGGAGAAGAAGAGGCTGTTGGGAAACTGGTTGCCGAAGGTGGTCCAGCGGGTCGGCACACTGTTCGTGTTATCCCGGCTGCCGAAGAGGCCGTCTCCCAGAACCAATACCGTTTTGTTGCGGATGTGAGAAGTCAGGTAGATGTCCACCATTGGATTGTAGTTGGGGTCGTAGTACTGGCCCCACATCGGGGCGACGTACTCGTGCAGATTCAGAGGGTTGTTGATGGTGCCAAAGTGGTTTTTGAACCCCAGCGTCACGCCGGTGATGGAGTGCCCTTTCATAATGGGGACGTTGATCAGGTACGCGGCATTCACCGCTGCATCGGCGAGGTACTCGGCAGGGATGCCCGGACGGCTGAAGGAGACCCGGACCGGAAACTCGGCGCTATCCCGGTCGTAAAACTGGACGCCGGAGTAGAGACAGCCATTGCGGAAGTAATCCGGGATGGCGCGGACCGCGTCGCAGATGAGGATGTTTTGGGCAGGAACACCGATGTCCAGCAACCCCTGAATCACCGCGTTGACCGGGTGGATCAGAGCGTTGATGAGATTGCCCAACTGGCTGTTGTTGAAGTTGACCTTGATGGCAACGACGCCGCCGGAGTAGTTGGGGATGAGCGCCCGCCAGGCATCGGCGCGGGTGGAGGTGCCGGTAAGGGCCATAACCCCCTGGTCCACCATGTTGTTCACGACTGATTGGTTCACGTAGTTGTAGTAGTAGTTGCTGCTGCCGTTCCAGTAGGTGGCCGAGGGGGCGTGGACGTGGACCACGCGCGAGGCGCCTGGTGGAGGAGAGGGTATGGAGGTAGGAGTCGGCAGGGAGGGGGTGGAGGTGGGTGGGATAGACGTCGCGGTGGGCGGAGATGGGGTAGGAGTGGATTCGCCGCGCATCACCAGCGGCAGGTAGGCGTGCGCGGTGGGGGTGAAGTCGCCCTGGGCAATCGGGGCAATCCCCTGAAAACAGCGGCGAACGCTTTCGCCCACGGTCAGGCCCCCCAGCGCAATCGCCATCGCGCGCAGGAAGTCTCTCCGGGACCACTTGCGATACGGAGTCATCTTTCCCCCTATACCAAATACCAGGTGACGGTCACCTGCAAGGTGACCGTCACCTATCCCCCCACCTACAAGGTGACCATCACCTGTCCCACCACCTACGGCCCACCCAGACGCAAGATCAGGGGCAGGTAGACCCGATAGCGGATCAGCAAAACATCCACGCTCCCTTCCGCCGACCCGGCCCTGGCCGTGATCCGGGCCACCCCATCGGTGGTGGGCGCCGTCAGCACCGCGAGAGCGAAGCCCGCCTGGGTTGTGGCCGTGTAGACTGTGTCGCCGGAGAGCGTCCCCATGGTGGTCGTGAAGACCACTTCCGTCCCGTCGGCGACCGGATTGTTGTACCGGTCGGTGACGGCGGCGGTGATGGTGGCGGTGGAGACGCCGTCGGCGACGATAGCAGGCGGGCTGGCGGTGAGCAGGATGGAGGCGGGAGGTTCGCTGACGGCGAACGCCCAGGTGGTGGAAGTGGAGTTGCCGGCGCGGTCCAGAACCAGCAGGGTGACGGTGTGGGAGATGTTGGTCAGCGGCGAGTCCGGTATCCAGGAAACAGTGTTTCCATTATACACCGGATTCGCCAAAACGCCATCCACGGTCATCGTGATGGCCTGGGGGTCTATCCCGGAGGTCTGGTCTTGAACAGTGGCACTGATGACCGGCGTCGCCGTGGCTACGGTGCTCCCGTTCGCCGGGGAGAGGTCGGCGATGACCGGCGGCGTGGCATCGTAGACGAGTTGCGCCTCCGCCCAGCCGCTGAGATTGCCTGCCAGGTCCTGGTACCGGACGCGAACGATCTTGCCTCCTTCAGCGTCAACCAGCGTGACTGTCACCGGAGAGGTGTAAGATGTCCACCGGCGCACGTTGGCGGCATCCTCCAAGTCGCCGTCCAGGTACATCTGGACCACATCATCCGAGGCGGTCAGGAAAAGGTGGATTTCCCGTATCCCGGTGTATGCTCCTTCTGCGATGGAGATCGTCCCGGTGGGTGGAGTGCTATCTATCGCAAAGTCCTCACTCTCATCGGAGGTAAAATGTCCCACCCGGTCCGTCGCCGTCACCCGCACCCGCACCGTCGTCGTCTCTACCTCCGGCACCGCCCAGGCATACTGGCCGTCGTTCTCCGTCGCGGTGACGATGGTGGTGTAGGAGTTGCCGCCGTCCAGCGAGTAGGCCAGCCCAATGGGCATCGCCCCGAAGTGGGCATCCGTCGCCGTCCAGGTGATGGTGAACACCGACCCGCCCCGCAGAACCTCATCGCCGTTCGGGGCAGTGAGCGTCACCCCGGGCACCGTAGCATCTATGGCGAAGTCACCGTCGCTGGCATCGGAGGCGGAATGGCCCACCCGGTCCGTCGCCGTCACCCGCACCCGCACCGTCGTCGTCTCTACCTCCGGCACCGTCCAGGCATACTGGCCGTCATTCGCCGTGGCGGTGACAATCTCCGTGTAGGTCGCACCCCCGTCCAGCGAGTAGGCCAGCCCAATGGGCATCGCCCCGAAGTGGGCATCCGTCGCCGTCCAGGTGATGGTGAACACCGACCCGCCCCGCAGAACCTCATCGCCGTTCGGGGCAGTGAGCGTCACTGTGGGTGGAGTATTGTCTATGAAAAAGACCGCGTCAGAGAAGTCTTCGGTGCTGGTCTCGCCATCTGAGGCGGCAATCCGAAGCAGGCACTGGTCGCAATCGGTAAACGCTGCTGTGTTGAAGCCATTCCACGAATGAATTGCCGGCGTCCCGCCCTCGGGGTAAGTCACCTGATAGAAGCTATCCGACCAGTTCGCGCCGTTATCCAGACTCAGGTAGATGTTGTAGGTGACGACGTCGCCGTTGAAGTCCAGGCCGGTCCAGGTGACCGTCTGGGTACCGCTGAGGTACTCCCCACCATTGGGGAAGGTCACGGTGACGACCGGGGCGCGGTTGTAGAGGATGCCGGTGATCTCAACCAGGTCTATGCCCAGGAGGTCCGGATAGGTGTTGGTGAGGGTATCCTGGAAGCGGACGGCGACCTGCCCGTCGTCCGCGGCCGAGACAGGGAGGGGCCAGACCAGCACGGTGTCTTCGGCGACCGTTCCCACCACGCGCACGTCGTCAATCCACCAGCCGTCGGGTTGACTGGTCGCCTGCCCACCGATGGGGTCGCATTCAAAGACCCAGCGCCATTGGATGAGACGTCCGGTAGCGGAGATGGGGATTTGAACACGGATGGTGCCGCTGACTGGGTCTCCCTCTCCGCTCCAGCCGTTATGGGGGCCGGAGACCAGATGGGTCAGCCCCTGGCAACCGGATGGGGCGCCCAGAATGCAGTTGTATCCCCCTTTAACGAAATCGGTGGGAGCCACTTCAGACCACGGGGACCAATTCCCGTTTTCATCTCCAACTCGGTACTCCAACCAGCCACCGTCCCAACCAAACTCCGAGACCATGCGCATCCAGAACTGGAGTTCCATATTGCGGGCGCTGAAGGGGATGGTGATGGGTGCGGAGGTAAGGGTGGCGGTGCTGGTGTAGGGTACATCATCGGTCCACCAGGCGTATTCATGGCTGCTGTAGTAGCCGGTGCCAGAGATGACCCGATAGAACCCGTCCGCCGTCCAGCCGCCAGCGCCACTTTCCATATCGTCAGAGAAAGCGGTGTGGGCAGTGGGGGTGTAGGCAATCAGGCCGACGGGATGCCCGTCGGCGGTGACGCTGAAGGGTTCGCCGGACGTGGCCCCC
The DNA here is from genome assembly GCA_014360895.1 of Thermoflexales bacterium. Taxonomy (GTDB): domain Bacteria; phylum Chloroflexota; class Anaerolineae; order B4-G1; family DUEL01; genus SpSt-77. The sequence continues at coordinate 30,312 of JACIWQ010000014.1, read as the reverse complement.
CGCACCGTCAGGGTGTAGACGTCCAGGGACGGGGTGACCGGGACGGTGTAGGAAGCGTCCAGCGCGTATTGGGTGGCCGTGTAGGCGATTCCGAAACAGGGACGGCGAAAGGCACCACCCCAGACCTGCCCTGCCAAGGCAGGAAACGGCCCCCAACTCCAGGAACGTTGAAGGAGCTGGTCCTCGGAGGCAATTCTCTCAATCAGTTTAGCCTGGTCGTTATCCGCCTGGTAGGCGATCCAGTAGCGGGTGTTGCCGGGGATGCGCTGAGGCTCAATGTCAAACCAGAGCCAGCCGGGTCCGGTGAGGACGTCGCTCACCGTGAGGACTTCGCTCTGGGCCAGGAGGAGGCGGGGGAGGCCATCGGTGTCGGCGTAGAGAGCGACACGCAGTCGGGTGGTGCCGGTCTGGGCGATGTACGGAGCAATCCGGTAGATGAATCCCCCCTCGGCGGGCATCGTGTAGGGAATGAAGGCAATGACGCCGGTATAGGTTTGAGTGTAAGAAAATCCGGCCGGATTGTCGGTCAACGTTTTGGCCGTACCGGTCACGTAGGCTTCCTGGAGCACCCGGTAGACGCCGTCGGCGGCGCGGGTATCGGTGTAGGTGCCGACGTAGCCCTCGCCGAGGGCGATTTGCTCAGCAGCGGGCGGGAAAGAGGTGGTGTTGTTCGCGGCCAACACGATGCCCAGCATCAGCAGGGCCAGGCCGAGGGCCAGCAGGACAGCCACCGCCTGGCGGGACATCCTGTGACCGGGGCGGTCGGGTATCGCTGGAACTCTCTTTTGGAAAGGGATGGTGAGCATCGGAATCCTCCTGGTTAAAATCCGGCCCGCGCAGGAATGGTCTGTCAGAAGTATATCCGGTACGGGTATGCTTATGGTGAACGAACTGCTAAAAATTTCCGCCTATCCGAAAGGTCCGTGGTCGTGGATTCAAGACAACCCGTCCGCTCCTCGGTCTCCCGCGTTCCGGTACACTTCTACCAGCCGCCCGGCAATACTCCTCCAGTCGTGGCAGGTCTCCACGTACCGCCGCCCGGCGGCGCCCAGGCGCTCCGCCAGGGCCGGGTCCTCCAGCACGCGCAGGACGTGGTGGGCGAACGCCTCGGCCGTATCGGCGACCAGCAAATCCTCCCCCGGCCGGGCCTCCAGGCCCTCCGCCGCTGCGCGGGTGCAGACGACGGGCGTCCCCATGGCCATGGCTTCCAGTACCTTGTTCTGAATCCCCACCGCGTAGGGGATCGGGCAGACCGCCACCGTGGCCTGGGCCAGGTAAGGGCGCAGGTCGTCCACCGTGCCGGTGACGAGGATGCGCGGGTCTCGGGCCAGGCGCTGTACCACTTCCGGCGGGTCCTTGCCCACCACCCAGAACCGGACCTCCGGGTCCCGGGCCCAGATGAGAGGGAGCACCTGGTGCGCGAAGTAAAGCGCCCCGGCGACGTTGGCGTGGTAACTCATCTTGCCGGTGAAGACCACCGTCCGGCTGTCCCGGGGCCCGTTCTGCGGACGGAAGTACTCCAGGTCCACCCCGTTGGTCACCACCGTAATCGGCGCCGGACGGGCCAGGGGCGGCAGGTACCGCCGGGCCAGGGCCTCCAGCGCTTCTTTGTCCCGCCGCGAGGACACGACCACCCGATTGTAGCGGGCCAGCAGGCGGGCCTCATAGCGGCGGGTGCGGCCCAGGTCCAGCGCGGCCAGCAGGCGGGAAGTCCAGCGCGGGGTCTGGGCCATGGTCTGCTCAAAGAGCAGGGAGATGCAGTCCACGGAGTCGTAGACGGTCGGGATGCCCGGGACGGCGCGGACCAGCCGGGCGGCGCGCAGGTGCTCTATGTGGACCCGGTCAAACTCGCCGCTGCGGGCCAGTTCCGCCAGCCGCCGCTCCATCGCGGGGTGGTAGGCGTAGACGGCCTGCAGGGGCTCCCGGGTGGGGAGCGCCAGCAGGCAATTCCCCAGGGAGCGGGCCCGGGGGACCCGGAAGACGTCTACCCGAATCCCCCACCCGCGCAGTTCCTCCGCATCCCGGACCTCCGGCTCCGACGTTGCCGCCGTCAGCAGGGTGACCGGATGCCCCTGCCGGGCCAGTTCCCGGAGGAGGTGGTAGGGCCGGGTGCGGATGCGGGAAGGGACGTAGGGAGTGACAAAGAGGAGTCTCATAGGGTGTTGCGTGTTGCGTATTGCGTGTTGCGTTCAGGGGTGGGGTGGAAGGCCCAGTTTGGCCCGGACGGCCGCGACGACTTCGGGCGCGGAGGGCACTTCCAGCCGGGCCAGGGCCTCTTCCCGGCTCATGTACCCCTCCCGGACCAAACCGGCGAGTTCCATCGCGTAGGGGTGGTAGCCCGTTCGCTCTATGTGGACCTGGTTGGCGAAGGCGTTCAGCAGACAGTTGGTGGAATTGGGATCGGTGTCGGTGGGGAGTTCCCAGCCCAGGGCCCGCAGGCGGGTCAGGGCGGCTTCCTCGCTGTAGTCCAGAAAGGCCAGCGGCGCGAGGCTGTAGGGAAGGTCGGTCGCCCGGAGCACCATGCTGTCGTCAGGGAAGTAGGGCGCGACCTCGTCCCCGGCGACGGTCCGCAGGGGGACGGTCGCCGTCTGCAAGAAGGTGCGGAGCATGGGGGGTGTGAACCGGAAGAGAGCCGAGGCCAGCGGTATCTGCCCGGGCGACCAGCCGTAAATCAGGAGGGGGATCCCCCGCTCCAGCGCCAATCGCAGGCCGATGCCCTTCGCCAGCCCCATGCAGGAGTTGCAGATGCTGCTGGCCCGTTCCAGCGCGCGGGGCGGGTAGAGGCCGTCCTGTTGCGCGGACGCGACGAAAATGGCCCGCAACAGGTCAAAGCGCGGCTTGATCAGGATGTGGTCCACCCCCAGGTTCTCCGCTACCACGCGGATGTTCTTCAGCGCGGCGGGAGAGGTGAAGCCGTTATCCAGGGTGAAGGCCAGGACGCGCAGGCCGTAGTGTTCCCGCAGGAGCCAGAGGGTGTAGGTGCTATCCTTGCCGCCGCTCCAGGCCATGAGAGCGTGATACCCGGGTCGGGCGTGGATTTCCTCCACCAGGGCCTCAAACCGGGCGCGCAGCCGGGCCCTCTGTGCGGCCCGTCTCTCCGGGCCCGGCGCCTCCCGGCAGTACTGGCAGACGCCCTCTTCATCAAATCGGATGCCGGGGAAGGTCTCCGGCAGGACACAGCGGGCGCAGTATTTCATCAGGACCTCCTGGGGGCCTCGCCCCACCCGGTGAGGACAACATCTGCTTCCCGAACCGGCCCGGGCGGGAAGTTTTCCACAAACAGATGATGGAGCAGTTGGACGGAGAGGATGCCCACCAGCGCCATTTCCTCCCGTTCGCCGATGACGGCTCCGGAGCGCAGTTTGCGGACCAGGCGGATGACCGCTTCGGGGTCAAAGACGCCGGCGGCGCGGACGGCCTCCGGCGAGAGCAATTCCTCCACATAGTCCGGCGGACGGGTCAGAAAAGCGGGCGCGATAGGCGCCCGATACGGCTGTTTGCGCCGCCGCCAGACGGCGGGCGGGACCAGCCCGTTCGCGCTCTTCCGCAGGATGTGTTTCTCCCGCAGTCCTTTGAGTTTGAACTGGGGCGGCAGACGGTTGCAGAATTCCACCACCCGGTGGTCCAGGAAGGGGAACCGTCCCTCCACCGAGTGGGCCATAGCCATACGGTCGCCCTGGGAAGAGAGCAAGTAGGAGGAGAGAAAGGTCGTCACCTCCAGGTACTGGGCCTGGGCCAGCGGACTCCAGCCGGAGAAGTCGCCGTCCAGAGAAGCCAGCAACTCCCCCACCGGATCGTAGCCGTCCAGCGCGCCCAGGAGTCCCGGAGCGAAGAACCCCCAGAGGCGGGCCGTGTTGTGCCAGCGAATCCAGTGGGAATAGCCGGGCCGCTCCACTGCCAGCAGGTCCTTCCCGAAGAAAGCTCGCAGGTGCGCGTCGCCGGTCCGGGCCAGGTTGCCTACGTAGGGGTAGAGGCGCCGCAGGAGCAGGGGGCGCAGCGCCGAATCGGGGTCCGCGGCCCAGAACCGCCGCACCTTGTCCTCTTTGAAGATGTTGTAGCCGCCCAGGAACTCGTCCGCGCCCTCGCCCGTGAGCACGACCTTGATGCCGCTCTCGCGGACCAGGCGGGAGAGCAGATAGAGGGGAGCTGGCGCGGTCCGCAGGAGCGGAGCTTCCGCATGCCAGACGACCTGAGGGAAGATGGCGGCGATGTCGGCGTTGGTGCACTCCGTGCGCCGATGGTCGGTGCCCAGGAAGGCCGTCGCCAGTTCCTGGTACTCCCGTTCGTCAAACGCGCGCTCCTCAAAGGCGATAGAGAAGGTACAGAGGGTGTGGGGGATGTGTTGCCGGGCCAGCGCGGCCACCAGGGTGGAATCCAGCCCTCCGCTCAGATAACTGCCGACGGGGACGTCGGCGCGCAGGCGCAGGCGGGTCGCGTCGGCCAGCAGGGCCCGCAACTCCTCCGCCGCCTCCTCCTCGGACAGCCGCAATTCCTCCCCCGCGCGCGGGAAGGTCAAGCGCCAGTACCGCTGAACGGTGAGCTCGTCCCCGGAAGCTCGCAGAAAATGGCCGGGGGGCAGTTCCCGGACCCCCTCAAAGGCCGTCCGGGGCGGCTGGGGGGCCCAGAACGTGAAGGCCTGGGCCAGCCCATACGGGTCCAGCCGGGCCTCCACGCCGGGGACCAGGAGCAGCGCTTTGACCTCCGAGGCGAAGGCCAGGCCGCCGGGGAGTCGGACGTAGAAGAGGGGCCGGACGCCCAGGCGGTCGCGGGCCAGGAAGAGTTCCCCTCGCCGGGCGTCCCAGATGGCGATGGCGAACTGGCCGTTGAGGTGGTGCAGGCATTCCGGCCCGTACTCCTCGTAGAGGTGCAGGATGACTTCGGTGTCGGAGCGGGTGCGGAAGCGGTGGCCGCGCGGTTCCAGTCCGGCCCGCAACTCCGGATGGTTGTAGACCTCGCCGTTGAAGACGATCCAGAGGAAGCCGTCCTCGTTGGGGATGGGTTGCTGTCCGGTCTGAAGGTCCACGATGCTCAAGCGCGCGCAGCCGATGCCGGCCCGCGCGTCCCGGTAGAGGCCGGACTCGTCGGGTCCCCGGTGGCGGATGATGCCCAGCATGCGGCGGAGAAGCTCCTCGTCGGGCGGGGCGTCCCCGCGCCAGTCGGTGATGCCGATGATGCCACACATTCCTCACTCCTCCCCCGGCTTCACGGGCCACTCAGAGGGAGAGGTGAGGGCCAGCGCGCGCCGGTCAATCTTCCCCGACGGCGTTTTGGGCAGGCTGTCCCGAAACTCCACATAGCGGGGGACCGCGAAGTCCTCCAGGTGCTGCATGCAGTGGCGCAGGACGTCCTGCCGGGTGAGATGGAGGCCCGGCCCGCAGACGATGACGGCCTTGATCGCCTGCCCCAGGACCTCGTCCGGCACACCCACCACCGCCGCCTCCACCACCCCCGGCAGTCTGTAGAGCACTTCCTCCACCTCCCGGGGGGCTACTTTCTCCCCTCGCGTCTTGATGATGTCGTCCTTGCGGGCGACGAAGTACAGGAACCCGTCCTCGTCCATATAGAAGAGGTCGCCGGTGTAGAGCCGCCGCTCGGCGGGATACCGACCGGGGCGGTAGCGCCGCGCCGTCTCCTCCGGGTCGTTCCAGTACCCCTGCATTACGTGAGAACCCCGGACGACCAGTTCTCCCACCTCCCCCGGCCCCAGCCGGCGCCCCGTCTCGTCCTCAATCCAGACCTCCGTGCCGGGGATGGGAATGCCCACGGAGCTGGGCCGCCGGTCCAGTTCCTCCGGGGGCAGGTAGCAGACCCGCTTGCACTCCGTCAGGCCGTACATAGAGTAGAAGCGCACCCAGGGGAACCGTTCCCGCAGGCGGCGGATGTGCTCCACCGGCAGCGCGGCCGCCGTGTTGGTCATGTAGCGCAGTGAGGAGAGATCAAACCGGCTCAAATTCACCTGGAGCAACATCGCGTAGAGGGTGGGGACGCCGGGAAGCCCCGTCACCCGCTCTTCCTCTATCCGGCGCAGGACCGCCGCCGGGTAGGCGAAGGACCGCTCCAGCACCAGCCGACCGCCGAATTTGAAGACCATGAGCAACTGGTAGAGGCCGTAGTCAAACGAAAGCGGCAGGACGTTGATGACGACGTCGTCCGGAGTGTTCTCCAGGTACTTGATGATGGACGACGCGGCGAAGACGACGTTGGCATGGGTGGACATGACCCCTTTCGGGTCGCCGGTGCTGCCGGACGTGTAGATGAGGCAGGCCAGGTCCACGTCAATCGTCGGGCAGGGCGGGCGGGTCGGCGGGGCCGCATCCAGGACCTCGTCCCACCGCTCACCGGGCAGGTCGGCCGGGGGGGCCGGCGGCTCTCCGCAGAGGATGACGGTGCGGAGCGACGGGACGGCCCCGCGCAGAAAGCGGGCGTCCTCGGCCTGCCGGGCAGGGAGAATCAGCGCGCTGGCGGTGCAGTTATTCAGGATACGGGCCACCTTCTCGGCGGGCGTGGTGGCGTTGAGGACGACGAAGACCCCCCCGGCCTTGAGCGCGCCGAAGATGGCGACGACGGCCTCAACGGAGTTGGGGAGCCAGACCGCGACCCGGTCTCCCCGCGCCAGCCCTCGCGCGCGCAGGGCCTGGGCCAGCCGATTGGCCTGCGTTTCTATCTTCGCGTAGGTCAACCGTCGCCCGTCGCAGACCAGCGCGACTTTGTCCGGAAAGTGTTCGGCGCTCTGCTCCAGAAAGTGATGGACTAATTGCATCGTTATTTTCCCCCAGACTCTGCGGGGCCCGATACAGGCTGACAGCTTGCACTACATATACCGCCGGCCGCCCGGCCGGTAGCGCAAAGTGAATGCCATCGGGCCTACCGTCCCCTGCACACCAGCGGCAGGTACACCACGTAGGGCCGCAGGGTCAGCGGCCCCGCCACATTGTTCATCTCGTCCGATTCCGGCACCAGGCCGTATGGGTACTGGCGGTGGTTGTCCACGCGAGCGTAGAACTCCCGAATCCCCTGAATCTCCTGAGCTGTGAACCCGTTGTAGACCAGGGTCACCGTGTAGCGGCCCCCCGGCGCCAGGGCGGACACGCCCGCGTAGGCGAAACCGTAACTCTCGCAGGGGTAAGAAGGCACCGGGTCCGTGAAGACGTCCACCCAGAACCCCCCGTTGTTGTCCGGATTCCAGGCCATGCCCGTCCCCCGGTTCCATATCCCGATGGTGAAGGTGACGAGCTCGTTCGGCTTCAGCGCCGTCGGTTCCACCTGGAAGTCAGTGATGACCAAGTCGGGGACGCCGATGAGGACGGTGTGGCTGTTATCCGCTGGCTGTGCGTCCCCGTGGGGGTTGCCAATGGTGAACGGAATGGAGAACTGTTCCGCCCCCACGCCGGCCTGCCAGACGTGGCTGATGACCAGAGTGACCGTCGGGCCGGCGTTTCCGGCGGGCAACGTGCCCACCGGATAGGTGTACGTCTGGCCGCCCGCGAACTGCCAGCCGCCCCCCGCGTAGACCGTCGCGGCCGGAATCACCGCGGTGATGACGACACCCTCCGCGTGCATCGCCCCCGTGTTGGAGTACGCCACGGTGAAGGTCATCACCTTGCCAGGGGAGAAGAGGCTGGGCTTGTGGGCCACCGCCAGACGCAGGTCGGGGCGGGTGCCGATGAGGTCCACGTCCTCTACCTCTACCGGCGCGGCCAGCGAGGGCGCCGTCATCCGGGCCCGGTTGACCACCCGGTCGGCCCCCGCCGCCAGCGGGTGATCCACCTGCACCCCCACCCGGCCCTGGAAGACGCCCGGGGCGGGCAGGAAGGGAATCTGGAAGACGACGCTTTCGCCCACCCGCTGGCAACGCTCCGCCAGCTCGCAGCCCAGGTACGCCGCGTGGTTCGGCAGCGTGTCGGTGACGACGATGCCGGCCGCATCCTCGTTCCCGCTGTTGGTGACGATGAGCGTGTAGGTCAGTTGGTCGCCCGCATAGACAACGGTCACCCCATCGCTCTTGGAAAGCGTCAGGACCGGCGCGCTGGTGACGACGGTCTGGGCGGTGGCCGTCAGCGGTGCCCCCTCGGCGTAGGTCAGTCGGGCCTGGAAGGGGAGCACCGTGCCGTTGGTCAGCGGGGACGTCACCCGGACCCGCAGGTCTATCCGCCCCACCCCACCCTCGCCGGGGATGGCGCCGACGTTCCAGGCCGGGGTCGTCCCGCTCCCTCCGGTCGGCGGGGGCGTCGCGTCGGTGAAGGTGACGCGCGGATCCAGCGTGGCGGTCACCACCACCCCGGTGGCGTCGGCGTTGCCCGTGTTGGTGTAGCGCAGAGTGTAGGTTAACGTTCCCCCCGCCGGGACCGGGTCGGGCCCGTCGGCGACGGTGAAGGTGACGGCGGGCGCGGCGGCCACCTGGGTGGTGGTGATAAAGTTCGCCGGGGGCGACTCGTTGCTGCTCACGGTGACCATATTCGCCAGCATCGTCCCGTCGGGCAGGGGGGAATGGACCCGCACCCGCACCACCAAATTGTAGACCCCGCCCGGGTTGAGCGTCCCGACAACCCAGACGTTGTTCCCCTGGGTCGGGGACGGGTTCGCCGAAAGGAAAGTCACCCGGCTGTCGTAGGTATCGGTGATGCGGACCCCGGTGGCCGGCGCGGTGCCCGTGTTCTGGCAGGCAATAGAGTAGACCAGTTCCCCACCCGCCGGGACCGGGTCGGGGTCATCTACCTGGACGACCTTCAGGCTCGGCTCCGAGAGAACCTGCGTTGTCTCGGTGACGGTGAAGGGGACGGTCTGGTCGGTATCCAGCGCCACCCGGTTGGTCAGGACCGTCCCCGCCGGGAGCGGGCTGGCGACCCGGACGACAACCTCAATCGTCTGCGGGCTCCCGACGGGCAGGCTCCCGAAGGTCCAGCGCCGGTTCCCGCTCCCCGACTGGGGCGGGGGATTAGCATAGACGTAGGAGACGTTGGCGTCGTACGTCTCGGTGACGACGACGCCTGTCGCGTTCTCGTTGCCGCTGTTGGTGATAACAATCGTGTAGTACAGAATCTCCCCGGCCACGACCGGGTCGGGGGCGTCGCTTTTGGTCATCGTGAGGACGGGGCGAGAGGAGACGGTGGTGGTCTGGACGGCGATGACCGGCGACGTCTGGTCGGAATCCAGCCAGGCGGTGTTGGTGAGGACCGTGCCGTTGGGCAGCGGGCTCTGGACGGTGGCGGTGATGCGGATGGTGCCCGGCGCGCCGGGCGCCAGGTCGCCCAGAGTCCAGTAGCGGGTCTGGCCGCTCCCCTGGGCCGGCGGGCTGGAACTCACAAAGAGGGCCCGGATGTCCAGGACGTCGGTCACCACCACCCCGCGCGCCACCTCGTTGCCGGTGTTCTGGTAGGTCAGGGTGTAGGCCAGTTGCGCGCCCGCTTCCACCGGGTCGGGGCCGTCGGCCTTCGTCAGAAGCAAAATCGGGGCCGACCGGACCGTCGTCGTCTGGACGGCGGTGACGGGGGCCGTCTGGGCGCAGCCAATCACCGCGACGTTGGTCAGCACCGTCCCGTTGGTCAAGGGCGTCCGGACCTGAACCCGCAGGGTAATCTGACCGGGAGTGTTGGGGGCCAGCGACCCCAGGGTCCAGTAGGGGTTGCCGCTGACGAACCCGCTGGGGGCCGGCGTGGCGCCGCTGTAGATGACGTTCCCGTCCAGCGTGTCGGTGACCACCGACTCCGTCGCCGTCTGGTTGCCGGTGTTGGAGTAGGCCAGGGTGTAGGTCAGATAGGCCCCGGCGTCCACCGGGTCGGTCAGGTCGGCCTTGACCAGGTTGAGGATTGGGGCCAGGACCGTCAGGACAGCGGTATCGCTGATCCCGCTGTGCGTCCCCACCACCGTCCACGTGCCCGGATTCCTGGAGACGTAGACGTTGTCCACCCAGTAGCCCCCGTGGCCGCTCTGAAGGATGCTGAAGGTCGTCTGGTTGGTCACGTCCCCCCGCCAGTTGCCGTATGTATCGTACGCGGCGGTGGTGTACGTCTGGGACTGACCGGCCTGGATGGTAGCGGTATCCGGGGAGACGATGATGTGGTGCAGCGCGGCGGGCTGGATGGTGACGCGTGCGGTACTGGTGGCGGCCGCGTGCTGGGCGTCCTCTACCCGCAGCGCGACGGTGTAGACGGCGGCGACGGTCCAGGTGTATTGGACGGCCGCGCCGACGGCGTCGCCGTACTGGCCGTCAAAATTCAGGTCCCAGGTGTAGGTGAGAGGGCCGCCCCCGGGGTCGGAGCCGGAGCCGACGAGGGTCACCGGCACGCCCGCCGTCCCTGTGTACGGGCCCCCGGCACTGGCCGTCGGCGGCAGATTGTAGACCGTCACCGTGGCGCTGGCCGTCGCCGTCAGGCCGCCGGAATCGGTGACCCGCAGCGAGACGGTATAGACGCCGGGTTCGCCCCAGGAGTAGGAGGTGGTGGCGGTGGTCGCGTCGGTGTAGACCCCGTCGCCGTTCAGGTCCCAGGCGTAGGCCAGAACCCCGCCGCCGGGGTCGGAGCCGGTGCCGGTGATGGGAATCGTCGCCCCCTCGTTCCCGCTGTACGGCCCCCCGGCGCTGGCCGTCGGCGGCAGGTTGAGGACCGTCACCGTGGCACTGGTCGTCGCCGTCAGGCCCCCGCTATCGGCCACCCGCAGCGAGACGGTGTAGACGCCGGGTTCGCCCCAGGAGTAGGAGGTGGTGGCAGTGGTGGCGTCAGTGTAGACCCCGTCCCCGTTCAGGTCCCAGGCGTAGGCCAGAACCCCGCCGCCGGGGTCGGAACCGGTGCCGGTGATGGGAATCGTCGCTCCCTCGTTCCCGCTGTACGGGCCCCCCGCACTGGCCGTCGGCGGCAGGTTGAGGACGGTGACAGTCAGGGAGTCACTGCCGGCGCCACCGTCGTCGTCGGTGACGACCAGGGTCACCAGAAAAGCTCCCGGCTCGCTGTAGACGTGGGTGGGAGTCAGCGCGCCGCTGAAGGAACCCCCGTCGCCGAAGGTCCAGAGGATGGCGTGAGTGTCCCCGCTTCCGGGGTCGGTGAAGGCGCCGGTGAACTGGACCGATGTGCCCTCATTCACCTGCCGGTCCGGGCCCGCATCCACCGTCGGGGCCGCGTTGGTCACCGTCACCGGCGCCGTATCCAGGCCGAATTCCCCGTTGTCGTCCCAGACCCGCAGCGCGGCGGTGTAGAGGCCGTTATCGGTGTAGGCGTAGGTGACGGTCACGCCAGTGGCGCGCTGCTGGAAGACGCCCGTGTAGAAGAAATCCCATTCGTAGAGAGCGATGTCGTTGCCGGGGTCGCTGGAAGCGCGCCCGTCAAAAAGGACGGAGCTCCCTTCGGCGGCGGTGTATGGCCCCCCGGCGCGGGCCGTCGGTGGGACGTTGGTGACCGTCAGGACGGCGGTATCGTGGAGCGTCCCCCAGGTAGCGGTGACGGTCCAGGCGCCGTCCTTCTCCGCCGTGTAGCGGTTGCCGTCCCAGGCCCCCCCGGCGCCGGAGCTGATGGTGAATACGGTGCTGGAGGTGACATCGCCGATGAGGTTGGCGCAGAGGTCGGCGGAGGCGGCGGTGTAGGTCTGGACCTGCCCGGCGGTGACGGTGGCGCTCTTGGGGGCAACAGTGAGTGTGGACGGCGCGCCGGGGGTCACGGTGAGCGTCGCAGTGGCCGCCAGCGCCCCGTAGGTCGCAGTGACCGTCCAGGTCCCGGCGACGCAGGCGGTATAGCGGTTGGCGGCCCAGATGCCCCCGGCGGCGGGGTCAACCGAATAGTTCCCCAGGCCGGTCACGTCCCAGGAGTTGCCGTAGAGGTCGTGGGCGGTGAGGGCGTAGGCGATGGACGCCCCGGCGGAAATCGCCGCCGTCGGCGGGGCGAGGGAGAGGGAGACCGGGTTGCCGTGGGCCAGGACAGCGGTCGTTTCGGTGACGGCCAGCGGGGCCGCGCCGTCGCGGCCGATGTGGGCGACGTTGGTCAGGACGGTGCCGTCCCCCAAGCCGGAGGTGACCGTCACAAAGACCAGAATCTGGCCGGAGGCGGAGGGGAGCAGGCCGTCGACGTTCCAGTACGGAGTAGTCGGCGCGCCGCCGTCGGGCGGTGGGGAAGCCCCGGCGTAGAGAACGCGGGAATCCAGGAGGTCGGTGACCACCACGCCGGTTGCGGGGGCGCTCCCCGCGTTGGTGTAGCGGAGGGTATAGGTCAGCGGAGCGCCCGCCACGGCCGGGTCGGGTGCATCCCCTTTGGTCATCTGCAGGTCCGGCGCGGCGACGGTGGTGGTGACGTAGACCGTCTGCGGGGGCGCGCCGTCTCCGGCGATTGTCGCCGTGTTGGTGATGACGGCGCCATCCGGCAGCGCGGCGGAGACGGTCACGGTGAGCACAATCTGCCCGCCCGTCTCCCCGGAGAGGGCGCCGATTTCCCAGTAGAGGGCATTCGGCATAACGAGGGTCGGTTCGGGGACGGCGGCCTGATAGACGACGGACAGGTCCAACGTGTCGGTCAGGACAACGCCGGTGACCGTCTCGGTGGTGGGGTTGCCGTAGGTCAGGGTGTAGACCAGGGTGTGGCCTGCCGGGACCGGGTCGGCGCTCTCCGTTTTGGAGAGGCTGAGGGTGACCTCCTCTTGAAGGGCCGGGCGGGCACTGGCACGGGGAGAGAGGACCAGGCAGAGGCCGAAGAGGCCCAGCAGGGCCAGGAGCAGCGGCGGCCACAGACGATGATGAGAATTCCGGCGACTCATGGCCCGGGTGTCCCTCGCTCGGGCGTGGGAGTGGGGCGCTCCGGGGTGTCGGTGGGCGGAACGGGAGTGTCCGTCGGCGGGGGCGGCGGGTTGGTGGGGGATGGCGGCGGATTGGTCGGCGGAGGCGGGTGGGCATCCCCGGGGTGGGGGACGGCGTCGCGGCTCTCGTCCCGCGCGGCCGGGTCGGCGCGGGGGATGGGGAAGGCGGCAGCGGCGACGGCGATGGCGATCGTTGGGCCGTCGGGGTCGGTGTTGGACCCGGGCGGGTGGCCGTGGGGACGGGAGTAGGGATGCGCGTGGCGCAGAACGTACCGACCTGTGCGGCTTCTCCCTCCAGCTTGCGCATCTCCCAGCAGGTGGGGAGCGTGATGGCCTCGTCGTCGGTGGCGCAGTTCACGGCCCCCTCCTCAATGCGCACATAGACGGCCCCGCCGTTCAGCCGAATCCGGGCCCGGGTGGGGACTTCCAGGAGGGTCATAGAAATCGCGGCGGTGCCGATACGGTAGGACGCCTTCTGAGCGACGAGAGTCACCTCTCCGTCCAGTACAGTCACATCCAGCAGGGGGAGCGCGCCGGGTTCCTGAAGGGCGACGCGGGCGCCGGGGGAGAATTCCAGCGTGCTGCCGTCGCCCAGGCAGAGACGGGCCCCGTCCGCGAGGGCCATGACCTCCGCCGGATTCCGGAAGACAATGGGGGTTCCCGTCTGCATGTCGCCCCAGTCGGCGGTCCCGGTCCAGCGGACGCGGGCCGTACCCCCGCACAGGAAGGCCTGGAGGTACGGAGGGATCCAGGCCTCGGTGGGTGCGGGGGTGCTCTGGCAGGCCAGGACGGCCAGGAGCATCAGCCCGGCCGCGAGCAGGACCGCCCGGTGCTGGCGAGACAAACGAGGGCTCCGCGTGCCCCTACCAAACCGCGACAGCTTCTGCCAGGGCAAATACCGGTTGCCGAATCTTCGCTTCCACATATCGGGTCAGGCGCTCTACCGAATCAAAGTTCTCCGGAAGAATCTCCTCGTCCGGCACCTCAATTCCGAAGGTCTCTTCCACAAACATCACCAGTTCCAGCACTCCGGTGGAATCCACGATGCCCTCTTCCAGAAACGAGACGTCGTCCCGCAATCGGGTCTCGTCGTCGGTGAACAGGAAGTTTTCCAGAATGTAGCGTCGGATTTGGGCTCTAATGGACATTCTTCTCCCCTCTGAAAGGATTACGCCAGCCACCGCAATGGCTGTAATTCCATTTTAGGGGGCGGGGGTCAGTTTGGGGTGAAAAAACCCATAAAAAGAGGTTGGGTCTGACAGGCGGAGTTGGAGAGGTGGGATATTGCTTGGGCGTCGGCTATCGGGCCCGCGTGGACGCCCCAGAGGTGTTGAAATGGATTCAGGTGGACCGGCCTGGCGGCCAGCGTTACGTTCTCATCGGATGAGGCCCGACTGCGCTACGCTGTGTGATGATCCCGACGCGGGCGGACGGGGATGGTGCGGAATTCCCGCACGAAGCGGATGAAATTCTCCACCGTCGTCTCAAAGAGCGCACGACCGAATTCGGCCGTAGCGACGGTCGGGTCGCCGCAGACGCCGCTCTCGCTCATCCGCGACCACCAGTCCTGCCACGCCAGCGCGCTGGGCTCCGGGTGGTCCCAGTTGAAGTAGGTCAGTTTGACCTGTCCGATCTCCCGCACCGCCCGGTCCATCTGGACCAGGTCGGGCCGGAGATAGAGCATCACCGCCGTCTCGTACTCGCCGGCATGGGCGACGCCGCCGGGCCCGGAGCGGCGCATCTGCGAGAACGTCGGCTCCGCCAGGGTGGGGTCAATGGCCGCGTTGGGGCTGACGGCTCCGCAGATAGCCCCCGTCTCCAGCACCACTCGCCGGGCCGCCAGGTCGGCGATGGAGGCATTGGAACCGTGGCCGTTGACGATGAGGATGTGGGTGAAGCCGTGGCGGGCCGGGCTCATCGCCACGTCGGCCACATAGGCGATGAGAGTCTGCATGTCCACCGAGACGGTGCCGGGGAAGTCCATGTGGTGCTCGTCCAGGCCGTAGGCCACCAGGGGCATCACCAGCATCTCCTCCGGCGCCCGCCGGGCCGCCTCCAGGCAGATGGCCTCCACGATGATGTTGTCGGTGTTGAGGGGAAGGTGGGGCCCATGATCCTCCACCGTCCCGAAGGGGAGCAGGATCACGGGCTGCCGGGCGATGGCCTCCCGCATCTCGGGCCAGGTCAGTTCGTCGTAGCAATATTTCACCGCAACCTCCGCGAGGGGGCAATGATAGGGTCAGGCCGACAGTTTCCGGGCCAGGGCCAGGGCCTCCTCCCGGGTGGTGACCTCTCCGGCGGCCTGGGCCTCCCGGATGGCCTCCAGCAACCGCCCCACTTCCGGCCCCTCGGATAGGCCCAGTTCCCTCATCAGGTCGCGCCCGTTCACCAGCGGTGGGGGCGTGCCGGCCCCCCGGGTCCGCTGGAAGAAGTACTCCAGCAACGCATGGGCGGCGGCCCGCCGACGGGCCCACCGCTCCGGCTGCAGGTTGGGGCCCCAGATGGCCAGGTGGTCGGCCAGGGCCAGCAGGACGACCTCCACCCCGGCGTCGCCGGTGGCCCGGAAGAACCGGTAGGCCGCGCGCCCCGTCACACCGCCGGGGGCCTCGGCGACCTGGGAGGGCCGGAGATGGGCGCGCACCATCGCCGAGACGGCCTCCGTCTCGGCCCGGCTGAAGCGCAGTCCGATCATCCACTCCGAGGCCCGCCGCGCGCCAGCGGCCTCGTGGCCGTAGAAGTGGAGGACGGGGTGGGATGCTCCCGGTTTGAGTTCTTCCGTGACCGTGAGGGGCTTGCCCACGTCGTGGAGAAGCGCCGCCAGGAGAAGGAGCGTCCGCCGGTAGCGGGGGGCAATGGTGGGCCGCCGGAGATGGCGGACCAGCGCGGGGGCGAAGGGGGCCAGCGTCTCCCGGACCTCGTCCCAGGCCCAGTCCGGCGCGTCCGCGTAGAGGGTCTCCGGTTCCCCGCCGACGGCGCCGACCCGGCGCAGGATGTTCTCCGCCGCGTCCACCGTCATCAGCGTATGCCACCAGACATTATAACGATGGGGCGGGGTCTGAGCTTGCTCCCGGAGGGCCTCCACGTCGGGGAGAATAGGCGCCATCAGACCCAGTTCGTCCAGCAAGTGCAGATGATAAGCGACGGAGCGAGCGTTCAGGATGCGGACGAATTCATCCCGAATACGCTCTGGGGATGAACGGAGGAGTTGCCCTGCGCGCTCCATGATCCACTGGGCGGTCCGGACCTCCAGCCGCAGGCCCAGTTCCGCCACGATGCGGACAGCGCGCAACATCCGGAGGGGGTCATGGTCAAAGGCATCCGGCCCCACGGCCCGCACCCGGCGGGCCTCCAGGTCGGCCAGGCCGCCGGTGGGGTCTATCAGTTCCCCGTCCGGCCCGACGGCGATGGCGTTGATGGTGAAATCCCGGTCGCGCAGGTCAGATTCCAGGTCGGGGCCGCGCAGGCGGGCGAAATCCAGTTCCACCCGTCGGCCTTCCCGCCGGGTGACGACCCGCCCGGTATCCCGCTCTTCGTCCAGGGGATAGAAAGCCCCTCCCAGCGCGTCGGCGACGGCGCGGGCCAGCCCCAGCGCGTCCCGGTCCACGGCGAAGTCCCAGTCGTGGACAGGGCGGCCCAGGAGGAGGTCCCGCACACACCCGCCCACCGGCCAGACCCGAACGCCCCGTCCGGCGGCAACCTGACGGATGATGTCCCAGGGCCATGAAGGGAGCGAAACGGCGAACATCGGGGAGTATGATACCACAGGTGGCCGTCCAGGGAAAGGGGAGGGGCATCAGGTGACAGTCACCTTTCAGGTGACTGTCACCTGATGAAGGGGGAACGGACGTTCTCAGGCGACGATACGTTTCTGGTCATACTGCTGGATGCCCCAGATGGCGGTCCGCCGGAGCCATTGATAGGCGCTGAGGACCTGCTGGGGGAGCAACCCACCGTCGTAGGGGAGGGAGTAATCCAGAACAATGCCCTCTGGGAACGCCCACGCCCTCAGGAAGACCACGTTCTGGTTGAGGGTGTTGATCAGTTCCAGTTGATCCTGGGGACGGGTCCCGCCTCGCCAGCCGAAGAGGAGGAAGTACGTCAGGAGTTGTTTATCCTCTTCCACCGAGATAAAGACCTTGATCCCCTCCTCGGCCACGCAGACTTTATCATCGGCCGTCAGGGTGGCTCCGATGTGGGCGTCATCAAAGACCGCCTTGATGCTCTCGGGAGATACCTCTTCCGGGGATAATACGTACTCGTTCATTTTGCTCCTCGCAAATTGGGAGGTCACACGGACGCTTTCGGGAAGGACGGCTGCTTTCGGAAGAGGGGAGGATGAGGACAGACGTCATTCCTCAAAAGAGGGTGTGCCGTCTTCCATTATACCCCTTTTCCCCCTACTGTCAAACGCTGCACGAGGTGCACGAAGTTCGGACGTGAGTTCGGACAAGGGGATTTGCGACATTCCTCACCCCACCCCCCAGCGGCTTCGCCGCTACCCCCTCCCCTCTCCTGACCCAGGATCAGGAGAGGGGAGGGGGTGGCCCGAGGGGCCGGGGGAGGGGTGAGGATGACCCTGTCCCAACTTTGTCCGAACCTCAGCTCTGCACCACGGGCAGGGTCAGCATCGCGTGGGGAACGATGAGGACGTCCAGGTCGGCTCCCAGGTCCCGAGTGACAATTCCCAGCGCCTCTTCCATTGTGGCGGCGGGGATCATCTTGCAGGCCGCCACCACATCCGGGTGTTCACTCCCGACGATGATGATGCGCGTCTCCTCCAGGACCTTCGCGATGACAAAGGCCCGCTGCTGTCCGGGGGGGTAGCCGTGGCGGCGGGCATCGTCCAGGACGAACTGGATGTCTGGGGCATCCCGCAGCGCGGCGAAGAACCGCTGTTCTCCTACGCCCTCTCCGGCCCCTTCCTCGCAGCGGGCGGGGATGATATAGTAGCCGCCTTTCCGCACCACCGGGGTAGGGGCGAAGTGGAGGTAGGATGGAGCGCGGCTGGCCTGGTAGAGATTGGTGTCTTTGGGGAACCCGACCCCGCCGATGGCGACATCGTACTGTTGGGGGATGGGGACCTCGTAGACGGTGCGGGCGAAGGCCACCAGTTCCAGGAAGGCCGCCTCCGGGTCTCCGGCGGCCACCCGCAGGATGCGGTGCTCGTCGTCCAGGACGGCGTTGAGGATGAAGCGCAGGCCGGCCCGGCGGGCCGCCTCGGTGACCGCCTCGTGGAAGGGGTTGCCCTCAATGCGGCCCAGACGGGTGCCGGGATGGTCCACGAAGGCCGGGCCGTGGGTGTGGGCGATGAGCGCCTCGCCGGCCGCGCCCACGGCCACCGTCTTGCGGCCACCGGAATAGCCCGCGTACTGGTGGGGCTCCACGATGCCGGTGGCGACCAGCAGGTCCGCCTCCACCGCGGCGCGGTGGACCTGCACGGGCACCCCGCCGGGGGTGATCCCCAGGTCTACCAGCGCGTCGGGGTTGCGCGGCTCGTTATCTATGACCCGGTAGCGGGCAACGACCTCCGCGCCCAGTTTGGCGACCTTCTCTTCGGGGGTAGAGGGGCGGTGCATGCCGATGCCGCAGAGGAGCGTGATGTCCTCATCCCGGACGCCGGCGGCCTCCAGTTCCCGCAGGAGGGCCGGGACCAGGATGTGGTCCGGGCTGGCGCGGGTGATGTCGGTGAAGACGATGCAGACCCGGTCGCCGGGGCGGGCCAGTTCCCGCAGGGGCGGCGCCGCGATGGGGTGGGCCAGCGCCTCCGCCACCGCCGCCTCCGGGTCGGGGACGGGCGGCACCGGGCGGAATTCCGCGACCGTTGCCCGCATCCCGGCGGGGAGGGTGAATTCCAGGTAGGTTTTGCTGTAGGGAATCCGGTACATCGGGTGACCTCTATGGTGAAGATGGGACAGGCTTTTATCCTCTATCAGTGCTCATTATATGCGCGACCGGGGAAGGAGACAAGTGTGGCCAAACCTTCGCAGATAATTGTTGCTTCAGAGCAGTATCGGTGTTATTATTAGTAGACTTTATCGGAAATAGCGCCAGGTGGCGCAGCACGTATCTTTCTATGAAAATTCTATGAAAATCTGCGCTCGTCCGCGTTCATCCGCGTCCTATTTCCGATGAAGTTTAGTACATCCCCTATCTTCTGGAGGAGGCGACAATGGGCAGGAACGAACTGACGGGTCGGTGGGCGCTCATCCTGGGCGCCTCCAGCGGATTCGGCGCCGCCACAGCCCGCGCGCTGGCCAGAGCGGGTATGAACATCTTCGGCGTCCATCTGGATACCCGGGCGACGCTGGACCGGGCCCAGCAGGTCATCGCCGATATTGAGGCGGTGGGCCGACGGGCCGTCTTCTTCAACACCAACGCGGCCGATGCCCGAAAGCGGGAACAGGTCCTGGACCGCATCCAGGAAGTGCTCTCCCAGGATACGGAGAAGAGCATCCACTTTGTCCTGCATTCCCTGGCTTTCGGCTCCCTTCGTCCCTTTATCGCCGACGATCCGCAGGACGAAATCAGCGAGGAACAGATGGATATGACCCTGCGGGTGATGGCTCACAGTCTGGTCTATTGGGTACAGGCGTTGGTCCGGCGAAATCTATTGCAACGGGGGAGTCGGGTGTATGCCCTCTCCAGCGCGGGGGCGGAGCGGGTGGTCGTGCCCTACGGCGCGGTCTCGGCGGCCAAAGCCGCGCTGGAGAGCCATGTGCGGCAACTGGCTCTGGAACTGGGCCCGCGCGGGATCGCGGTCAACTGCCTGCGCCCCGGCGTGGCCGATACCCCCGCCCTGCGGGCCATCCCCGGTCACGAGGACTGGGTCCAGGAGGCCCTCCGGCGCAACCCCGGTCGGCGGCTGACCACCCCTGAGGATGTGGCCGCCGTCCTGGTTGCTCTGGCCGACCCGGCGGTCACCTGGATCAGCGGCGCGGTGATTCCGGTGGACGGTGGGGAAATCATCGTCGGGTGAGGGATCAGCCCTCTGCGGCCAACCCGCCCCGTCCTTTCGGGTGAACGACCGGCAGCAAGCATCTGGCAGGTTGCCGGTCGTTTTTGCACACCGCGCGCAAATGGCCGGTCTTTGCTGAAATATTTCGTTCCATCCCATTTTCCAATTGGTATCCCCACATATATCCCAAATGCCCTGAAGACTCCCCACCTCTGGGGGGAGCAAGACGGCTCTCGGGACCAGATGGCTTCAGCGGCCCCGGAACCTTAAATTTGAGAAGGTTTTAAGGTAGAGACAGGGGCAACGGGTTGCCCGCTGACAGCTTTTTGATACAATCAAGGCGAATCCTGACCCTGGGCACCGCTGCCCACCCTTCATCCTCATTGCCCGGGGAGATTATCCCTTCAACCTCCCGCGACGTTGACCCATCCCTGGCCCATGCGGACACAAGGGTCTCCCTCCCTTCGCGGGTGGGCCTATATGGCTCTGGGGGAAGGCCTTTCCCTTTCACGAATCTTCCCTGAACGACTCGGGTATGGATGCCAACCGTATCTGGCAGGCTGCCTTAGGTGAACTCCAACTGGAACTGACGCGCGCGACCTTTGAGACCTGGCTGCGGAACTCTCGCCTGGTCGCCTGCGAGGACGGCGTCTTTGTGATCGGCGTCGCCAACACGTACGCGCGGGACTGGCTGGAGAGCCGGCTTCGCTCCGTCGTGGCGCGCGTCCTCACCCGCCTCACCGGGCGGACCGCTTCCGTGCGGTTTGTCGTCTGGGAGGGGCAACGGGAGGAACCGGAGGCGGTGCCCATGCTTCCGTTGCTGGCCGGAAAGGCCGCCGGGTCCTCGCCCGAGCGGGAACGCCCCAACGGCACCCTGAACCCCCGCTACACCTTTGACTCTTTCATCGTCGGGCCGGGCAACCGGCTAGCTCACGCGGCCTGCATGGCAGTGGCAGAGCGGCCAGCGCGCGCCTTCAATCCGCTCTTCATTCACGGGGGCGTTGGCCTGGGGAAGACCCACCTCCTGCATGCCATCGGCCATGTCTGCCGGGCCAGCGGCCTGCAGACTCTCTACGTCTCCGCCGAAACCTTCACCAACGACCTGATAGAGGCCATCCGCCATCAGACCACCGACGCCTTTCGGGAAGTCTACCGCACGGTGGATGTCCTGCTGGTGGATGATGTCCAGTTCATCGCCGGAAAGGAATCCACGCAGGAAGAATTCTTCCACACCTTTAACGCGCTCCACGGCAATGGCGCGCAGATTGTGATCTCCTCCGACCGTCCCCCCCGGGCGATGGCCACACTGGAAGAACGACTGCGCTCCCGCTTTGAGTGGGGGCTCATTGTGGACATCCAGCCCCCCGACCTGGAGACGCGCATCGCCATTCTGCGCTGGAAGGCCGCCGGGTTAGGCGTCCCGGTCCCTGACGAGATTTGCTTCCTGATCGCCGAACGGTTCCAGAGCAACATCCGGGAACTGGAAGGGGCACTGAACCGTGTGGTGGCGATGGCCACTTTAACTCACCAGCCCCTGACGCCCGAACTGGCCGCGCAGGCACTGGAGGACATGGTCGCCCGTGCCCGGCCCCCGGTCACCCCGGAATCCATCCTCCAGGCCGTAGCGGATTTCTACAACGTGGACCCGGAGGAACTGAGAGGCTCCAGTCGGCGCCAGGGCATTGTTCGCCCGCGTCAGGTGGCATGTTATTTGCTGCGCCAGGAGGCGGGCGCGTCCCTGCCCCAAATTGGGCAGTGGCTGGGCGGGCGGGACCACACTACCGTCCTGCACGCCTGCGAACGGATTGCGACTTTGCTGGAAGAAGACGGCGCTCTCCGGCGGGAGATTCAGGCGATTCGGGAACAGTTGTATCGGGAGCCCGTCACGCGGGGCAAAACCTTCGTCGGGCCTCTCCCCCGGCATTCCCGCCGGGCTTGACTTTTCGGGCCGAAGGGGGTAAAATTTCCGGCGCGAGGTGTGGAATGCCCCTGTACGAGTATATCTGCCAGCAATGTCAGCACCGTTTTGACGCGCTGCGGCCGATGTCCAGCGCCGATGCCCCTATCGCCTGCCCGTACTGCGGGAGCCTGGAGACTCGGCGGGCGATTTCGCTGTTCGCGGCCATCGGCAGCGAAGGGATCATCGCCGGCAGCGGCTCCTCCTGCGCTTCCTGTTCCTCGGCATCCTGCGCCAGCTGCGGTTCCCGGCGTTAGAGGTATCGGGCATCAAAACAGGCCAGCGGTACGGCGTCTTTCGCCATACCGCTGGCCTGCTTTTTACGGCTTGCATCCCCGTTACCGCGAGCCCTCCCGACGGATCAACCCCAGAACCCCCCGGATGTCTGCCTCGGAAATGGGGCCTTCCCTGACAACCACGGGCGGCCATCGGGTACAATCCACCACCGTAGAAGCGGCCCCGATGGACACCCATCCACCGTCAATCACCAGGTCTATTTGGGAACCCAGTTGGGCCAGCACTTCCTGAGCGTTCCGGGCGGCCGGATGGCCTGGGAGATTGGCGCTGGTGACGGCCAGCGCTCCCCCGGCGGCCCGGATAAGCGTCCGGGCCAGCGGCAAGGCCGGCACACGAATGCCCACCCGGGGCCCCTCTCCGATTTCCGGTGGTACGGCCTCCGTGCGAGGAAGCATCAGGGTCACGGGGCCGGGCCAGAAGTGCTGGGCCAGCGGCCGGACAGCTTCCGGCAGGGTGGCGAAACGGGGGAGTTCCTCCGGGTCGGCCAGGAGCAGGGCGATGAACGCGCCATTGTCCCGGCCCTTGATCCGCCACATCCGACGCAGGGCCTCAGTAGAGGCAGGGAGGGCGGAGAGACCATACACGGTATCGGTGGGGAATACAACCAACCCTCCCGCCTGCCACACGGCCAGGGCCTGTTCTATGACATCAGGCTCTTCTGCCCGAACCACCCGGGTTCTCACAGGATGACCTCCAGTATCCGGTCCCGGCCCGCCAGGTCGGGGTGAATCCGGATATGCGCTGTCGGGAACGTTGTGCGGGCCAGGGCCACGGCTGCGAGGCCCTGGCCGGCACCCATCTCCACCAGAAGAGCTCCGCCCGAGCGCAGTAACCGGGCCGCGTCCGCCAGCAGCCGCCGGATCACCCGCAGCCCTCCCGGCCCGCCGTCCAACGCCAACCGGGGCTCATGCTCCCGCACCGACTCCGGCAGGGACGCCCATTCCTCCTCCGCCACGTAGGGCGGATTGCTGACCACCAGGTCTACCGGGCCCCGGATGGGGGAGGCCAGGTCGGCCTGCAGGAAGTGGATACGGTCCGCCACGCCGTGACGGCGGGCGTTCATCGCCGCAACGCGCAGCGCGGCGCGGGAGAGGTCGGTCGCATAGATGCAGGCGCGGGGCAGCTGGACCGCCAGGGCGACCGCCACACACCCGCTCCCGGTTCCCACGTCCACCACGGTTCGGGGGTCCCATGCCAGCGCCCGCTCCACCAGCGTCTCCGTCTCCGGGCGGGGGATGAGGACCTCCGGGGTGAGGACGAACTCCAGCCCGAAGAATTCCGCCCTCCCGGTCAGGTAGGGGAGGGGAACCCCCGCCCTCCGGCGGGCCAGCAGGTCCTGATAGCGGGCCCGCTCTTCGGCGGTGAGGGGCCGCTCCGGGTGGGCCAGGAGCGCCGTCCGGGTCAGCCCGGTCGCGTGGGCCAGCAGTACCTCCGCCTCCAGCCGGGCCGTCTCGGTGACGGGAGCCAGCCGCGCGGCCCCTTCCCGGAGTGCGCTACCGGCGGTCTCCTGAGCTTCGCGGTGGGTGATGGGGGGTGTGGCGTAATCAACGAACTTCATCGGAAATAGGACGCAGATAAACGCGGACGGCCGCAGATTTTCTATGAAATGGTGTGGCGCCGAGGCCCCTGGCGCTATTTCCGATAAAGTCTACCATTGCCGGTTTGGGAACACGGATGAACACGGAACATCCCGGATGCATCCGGGTTGCGCCCGTGAAACTCAGACAGGACTTACGCACCCGGGGGTTGCGCCTCGGGCGAGCCCCACGAGGCGAGGCCTCTCGGGCCGTGGCCTTCGGCGTGGCCCTCCGGGCGTTCGGTGCCCTCGCCTGGAGACTGCTTCGGCACTACGCGCCTCGCAATGACCCGTGGTGAGGTCATTGCGAGCGGCGGAGCCGCGAAGCAATCCCTTCACGCCGCTCGACCGCGTAACTCCTGTCAGATTAAAAGGGCTATCGGGCGGTAATTCCGGTGGTTTTGCTCCCCCTTCCCGCCAATGACTCTGACGCCTTGAATTTCGGCGACGATTGTCTTATCTGGCTGTCGGATGAACTGGGTTATGCCCTGGTTATTTAACGAGATGTAGAATGAATCATCCTTGAGAGGATTCCCGGGATGGGTAAGAGCGTAATCCCCGGTCTGCCCGGATGGCAGCTGGATTTGCTGCCACACCTGCGGTGGGATGGGGAAAATGCAGCAATCAGCGGTCAGGACCAGCGGGCCTTTCAGAGGAACCGTCCTCAGGGTTTTTCCATCTAAAATCACGGATGTATCCCGACCATACTCTCCCCAAAGTGTAGCTGTGACTCCATCCGCAACGCCGATAGGGAGGAAAAGGGTGAGGTCCCTCTGCTGAGGATCGGATGTGATCAACCTTTCCACCAGGTGTTGAATCCACGCGTCTAACCGATCACACTGGCTGGCCTGTTCTCCCCGGTTATGTCTTATCCAGTATCGGCGAGCTCTGTCCAGCAACTTCTGGGCCTTATAATATTCATTGAGGGCTTCATAATGTTCGCCCGTCAAATGGTGAACCAGGCCAAGGTTGAATGTGGCAACAGCTTCATTGTGACGCTGGTCAGGGCCGGCCTGCTGCCCGAAGATGTCGCGGGCTCTTTGGGCCAACTCGCGGGCCAGCAGAGCGCGACTTGCTTCCCCCCCGGTTCCCCAGTAGATGTTGCTCAGGCAGAGAGCTGCCATCCCCTCACCGACGGAATGGTGCCCCCGACGGGCAACCTCCAGGGCTTCCCGCATCAGCCGCTCCGCTCCGGCCAGGTCCCCCACTTTCAGAAGGCCCAATCCCCGAACGACCATCCGCACAGCAGGGAAGTCCCGGTCGCTTTCGGTATATAGCATGCTGATAGGGATCGCCCATAAAGTCCAGCGCGTCATCTCGCTCCTTTCCTGGAGAACGGCTGGAAAACCACCTTCCGCAACAACACCGATCACTCCGGCAGCATTCGCTCCTCGCCCAGGAGTTGCTGGAGCCGGTGGAGGGTGCGGATGGCCTCGGGGGGCAGGAAGGCGCGGGTGAAGGGGTCGTAGGACATCAGGCGCAGGGTCTCCGCCAGGCGCGTCGCCAGCAGGTACGGGCGGAGTTCGGCATCGCTGACGGCCACGGACTGGAGTTCCCGAATCAGGGTGATGAGCATCTCCGCCTGGGCCCGGGCGCGGACTGCCTCCATCCGCAGGAGTTCCGCCTCCCCTTCCACCCGGGTCGTTGCGGCTTGGCTCTCCCATTCGGCCCGCCAGGTCTCTATCCACTGGGTGGGGATCTGTTCGTCCTCCACTTTGATCTCCCCCAATTGGACGCTCAGAATCCGCGCCCCGACCTTCGGCGCCTCTTGCTGCAACTGTTCTTCCAGGCGGCGACGGATCACCTCGCGGGGGTGTTCAATCTCGTCCCCCGTGGGGCCCAGCAGCCAGTCCAGGTAGTACTCCGCCAGGATGTTGCGCAGAATCCCCTCGGTGAAGCCCACCACCACCCGCCCCCGCCAGTCCATTGGGGGCCCTTTGAAGTCCGGATCCCGGATCCAGCGGGCCGTCGCGGCTTTGAAGACCGCTTCAGGGGTGAACGGGTACGGCTCATCATCCGTTGGCGGTTTCGGCGCACCGCCGTCGGCGGGCCGGTCGTCTATCTTAAAGCGGATGTCGGCCTCGCAGATGACGGGAATGCCATCCCGGGTCATCCCCTTGACCGGGAACGTCCACTGCTGGGGCCGGAGGTCCACGATTTCCCAGATTTTCTCAAACGGCTCCAGGTAGGGGTAGTTCTTCGGTTTGGGAAGATGGGCACTCAGGACCCGCTCCAGTCGCCCGCACCGCTCCGTGACGACCGCCGAGTCGTTGTAGATGACCAGGTACCCCGGGCCGCCGACCCGGTGCAGGACGGAATTCTCCCCGGCCGCCAGTTTGCCCTCCTTGACCAGCAGGTATGGGCCAAATTTCCAGACCCCGAAAAGCAGGCGGTAGAGAAACGACCCAGCTTCTCCGTGGGTGCGAATCTTGTAGAGAGTTTTGACGAAGGAGGTCGCGATTCGGGCCGCCAACGCGATGGCGACGAGACAGGGGATAGCATAGACGACGCTCAGGGCGGCGAAGAGGATGGTATTCGGGGGCCGGCCTCCCTGGGCAATGAGAGCCAGCAGCATCCCTATGAGGGTCACCAGAATGATGACCGGGCCAGCCCGGGAGAGCACTCGCCTCAGGTGTCGGAGAGCCCATTTGGGGGTCATGGCGACGCCTCCTTCCCCCCGGCCTCCGCCCCCAGGCGGCGCAGGTCTTCCGGCGTTTCGCGAGGCAGATAGCGCCGCATCATGGGCTGCTGGGTCATCTCTTCCAGGATTTTCAGGAACTGGTCCACGATTTTCTGCGGCGTGACCGGCGTATCGGGGCGGTCCAGTTCCGCCAGTTGCTCCCCCAGTGCCAGAATCAGGTGGGCCTGGGCTTCGGCGCGGGCCTGCTCTATGCGCCAGAGCCGTTCCCGCTGCCCCTCGGCCTGCTGGATCAGAATCCGGCGCACCCATTCCGCCCGCCAGTTCCGCACGCGCTCCTTCAGCACTTCCTCCCTGAGGGGCAACAAGTTACTGATTCCACCGCCGATTAACTGGATGCCGAGGGGCTCCAGTTCCTTCCGCAGGCGCTCCCGAAACTCCCGGGCGATGCGGACCCGAGGAGGGTCTTCGCCCGGGTCGTATCGGTAGAGGTCGTCAAAGTCGTATTGAGCCAGAATGTCCTGGAGGATGCGGGTGCCGTAGAGTTGGGGGAGTTCATCCCAGGCATGCTGGGGGTGGTCAGGCTCCCCGGCGACGGCCATCATCTGGGCATGGACGGCCCGGAAGGCCGCGCTCTTGCGGTATGGAAACGGTTCACCCAGGCGCGGCATCTGCTCCCCCCGGTCAATCTGGAAGGGGGTGAAAGCTAGCACTTTGACCTGGATGCCATCCCGGGTCAGGCCCTGGACGGTGAACGCGCGCAGTTGTGGGCGCAGGTCTAGAGTTCGTATCGGGCGGTCGGCGAAACCGGTAAAGGATAGCCCCGGCCCCTGGGCACCCTTGAATTTCATCCCGTCGGAAACGGCCACCGCGTGGTCGCAGTCGGAAATAATAATGCCGTTCCCGATGGCGAACATCGCCAGCGCATCCCCTTTTCCCCGTTCTTCAATCTTATCCTCCTCCCGGGGCTCCCGGGTGACCACCCAGAAGGGATAGTTCTGCCCCATAAGGACATCCAATAAAATTTTGAAGACTTGCTGGCACTCTCCCAAACGTCGGCGGAGGCGCTCCAATCGGGAGAGAGAGCGGTCCGGGGGTGGAAAGGGAAGCAAAAAGCCCCCCAACAGAAAGAGCACAATCAGGAACACCACTCCAGAAAGAAGAATTTCCGCTACCAACAGTGTCAACTTTAGCGGCGGGGTAATCGGCACAATCGCGAACATCCATACCAGCCAAAGAATGATCGGGAGCAAGAGGCCGATCGTTGCGATCCCCTTACGGCTCTGTAGCCCTATGACCATCAGGAAGAAAAGGACGAAATTGTTGATTAGAAGGGCCAGGCCAAGACCGACAAGCCAGAAAATAAAAGGGGAAGGGAAAAGAAGGGCAAGGATGGACAAAGGGACCAGGAGAGCTATTAGGAGGAAAGGTAGATAGAACAGGTAGATCATCGCCAGGCTACCTGTTCGGTCTGAGAGACCCTCATCTAGGATGAAGGGTTTCTGCTCCGCCATAATGCTCCAATCCTAATGGATAGTGCCTGGTATGAAGAAGAACGCTGCCATAGTCAGCCCGGCCTTCTCGGGTCGCTGGTGTGCTGCCTGCTACGGCAATGTGAATGATACCCTAATAAAGAGATTTTGTCAAGAGCCCTGAGCCGCTGGCTTTTCCCGACGATGTTGGGACAGACCCGATCCCGCTGCGTCCCTCTCAGTCAGCACAGACAGGAGATAAGCAGTATCCACCCGGCGGGTCCGCTGGACGGCGCGCCGCTTGCGGAGCATACGGGGGATGCCCAGCAGGCCTGCCACCATCCCCCGCAGCCGGGCCCGTGCGGCCGCCCCGCGCCAGGCCCGCAGCGCCTCCCACGCCAGATAGATTTGCGCCCGCAGAATGGCCCGCCAGTATCGCCGCCAGAGGTCATCCGGATAGTCCTTCACCAGCAGGTAGATGAAGTTCCGCCCGTCGTAGAAACTGGCGGTCGTTCCACCCCCGGTGGCGCTCAGTTTGTGGTACACGACGGCGCGCGGCGCGTAGACGCACCGCCATCCGGCCAGTTGCGCCCGCCATGCCAGGTCCACGTCCTCACAGGAGTAAAAGAAATCCTCATCCAGCAGGCCGACCTCATCCAGCATCGCCCGCCGGTAGGCCGCACTTCCTCCGCATGCGCTGAAGACATACTCCTCCCGGTCGTACTGGCCCCTATCGGTCTCCCAGACGCCCCGGTTGCCGGGCCGACCGTCTACCCGATAGTAGTCCCCGGCAGTGTGGAGGACGTCCCGGCGGTCAAAGAGGCGCATTTTGGAGGCGACCAGGCCCGCTTCAGGGTGCCGTCGGAAGGCCGCCACCACCTCCTCCAGCCAGTGGAGGTCGGCCTCGGTGTCGTTGTTCAGGAGGACGATGAACTCGCCGCGCGCGGCCCGGATGCCCGCGTTGCAGGCCCCGGCGAATCCCCGGTTCTCCCCCAGGGCGAGCACTCGGACCTCGGGATAATCTCGCGCCAGGAGGGCCAGCGACTCATCCGTTGACCCGTTGTCCACAACGATGACCTCAAAATCCCGGAACGTCTGACGGCGAAGGCTCTCCAGACAGGTCGGCAGGTGGACCGCGCCGTTCCAGTTGGGAATGATGACGGTGACCAGTGGGGATTCCATGTTTACGAACAGGACACAGATGAACGCAGGTTTTACGGCGAATCCGCGCTCTGTTTGCATTGACCGGCGTCCGGACGGGTGAGCGACCGGTACAATTCCTCAATCCGGTCGGCGATGCGGGGCCATGCGAACCCTTCGGCCCAGCAGGCCGCCCGCTGCCCCATCCGCCGCCGGAGCCCCTCATCCGTCAGCAGGCGGACGATTTTCGCCGCCAGCGCCTCCGCATCCCGCGCGGGCACCCGGTACCCCGTCTGCCCATGGCGGACCAGGTAGGCCAGCCCGCCCACGTCCGAGGCGATGACGGGGGTCCCGCAGGCCATCGCCTCCAGCGCCACCATCCCGAAACTCTCGTAGTCGCTGGGCATCACCACCATCTCGGCGGCAGAATAATAGTAGGGCAGCGTGTCCTGGTCCTGCGCCCCCAAGAAGGTGACCACGTCCCCAATCCCCAGTTCCTCCCGTAACTCCTGCAGCCGGACCATTTCGTCGTTATCCTCCACACTGTACGGGTTGCCGCCGATGATGGGGACGCACATCCGGCAAACCAGTTCGGGGTGGCGTCGGGCGATCAGTGCGATGGCCCTGAGCAGCGTCTCTATCCCCTTCAGCGGCTCTATCCGGCCCACAAAGAGGATGCTCCGACAGGTCGGGTCCAGCGCCAATTGCTCTTTGGCCTGCATGGGAGGGATAGGCCGGAATCGTTCCAGGTCCACCCCCGGCGGGATCACCCGGATGCGGGCCGGGTCGGCCCCGTACAGCCGAACCAGTTGCTCCTCCTCCACCGGCGTCGCGGCGATGATGCGGTCGGCGAAACGGGTGATCTCCGTCTCCACCTCTATCCGCAGGGGCGGCTCCTGCTCCTGGGGCGTGCGGGCGACGGCGTTCTTCATGTGCCCCAGGGTGTGGAACATGTGGACGATGGGCGCGCCCCAGGCGTCCCGCAGTTCCCGGGCGGCCCATCCGGAGAGCCAGTAGTGGCTGTGGATGACGTCGTAGCGGATGCCGTCCGCCTCCGCCTGGGCCAGCACCCCCGCCACGAACTCCGGCAGGTGGTCGTAGACCCGATGTTTGGGGTACGGTTGCTCCGGACCGGCGGGGATGTGGATGACCCGCGCCCCGCGCCCCAGCGCGGTGCTGACGCGGGGGACGGTGGGGTCCTGGGACCGGGTGTACACGTCCACCTGATGCCCCCGTCGGGCCAGTTCCCGGGTCAGGTCCCGGACGTAGACGTTCATCCCCCCGGTCTCTTTGCCCCCGAGGGTCGCCAGCGGACAGGTATGGACGCTGATCTGGGCGATGTGCATCAAAAATGTCAAAAATGACGGAATGACAGAATGACAAAATAGACAATGACAGAATTAACAATGAGCTTCGTGTCTGTTGAATCCTATAAAGTCGTACCGGTTTAAAGTCTCACAAAGTCGTACCGGATAACGCCGCTTTCGGGCAGCGCGTGGTCCCCTC
>JACIWQ010000139.1 GCA_014360895.1 Thermoflexales bacterium | reverse complement strand
GCGCGGCGGAGGGTCTGGGTCATCAGGGAGGAAGAGTGCCAGCCGAGGGCTTTCTGGAGGGCGAGGGTCCGCTGGCGGGCGAGGAGGTCGGCCCAGGCCATGTCGGCGGCGAAGAGGCCGCCGGTGAGGAGGAGGGCGGTGATGAGGAGGAGGTGGCCGGACTGGATGCGGCGGTGGTAGGAGAGGGAGACGTTTTTCTGGACCCATTGTTCTTCCACGTAGCCGATGCCGGGGACGTGGACGAGGATTCGGCGGGGGGAAGAGCCGACCATAATGTCCACGTCCAGGCCGGTTTTGCGGTGGATTTCGGAGGCGACGGCTTCTATTTTGGACTGGGCCTGAGGGGTGAGTTGGTCAATCC
Source organism: Thermoflexales bacterium (assembly GCA_014360895.1). Lineage (GTDB taxonomy): Bacteria > Chloroflexota > Anaerolineae > B4-G1 > DUEL01 > SpSt-77. The sequence continues at coordinate 7,629 of JACIWQ010000139.1, read as the reverse complement.
CGCCAACGCGGACGCGGATGGCACTGATGCAGTCGTCGCCCGCAATTAGCCGTGCCGCCTCCAGGGTGGTGAGAACTAAAGGGGGACTTAGGATGTAACCGCAGGGATTCATAGTAGGGCGAAGAACGCGAGGTTCTACAGGATGACCCGCTTCGTCGTAACGAAGGGTCACCAAGGGTGGAAAGTAGGTCTCCAGAGGCACACGGCTCACATCCGCCGGCCTTGGAATCTTTTCAATATCAAAAACTCCGTGGAAATCTATCCCAAAAATGCCCCTCAAAGCCGATAAATCGCATTTACGGTAATTCGGCTCCCCGTGTAAACCAAGTGTAGGAGAGGGAGGGACGACCACTTCTAAAACGGGTTTTTCGTGAGGAAAAGGGGGGATGTGTTCCCGATAGGTCAGCGGGGTAACCGCAGCGGGGAGAGTGTAAATTTGTACCAGGGCTCCACTTTTGATCTCCTCCAAAAGTTTACGATAGAGGTCTTCCGCACCCAATTGTTGATAGCCTATCACCTCACCTGGCAGCGAAGCCAGGTACGCTTTTCCGCCCATTGCTATGATCTGCTCCAGGCTTACTGTTTCTGGAGGCATTATCAGCCGCTTCAGAGATGCCTCCAAGCTTACACTCATATATGATGTAGCATTGAGTAGTGCTGGTGCTCTAAAGACTGCAGATAGTAATGCTTGTCCGAACCCCTCCGAGGAAGGTAAGAGGACGATCGGGGTGTCGGTGAGATATTCACCTTCTATGATAGCCTGATCTAACTTCACCAGTCTGGCTTCCTGTATCGGATCAACGCCAGCCAGCAGAAATAAAAAATCCAAATGGCCCGACAGACCAGGGGGGAATAAAGGAGGATTGACCAGAATTCCGGTCTTGCTGTAAAAATCGGTGTAACCACCAAGGGGAGATTGGGGGCCCAGGAAAAGATAGCTTTCAGAGAGTCTCTGGGAGATGGATTTACCGTTATCCACCGTTATCTGATTCTCCAGTATATAAGCCCCTGGTTCAGAAACGTTTCCTAAACTATCAGTAGTTACAACCAGAGTAGCGTAACCCAGCATAGCAATGGGGGCCGCTATTTCTACGCCAGGAATAGAGCGAATAGTCTCGTATTGGGTAATTGTGATCCCGCCGCTGATGCCAGAGAGGTGATTGGCCTCTACCAGGCTGTATTTCTCTTCTATGGATGAGCGTGTCCCTGCGGGGCGGACAAGAATATCATAGGTGGTGCGCCAGAAGCGACTCAACCCTTGTGTGGCAGTCAGAGTGATTGCCTGTGACATCGCAAGAATCAATGTGAAACTAAGGCTTAAGACAAAGAGTCCCACGAGCAGGATACGGTCATAATGGGAAAAATGAGCGGACCGATACCTCATTGCCTATCTTCTTGCCTTTGTTTGGCTCATCGGATTGGGTGCTTCTGGGCCAGCAATAAATGTCCCTCCCCCTCGCGCGATCGTCATGCGGAAAGGTGGAAACATATCAGGTACTTCCGATATGCCTGGCCCTTCCCCAAAAAGGGCTACCGGCATCGATCCCTTCGGATGACTATACTGGATGGAAAACCGGTGGGGTTACGTCGTTGACCAAAGGTTAGCATTACCAGCATGTTTGGCATCGCTCTCCGATATAACACCAATTCCACCCAGAGCCACATACATCGTAGCAATACCAAAATACATGATACACCCCTTTATCTGCTCCGCAACAACCACAATCACATTTCATGACGGTGATCTCCGCATTGGCACACCATCCTGCTCGGACTGGTACTGGAGCTATCCAAACTATTAAGGTCAGCGAGACTGCCACCACCAGCATCTCCCAAAGCACCCGCATCAGCCATCGCCCTTTCATCGTTCACCTCCTCCCAAACGAGGGGAATCGGATTCCTTTGAACAGACTCCCCCTCTTCGTCTATCCTCTCCGCTTCATATCCCCACCCCCTTTCACTCCTTGCCCGCCACCAGCGCCTCTATCTCCTCCTCCCTCACCGCAAAGCCCGAACGGCGAATCACCCCCTCCCCGTCCAGCACGTAGAAAAAGGGCGTCCCCGGCACCCGGTAGGCCGCCGTCACTTCCTCATTCCCCTCCAGCACCGGAAACGCAAACCCCTGCTCCTGCGCCACCTGCCGGTTCTCCTCCCCGCTCCCCTGCGAGACCATCACCACCGCCACCTCCGGATGCTCCCGGGCAAAGGCCTGCAAATGGGGATACATCTCCCGGCAGGCCGGGCAGCGGGGGGAGGCGAAAACCAGCAGCACCTCCCGCCCCGCAAACCTATCCAGGGATACGGGCTGACCGGAGAGGTCGGGGAGCGCAAACCCGGGGGCTTTCGTCCCAGGGGAGAGGCCAGAGGAGTTGGAGGCCTGGTGCAGGGGTTCCAGCGCGGCCAGCGCCTCCCGCTGGAGTTGCTCCATCCGGATGAAGAGGCCGATGAGGGCGACCATCAGGAGGAGGACGACGCCGGTCAGGAGCAGCAGCAAGACTTCCGTCCGCGACCCGCCCATCGGAGGACCTCCTGCTACCTGCTATTATACACAATTCCCCCCTCCCCCGTGTCAAATCCCCGTGGTCTGAGGGGGGCCAAGGCTTTTCAATAAACTTCATCGGAAATAGGACGCGGATGAACGCGGACGAGCGCAGATTTTCCATAAAGAAGACACGTGCTACGCCACCTGACGCTATTTCCGATAAAGTCCAATCATCTCGCCGATGGCCGCGTGGACCGTCCGCTCGCAGATGTTGGTAACCCGGTCGGCGGCCCGCTCCAGGTTGTGGGCCGCCCACAGCAGCCGTAGGGGCCAGGGGGCGGGCAGGGAAGCCTACGTTTGATCAAGAAAGCCCGGCCTTGATGGCCGGGCCCGGTTTGTGCTTGGCAGGTACCTGGCACGTCGTTCTACGCGCTCAACGCGCGCAGAATCCGGCCTATGCTTTCCTCTATCCACTCCTGAACCGACCCTGCCCCCGCAGCCAGCGCGAAGAGGTCGGCGACGAGGCGCCGGGAGGCTCGGGAGCGGGCCAGGAAGGGATAAACCCATTCCTCCAACCGGTAGTAGAGCCACGCATAGGACGGGGACTCCGTCGGGTGTCGGGCGACCTGAGCTGCCAGTTCCGGCGATGCGCAGCGCTCCAGAAAGTCCCGCACATCCTCGGAGGCGATGGCCCGCACCGAGGCCAGCAGGTCCACCAGCCGCGCCCGGACGAGAGGGTCGGGGTGGTTGACCAGCGGGGAATCGCCAGGTCGGGTCTCCAGCATCCGGAGGGCCAGGGCCGGGCGGCGACCGTCCAGTGCCACATAGCGCAGTTCCTGCAGGTAATCCAGCGCAAAGGCTGGGTCCTGGCTCTCCAGTCGGTGCCGGACGGCGTCCCAAAACGGCCCCACGGTGACGGGAAGGCGGGCCGCGCTCCGGGCCAGGGCATAGGGCGCCACTCCCTGGGCCGGCCCAGGCGGGTGAGGCGGACGGCCCAACCGATAGGCCTGCACCGTCCGGTGCCAGTTCGGATAGTCCTCCAGAATCCAGGCCATGCCCTGCTCCAGGGCTCCCCACAGTGCCGGGTCTCTGGACGGGGCGACGCGCAGAAGTTCGTAGGCGCTGTGGAACACTGTGTCCGCCCAGGGCGGCACCGGAGGGACGGCGGCCTCGGCGACCAGTCGGCGCAGGGCAGGCCAGCCCTCTTTGGGGTTGCCAAGTCCCTGCTGGACGACCGCCAGGACAACGATCCAACCGGCCAGAAGGGAACCCATCTCCACTGCGGCGCGGAGGTTCTGGTGGACGGCCTCCGTGCTGAAGCCCGGGGTCTCCCAATCCACATACGGCGCCAGGACCCGCAGGGTGGCCCGCTGAGCGGGAGTGAGATGGAAGTCCCGGTCCAGGTCTACGGTCAGGTTGGCCTCCACCGCGGCCCGTCTCACCCACCCTGTAAGCCAGCGGGCGATCAGGTAGAGTAGGAGACGCCCCCGAACTCCACCGAAAGCCCGCCCGACCAGGTCCACCAGCAGGTCCCGAAGGGAAGCCAGCACCTCCGGCCGGTCCCCGTAGTCAAAGAGGGAGAGCAGGAAGAGGGGGCCCAGGAGGGTGAGGGTTGAGTAGCGGGGCAGGCCCAGAGGGCCGACGGCCCGGTCAGCCAGGGCGGCCAGGATGGCCTGGGCGGCCTGCGGGTATTCTCGCCAGAGGTCTTTGGCCTGCAGGAGCACCGTGTTCCGGAGGGACGGGGCGGCCGTTCGGAGGGCCTTCTCCAGCAGGTCGCCGTCGCCCACGGCGCCGGCGGCCAGCAGGACAGCCCGGCCCAAGTTCTCCTGCCAGGCTTCCGGACGGCCCATCGGGAAGGGCTGTGCCCATCGCCAGAGGGAGCGCAGGAGCGCGGTCCCTTCCGCCGGGCGGCGCCGGGCTTCGTCCTCCAGCGCGCCGGCCAGGACCATCTCGGGGAGGAAAGCCAGCGCAGCCCAGAGGCGACGGTCGGGGCGGCGGGCCACTTCGGCCGCCACCAGGCGGCGCAGGGGGTCGTGGAGATACCAAGGGGCGCCCCGCAGGCCCTCGTAGAAGGCCACCGGGTCGGAGGCCAATTCCCGCTCCCGGATCAGGTACCGCCAGGCGAAGTGCTCGTAGAAGCGCTCGTGGGCGAAGCGGACCGGCTCGTCCAACCGCCCGTTGGTGGAGGCCAGCAGTCCCGCGTCGGCCAGGCGGATCAGGGGGGAGAACTCTTCCGCTCCCAGCGAGGCCATCACCTCGCCCATCGGGACCGCGTTGCGCCAGCGGCCAGGGGTTAACATCCGGGAAACGACGCGCTCTTCCAGGAAGAGCAAGTCGCTTTGCCGGACCCGGCCATGGCGGTAGAGGTGGTTCAGAAACTCCTGAAGGATCCGTCCGGACGAGAGGGTTTCTGGAAGGGCGGCACTGGCGCAGACCTCAGCCGTCAATCGGAGCAGCAGGGGATGGCGCAGCGTCTCTTTCAGGTCGGGAGGGAGGGCGGAGAAGGGAGTTCGGAGATGGTAGGCCCGCCGGTATCGTTCGTAGGCCTGAGAGAGTTCTTCGGCCGAGAAGGGGAGGAGGTGGAGGGCGGGCGGGTCCGCCGCAAGGATGTCAGCTTCGGGCGATGGGTCGGCATAGTAGCAGTGGACATTCAGGGAGAGGCTGTGGCGGACGACCTGGAAACTCTCCGGCCGGAAGGTGAGGAGGAGTTTGAGGCCGTTGGCCTGGGGGAGGACCCGGTCGGCCTGCCAGGTCAGCCGCACCATGTCCGGGCTCTCGTTGACGCCGTCCAGGGCCACCAGCAGGGGCCAGGAGAGAGGGCAGGCGTCCAGGGCAGGGAGGGCAAGAAGCGACGACAGGAGGGCCGGGAGAGGCCGTTCGCCGTCCAGGTCGGCGGCGGGGAGAGTCAGGACGGTGTATCCGGAGACCGTCCCACTGCGGGCCAGGTGAAGGGCGAAACCGGTCTTGCCCATACCGGAGGGGGCCACCAGGATGAGGCCGGGGCGGTCGGAGCGGAGGAAGTCCTCCAGGAGGGCGGACAGGGCAGGGCGGGGGAAATAGGAGGGGTCGGCGCCCAGGCGGTCAGCTCCCCAGAAACGGCGGTGGAGGTCCCGGCAGCGCTGGGCCAGGTCCGAGGGGACGGGAGCGCCGAAGAGTGCGGCCTCCAGCGCGGGGTCCGGATGGTCGCAGGCCCGCAGGAAGGCCCGCAGCCACTCCCGGCCCATCCCGGCCCGGCGGACGGCCCACTCCGCCAGGCGCGGAACATGGGCATCGGCGATGGGGTACCCCGCGCGCCATTTCTGGACGGAGGCCTGAGAGACGCAGAGCGCGGCCGCGATATCCAGTTCGGCAGCGGCCCGGGTGGCCTCCGGATGCCGCTGGAGGAATCCGTGGACGGCCTGCTGGAGCAATCGTCGCCGGGCTTCGGATACCGGGCTCATCGGTGTAGGAAGCAGGAAGTAGGAAGTAGGAAGTAGGATACAGGGTATACCTCTCTTGCTTCTTGCCTCTTGCCCTTTGCCCCTTGCCCCTTCATGATACCGCAATGTGCGGGGAAGGGCAAGTGGGGGGCAAGAGAAGAGGCGAAGCGGGCGATTTCCGAATTTTCCCGCCAAATTTCCGAATTTTCGGAAGAGGGTCGGGGTAAATATAAGCAAGCGGGATCGGTGCATCGCGTTCCCAGAGCGGAAAGGAGGTACGATGAAGATTAGAGTTCCGGCCACCCTTATCATTGTACTGGTCATGGTGCTGGTTTTAGACCTGGCAGTGGCTGTCCAGGACGCAGCGGCCTCAAGAAGATACCAGCAGGAAGAACCACCCTCCCAATATCGGGTTCTCTCGGGCAATGAATGGCTGGGGGGTCTTGGGGTGAATGTTTATTATCGCTATAAGAGTCCTTGCCAGTTTGTGACTGGCTGTCCGATGACACTGAAGCCTCTGAATACCTGCGCATATCAATGTGTGGACCTCGCTGTACGTCTATATAACGCCCGGCTCGGGTACGGCCAGTGGAGACTGAACGGGAGAGTAATCAGCACGGCTGCAGAAATGGCGGAGGTCGCTCGTCGGCGCCCGGAAGGGTTTCAGGACCTGGAATTCTATGAGAACGGAAAATCCTCTACTCCTCCCAGGCCAGGGGACCTCATTGTATGGCCTGCCAGTTACAATGGGGGAGTGGGGCATGTCGCGGTGGTCCATCGTATGCAAGGTAGTACCCTTACTGTGGTGCAACAGAATATGTGCAGCGGTGCTCAGGCAATAGTGCAGGGTACCCTTTCTATCGCCGAAGATAGCAATGGACGTTTTCACCTGACGGCTAACTGGGATGGGAGTCGTCCATATGGTTGGATCCGCTCGCCGAGAATGGTGTCCCTTCTCCGCCAAGAGAAACTGCTGAAAGTCGGTTCCGGGGAAAATCATATTTCTTGGAACCGTGATGGGGATACGGTTTATGTTTATCTGTCTCCGGCTTACACGGAGCGGTTGGCTCGGGAAAGGGATGCCTACTCTTCCCAAACAGCGAACGAAATCATAGGCTTGCTCAACCAAGCCAAAGCGCTGGTGTTTACGGATTCCGCGTATGCCCGATGCATTCTGGCTTTTGTGGCCGGGCAAATTCGTACTGATCAGCGGTTTAACTTGGCTAAGGGAGTACGGTCTGTGGATTTTACCATTAAATACACCGGTTCCCGAATCTGGATCCGGCCATGGGGCGGTGAGCAGAGTGGCAAATGGATCGCTCTCAGGATGCCGGGGCTTTGCCAGGGAACCCGTTAAATCTACCAACCACAGGAGGTGCAAAATGAAGGGTAAAACGTTCATACTCATCTTTCTTGTTCTGGCGCTGGTCCTTCTGACCACTGGGGCTATTGGCGCGCAGGGACCGCAACCGCCCCAATCATATCAGGAGAGTCCTCATCTCCCGAAAGGCCCCTTTTACCAATTGCCGGAGGGGCTTTGGTATATGACCGGAAGTGCTGAGCGGCTGGCAGGGACAACAAGTACCCTTCCCCAGGCCACCGGCGGCCCTGATGACTTTGGCTACTGGTGGGACGATTCGGTGGGCTTTAACTGGATTGATGCCGTATCGGGAGGTACCGACACGGGGATGAGTGGCTCCAGTTATGGGCAGAAAGTAGGGCCTATTT
>JACIWQ010000138.1 GCA_014360895.1 Thermoflexales bacterium | reverse complement strand
GTTGGGGGATTGCTGCGTCCCGGGGGCAACTGGGCCGGGTGGCGGAACTGGAGGGGGAGTACCACACCGCCATCCAACTCTGGGCCCGGGCGCTGGCAACCTTTGAGGAACTCGGCACCCCCGAGCGGGAAATCGTCCTCCGCTGGTTCGCCCGGCTGCGAGAGCGAATGGGCAAGAAGAAGTTTGAGCGGTTGCTCCGGGAGGCACTGGGCAAGCCCGCCCCCGAATAGCGCCCGAGCAAACATTTCACGCTTCACGTCTCACGTTTCACGTTTCACGCTTCACGTTTCACGTCTCACGGGAGTAACCAATGACCCATACAATTCCTTCCAAAAGCCCAGTCCGGGAGAGAGCGTTTCTATCGCCCCGCCTGCAGGAAATCAGCCGGCGGGTCCGGGTGCTTCGCTTCGGGATGGTCCGGAAACGGCCGGCCAGCCCCTGGACGGAACTGGCGGGGATGTTCCGGTTCGGCCACAAGGTGAACGTGGAGGAAATGCTGGATGCCCGGGGATTTGACGAATCCGCCACTCGTCTTTAGTTTTCAGGACCCGCCGCCGGAGATCGCTTATCTGGACCCTTCCTTCCTGCTGAACGTCCTGGTCGCAGATGCCACTTACCACACGGAGTGTCTGGAATTCGCCCGGCGGCTGGAAGAGGCGGGGACAACCTTGCTCCTTTCCAACCTGGGGCTGGACGAAATCTGGTTCGTCCTTCTCCGCCTTCAGGCTATGCGCGAACACGGAGAGCGGGGCTGGCTCAACTTTCTGCGGAATCACCCGGAACGGGTCCGGGCCTACGCGGGCCGATTGGAGGAAGCGACGCTACAAATCCTGGAAATTCCCGGACTGCTCCTGGTGGAACTGACTGCAAACCACTCACTGGAGGCCCTGGGGCTGATGTCCCGATACGGTCTGCTTCCCCGGGACGCTCTGCACGCTGCGGCGACCCTGAGCCTCGGAGTCGGAGCCATCATCACCACCGACGCCGATTTTGGCCAGGTGGAAGGCCTTCGCATCTGGACCTGCCACCCCAACTTGCTTGCCCTGCAACAGTGAATCTCACGTTTCACGTTTCACGTTTCACGCATCACGTCTCACGTCTCACGGAGGTCACCCAATGAAAGGTCGCAAACTCCTGATGATTCCCGGACCCATAGAGTTCACCCCGGAGGTCCTGCAGGCGATGGGCCTCCCCACGACCAGCCATCTGGCCGCCAACTTCGCCGAGGCCTTTGGGCAGGCGCTGGAGCGGCTGCGGGAGGTCTTCCTGGCGCCGAACGGCCAGCCCTTCGTCGTCGCCGGGTCGGGCACGCTGGCGATGGAGATCGCCGCGGCCAACCTGATAGAGCCGGGGGACCGGGCGCTGGTGGTGGTCACCGGCTTCTTCAGCGACCGCTTCGTCTCCATCCTGGAGCGGCACGGCGCCGAGGTCACCGCCGTCGCTCCGCCCGTCGTCGGCGACGTCCCGCCGCTGGAAGCGGTGGAGGAGGCACTGAAGAAGGGGCCCTACAAACTGATGACGGTCACCCACGTGGACACCTCCACCGGCGTCATCGCCGACGTCCGCAACCTGGCCTACCTGGGGCGGAAGTACGAGACGCTGGTGGTCGTGGACGGCGTCTGCAGCGTGGCCGGGGAGGAGTTGCGGATGGAGGAGTGGGGGGTAGACCTGACCCTCACCGCCTCCCAGAAGGCGCTGGGCGTCCCGCCGGGGCTGGCGATTGTCGTCGCTGGGGAGCGGGCGATGGAGGCCTTCCGGAAGCGGAAGACCCCCGTCCGGGCCTACTACGCGGACTGGACCAACTGGCTCCCGGTGATGGAGTCCTACCTGGCCCGCAAGCCCGTCTACTTTGGCACCCCGCCGGTCAACCTTATCTGGGCGTTGAACGTGAGCCTGGGGCAGATTCTGGCGGAGGGGATGGAGGCCCGCTGGGCCCGCCACCGCCACCTGAGCGCGGCCTTCAAGGCGGGCCTGACGGCCATCGGGCTGAAACTGGTCCCCGTGAGCCTGGAGAAGGCCGCCCACACCCTCACCACCGTCTACTACCCGGAGGGGATAGACGCGCGCCTTCTGGGCCTCATCCTGGAAGCCGGGATTATCGTCGCCTCCGGGCGCCATCCGGCCCTCGGCGACCGGTACTTCCGGATCGGCCACATGGGCGCCGTCACCGCCTCGGACATCCTCTCCACGCTGGGGGCCATAGAGTGGGCGCTGGCCCGCTCCGGCTACCGCTTTGACGTCGGCGCCGGGCTGGCCGCGGCGGAGCGGGTACTGGCGTCGTAGGACAACTGCAAGCAGTTGTCCTGCAAAACACCGGAGGGGAGGATGTACAACCGGGTCACCCCCCAGATTGTAGATGCGCTGCGGGCGATCGTCGGGGAGGGGAACGTCCGCACCGACGAGGAGGCGCTGGAAAAGTACGCCCACGACGAGACCGTCGGCCTCTGGGCCCAGCCGGAGGTCGTCGTCTTCGTCCACTCCGCGCCCGAGGTCGCCGAAATCTTCCGCCTGGCGACGCGGGAGCGGATCCCCGTCACCCCGCGCGGGGCCGGGTACGGCCTCAGCGGCGGCGCCGTCCCCGTCTTCGGCGGCATCGTCCTCTCCACCGAGAAGATGAACCGCATCCTGGAGATTGACAAGCAGAACCTCATGGTCACCGTGGAGCCGGGGGTTATCACCGGCGACATCCACCGGGCGGTGGAAGCGGAGGGGCTCTTCTACCCACCCGACCCCGCCAGCCTGGACTCCTGTACCATCGGCGGGAACATCGCCGAGGGCGCCGGCGGCCCCCGCGCCGTCAAGTACGGGACGACCAAGGACTACGTCTGCGGGCTGGAGGCCGTCCTCCCCTCCGGCGACATCATCACCTGCGGCGGCAAACTGGTCAAGAACGTCACCGGCTACAACCTCATCCAGTTGATCGTCGGCTCCGAGGGGACCCTGGCGGTGGTGACCAAAATCATCCTGCGCCTGCTCCCCCTGCCCAAGTTCCGGGTGGACCTGCTGGTCCCGTACGACGACTTCCAGGCCGCCGCCGACACCGTCTCCGACATCATCGCCGCCCGCATCCTCCCGGCGACCATTGAGTTCATGGAGCAGGATAGCATCCTGGCGGCGGAGCGGCTCCTGCAGAAAACCGTCCCCTACGACGACGCGGCGGCCCACCTGCTGATCCAGTTGGACGGGAACCGGCAGGAAGCGCTGGACGCGGAGTTTGAGGCCGTGGGGGAAATCTGCCTGGCGCACGGGGCGCGGGACGTGCTGGTGGCGAAGGACTCCCGCACCCGGGACCGGCTGTGGGAGGCCCGGCGGGCCATCGTGGACGCGCTCAAACACGAGAGCCCAGTCAACCATATGGAGGACGTCGTCGTCCCGCGCGCCGAAATCCCGGCCCTCCTGCGGGGGATCAAGGAGATTGCCCGGCGGCACGGGGTGCGCATCGTCTGCTTCGGCCACGCCGGAGACGGCAACGTCCACGTCAACGCGCTCAAGGACGCCATGCCGGAGGAGGAGTGGCGGGCGCTGGTCCCCGTCCTCTCGGAGGAAATCTACCGGCTCACCCTCTCCCTGGGCGGGACCATCACCGGGGAGCACGGCGTCGGGGCGACCCGCCGCCGCTACCTGCCCATGGCGCTGGACCCGGCCCAGATTGCCCTGATGCGGGGGATCAAGGACCTCTTTGACCCCCACCACATCCTGAATCCGGGGAAGATATTCCCGTAGACTCCCCCACCCACGCCAGATACGCCTCCAGCCCCTGCCGGATGGGCACCTGGACGATTTCGGGGACCTGGTAGGAGTGGTGCTCCTGGATGAAGGCCTCCACGTCGCCGTAGCGGGCGGTGGTGGTCTTGACCAGGAGCAACCACTCCGGGTCCCGGTGGAGTTCCCCCTGCCAGATGTAGGTGCTGGTGACGGGCATGACCTGGACGCACGCGGCCAGTCTGCCCGCCACCAGTCCCCCTGCCAGTTGCCGGGCCTCTTCCTCCGTACCGGCGGTGGTCAGGACGATGCAATACTCCTCCACCTATATCTTCTCCACAATCTCGCGGAATTCTTCAAAAGGGATGGCCGTGAGGGTCTGGGTAGTGCAATGGCCGAAGACGTTGGCCAGGAGGGCCACCCGGGCCGCGCTCTTGGCGTCCGGCGCCTCAAAGATGTGCAGGAAATCGTACTCCCCCAGCAGGGCGTAACTGGCGATTCGCCGCACCTCCGGGCACTCCTCCTTCAGCCGCCGGTCAAACTCCTGATCCATCACCGAGAGCGCCCGTACCTCACCGGGACTGCGCAGGGAGATTTTGGAGAGAAGGATGAACGTTGTCATCGCTCACCTCCGATTATTGACCACTGACAACTGACCACTGACGACCCGGTCATTGCGAAAGTGCGCAGCACCTGAAGCAATCTCCTGGACCGGTTGGGGGACTGCCTCGCTTCGCTCGCAGTGACAGGGAGCAATTACCCCCTGCCCCCTACCGACTACCGACTACCGACTACCGACTGCCCCCTGCCCCCTACCCACTGTCCCCTACCCACTACCCCCTACCGCCTATTCATGTTATCCCCGAAAAGGGCGCTGTTGTCAAGTTCTTTGACAAATCCCCTATCCGCGCTATACTGATATGTTAAGATTTCTGTCCGTTCGTGCACCGATGACTGCGGCCCCCCGTCCCCTCCTGACGATAGAGAACGTCCTCGCCCTGGTCCGGGACAGCCCGGAGGTCCGGGACCTGATTACGCGCGCCTACGAATTTGCCGCGCAGGCCCATGAGGGCCAGTATCGGGAGTCCGGCGAGCCCTACATCCAGCACGCGCTGGCCGTTGCCGCGCTGCTGGCCGAACTGCGGATGGACGCCGAGACGGTCGCGGCCGGCCTCCTCCACGACGTGGTGGAGGACCGGGGGGTCTCGCTGGAGGAACTGAGGTCCCGCTTCGGCCCGGAGGTAGCGCGAATGGTGGACGGCGTGACCAAACTGGGGCGGGCCAACGAATTGGGCAAGATGCGGGAGGGGGAACGGGACGAGCGGGAACTGGAGAGTCTGCGCAAATTTTTCCTGGCGACGGCCCGGGACGCGCGGGTGATGCTCATCAAACTGGCCGACCGGCTGCACAACATGCGCACGCTGGACGCTCTGCCGCCGGAGCGCCGACGACGCATCGCCCGCCAGACCATGGACATCTACGCGCCGCTGGCCAACCGGCTGGGTATCTGGCAGTGGAAGGGAGAACTGGAAGACCTGGCCTTCCGGGAACTGGAGCCCGAACTGTACCGCGAGATTGTGGCCGAACTGGAGGCCCGGGCGCCGGAGCGGGAGGCCGATATTGAACGGCACATCGCCATCCTCCAGCACCACCTCCGGCTGGAAGGCATCAACGCCCAGATTACGGGCCGCCCCAAACACATCTACAGCATCTACCGCAAGATGCAGCGCAAGCAAATCCCCCTGGAGCGGGTCTACGACATCCGCGCCATCCGGGCCATTGTGGATACGGTCCCCGATTGCTACCACGCGCTGGGCGTCGTCCATAACCTATGGACCCCCATCCCCGGCGAATTTGACGACTACATCGCCCGCCCGAAGGAGAACATGTACCAGTCCCTCCACACCGCCGTGGTGGGCATCGGCGGGAAGGTCTTGGAAGTCCAGATTCGCACCCACTACATGCACCGGATTGCCGAGTACGGTATCGCCGCCCACTGGCGGTACAAGGAGGGGACACCACAGGACCGGCTGTTTGAGGAGAAAATCGCCGCCCTGCGGGCCCAGATTGAGGCCCGCAGCGAGGCGGAGGACGCCGGGGAGTTCATAGAGGCGGTCCAGACCGACATCTTTGAGGACCGGGTGTACGTCTTCACCCCCAAGGGCATGGTGGTGGACCTGCCCGCCGGGGCCACACCGGTGGACTTCGCCTACGCCATCCACACCGAAATCGGCCACCGCTGCCGGGGGGCCAAGGTCAACGGGCGGTGGGTTCCGCTGGACTACGTCCTCAAAACCGGCGACCAGGTGGAAATCATCACCGCCAAACGGGGCGGCCCCAGCCGGGACTGGCTCAACCCGGCGCTGGGGTACGTCAAAACCGCCCGCGCCCGCAACAAAATCCGCCAGTGGTTCCGGCGACAGGACCGGGAGCAGAACGTCGCCTCGGGGCGGGCTATCCTGGAGCGGGAACTGAAGCGGCTGGGGTTGGGGGAACTCCCCCACGAGACCGTGGCGGCACTCTTCGGCTACGAGAAGGTGGAGGACTTCCTGGCGGCCGTCGGCTTCGGGGACATCAACAGCCAGCAGATTGCGGCGAAGGTGGTGGAGGCCCGGCAACAAGCGCAGCCGGAGCCGGAACTTCCGCCCCCGGCCCCGCTACCGGCCCCGGTCTCCCACGAGGTCCACGTCCTGGGGACCGGCGGCCTGCTCACCCGGCTGGCCCGCTGCTGCCACCCCCTCCCCGACGAGCCCATCATCGGGTACGTCACCCAGGGGCACGGCATTACCGTCCACCGCCGGGATTGCCCCAACATCCTCAACCTGCGCCACCCCGAACGGCTGATAGAGGTGACCTGGGGGACCCAGAAACAGACCTTCCCGGTGCTGGTCTCGGTACTGGCGTACGACCGGACGGGGCTTCTTCACGACATCAGCGGGGTGCTGAGCAAGGAGGGGGTGAACATCGCCGGGCTGAGCGTCAGCCGGAATCAGAACCTGACCACTATCTACCTCACGCTGGAGGTCACCGACATCGGCCAGTTGGGCCGGGTGCTGGCCCGCATCTCTAAAGTCCCCAACGTGATAGAGGCCCAGCGGGAGACGAGGTGAAGGGTGAAACGTGAAGGGTGAAACGTGAAGGGTGAAACGTGAAGGGTGAAACGTGAGGAGTGAAACGTGAAGAGTGAAACGTGAAGGGTGGTTACCGGTTCGGGGACCGATTCCCCCAGAACGGCGGCCGCTCCAGCCGCCAGAGGCCGAACAATCCCCCCAGCGCGACGATTCCCCCCACGATGTACCCCTCCGCCACCGATGCGCGGGTGACGAAGACCGCCAGCAACCCCAGGACGAACGACACCACATAGAGGGTCAGCACGGCTTCCCGCTGGGAGAGCCCCGCCGCCACCAGCCGGTGGGAGACATGGTCTTTCCCCGGCGTCGTCAGCGGGTTCAGCCCCCGACGCAGGCGGGAGAGGGTCACCAGCGCGGTATCAAAAACCGGCAGTCCTAGCACCAGCACCGGCACCATCCAGGTCACAAACGTGACGTTCTCCGGGAAGCGGAGTTTGATCCCGATGGCCGCCAGCATGAAGCCCAGAAAGAGGGCCCCCGAATCGCCCATGAAGATGCTGGCGGGGTTCAGGTTGTAGAAGAGAAAGCCCAGGCAGGCCGCCAGGACCGCCACGGCCAGTGCCCCCACCAGGTACTGCCCGCTGAAGGAGCACATCAGGGCGAAGTAGGCGGCGGCGATGGCCGTGACCCCGCCCGCCAGCCCATCCATGTTATCCAGCAGGTTAATGGCGTTGGTGATGTAGACCACCCAGAACACGGTCAGCAGGAAATCCACCACCGGCTGGCCGAACGTGCCCACGCGGACGCCCGTGGCCCAAAGGAGGAGGGCCGCCAGAATCTGCCCGACCAGTTTCACCACCGGGCGCAGCCCCCATCGGTCATCCACCAACCCCATGAACGAGACGGCGGTGGCGCCGACGATGATGGAGCCGAACTGGGCGAAGTTGTACCGTTCCCCCAGCGCGATGGCGGCGGCCAGCACGGCCAGATAGATGGCGGCGCCGCCCAGGCGCGGGACGGGGGACCGATGCACTTTGCGGGCCGAGGGGTGGTCTATGATGCCCAGGTGAGGGGCCAGATAACGGGCGAGGGGAGTCAGCGCAATGCTCAGCACCAGCGCCCCGGCGAAGACGAGGAGATACGCGGTCATAAAACTACCCCTATCAGATTGCCATCTGTAACGTGCCAGGCACTTTCAGAAATGCCTGGCACGTTCACCGTCCTTGCGCTCCGGCGCCCTACCCTCCCCCTACGGGAGGAAATATGCCGACCTCGTCGCCATCGGACAGAGGGTGGGATTCGTCCCGGGCGATGCCGTTGATGAAGACTACCCGCACGTGGTCGGCGGGCAGGCCCAGGCGGTGAATCAGTTGCCCCACCGTTGCCCCATCCGGAAGTTCCACCTCTATCCCCTCACCGATGCCCAGTTCGGGGTAATACCGCCGCAGAGTGGCAAAAAGTTTCGCTTTGACCCGAATCATGTGGCTTTCACCATAATGGAGTAGAGATGGGGTTTTGCGGCGGCCGAAGGTCGCCGCAAA
>JACIWQ010000137.1 GCA_014360895.1 Thermoflexales bacterium | reverse complement strand
AGGCACCTTTTCAAAACCGCAAAGAGCGCCAAGGACGCAAAGAAACTCTAAAGAATTTGCGCTCTTTGCGTCCTTCGCGGTTAAATAAATCAACCGCACAAGTGGGAAGATTTTGCGGCGGCTTCTGGCCGCCGCAAAAATTTCCGGGCTTTGGCACTGCGCTTGACAACCTTTGGGAGATAGTTATAATTGGGAACGCCGTTATCCAACAACGAGAGGAGGTGAAAAGGGCGTGGCGCGAGTTGTTGCTGAAGAGGGAGAATCGCTGGATTCCTTGATGCGTCGGTTCAACAAAAAGGTCCAGAACGAGCGCATCCTTTCCGAGATTCGGCGGCGCCGGTTCTACGAACCGCCTACCATTCTCCGGAAGCGCCGAAAGGCGGCCAAACTGCGCAAGAGCCGCCGGACAACTATGCGCAGTCTGCAACGGTACGGATAGTCCGAATATGCCCCAGCGAGAGGCACGGCTATGATCCACGGAGAGCGGGTCCGTCTGCGGGCCATAGAGCGGTCCGACATCCCCACCTTCGTCCGCTGGTTCAACAATCCGGAAGTGCGCCGGTACCTGGTGGCGTATGCTCCGATGTCCACCGCGCAGGAAGAGCAGTGGTTTGAGGACATGCTCCAGCGTCAGCAGCGCCGGGAGTTGTTCCTGTTCGCCATAGAGGCCCGGGTAGGGGACGAATGGGTGACCATCGGCAACGTTGACCTGCACCGGGTCAACTGGAAAGACCGCTGGGCTATTCTCGGCATCGTCCTGGGGGAGAAAGCGTACTGGGACCAGGGATATGGCACCGACGCGGTCCGCACGATGCTCCGTTTCGCCTTTGAGGAACTGAATCTCCATCGGGTGGAACTGGAGGTCATTGACGAGAACGCGCGGGCCCGCCGCTGCTACGAAAAAGCCGGCTTCCGCTACGAGGGGACGCGTCGGCAGGTCGCCTTCTTTGAGGGCAGGTACCACGATTCCCATATGATGTCCGTTCTCCGGGAGGAATTCCAGGAATGGGGCTGAAAGACCGCCTGCAGCAGGACCTGAAAGAAGCGCTGCGGAACCGGGACGAGCGGCGCAAGGCCGTCATCCGGATGACACTGGCGGCCATCCAGTTGGCCGAGGCCGATCGCGGGGGTGAACTGGACGAACCCTCTCTGATCGCCGTCCTCCAGAAAGAAGTCAAGCGGCGCCAGGAGACGATTGAGGAACTGCGGGGGACCCCTCGGGCAGACCGGCTGGCCGACGAGGAGGCGGAACTGGCCATTCTGGAATCCTACCTCCCCAGGATGTTGAGCCGTGAGGAGATTGCGGCGGAAGCCCGCGCCGTCATCGCCCAGGTGGGGGCAACCGGCCCCCGGGATATGGGCGCCGTGATGCAGGCGCTGATGCCCCGGATGAAAGGGCGCGCCGATGGCCGGCTGGTCAATGAGGTTGTGCGGGAATTGTTGACCGGATAGGGCCGGCTCGCTTCCACCCGCGCTGGAGCAAAAAGGCGACCCCCGGCGGGTCGCTTTTTTGTTGAGAGACTAGGAGGTGCAAAATGGCATCCTTAACCCGTTGGCGAGCGATATTGACATTGGTGTTTGTGCTGGGATTGGGCGTCGCCTGCGCCCTCCCGGCAGCAGTCCTGCCCAGCCCCACTCCGGCACCGACCATCCCACCCACCGCGACCGCGGCACCGCCGGTCCTGCCCACCGTCCCCGCCGAAGCGTTCAACGCATTGGAGGCCCGGGTGGAGGCCATCTACGAGCAGGCCGCACCGGCAGTGGTCAACATCACCTCCCGCATCATCACCTACGACTTCTTCATGCAACCCATCCCTCAGGAGGGGACGGGCTCCGGGTTCCTTTATGACGACCAGGGACACATCATCACTAACTACCACGTGGTGGAGAACGCCGAGTCGGTGGTGGTGACGCTGGCCGATGGTCGCTCGTTCCAGGCGGAGATTGTGGGCGTGGACCCGTCGTCGGACCTGGCGGTCATCCGTATTCCGGCGGAGAACCTCCCGGCCCCGCTGCCACTGGCGGATTCGGGCCAGTTGCGGGTGGGGCAGTTCGTCATCGCCATCGGCAGCCCCTTCGGGCAGGTAGGGACGATGACGATGGGCATCATCAGCGCGCTGGGGCGGGTCATCCAGAGCCCCGACGGCCGCTTCATCGGGGAGGCCATCCAGACCGACGCCGCCATCAACCCCGGCAACTCCGGCGGCCCCCTGCTGGACCTGCAGGGACGGGTCATCGGGGTGAACTCCCAAATCATCAGCCCCAGCCAGGCATCGGCAGGCATCGGGTTCGCGGTCTCCTCCAACACCGTGCGGCGGGTGGTGCCGCACCTGATCGCTGAGGGACGGTATCCCCATCCCTGGCTGGGCGTATCGGTCCTTTCCCTGACCCCGGAGTGGGTTCAGGCGTTGCGGCAGGTCGGCATGGAAGTGCCGGTGGAGCAAGGGCTGCTGGTGCTGGACGTGGCGCAGGGTGGACCGGCGGACCGGGCGGGCATCCGGGGCGGAAATCAGATTGCCCGCATCGGGGGGTACCGGGTTCCGGTCGGCGGCGACATCATTACCGCCATCAACGGCCACCCGGTGCCGACGCTCCAGGAACTGAACGTCTATCTGGACTCCCAGACACGGGTGGGGGAGACCGTGGAGGTGACCCTCTTCCGGGGAGGGCAGGAGATAAGGGTGAACGTCACGCTGACGGAAAGGCCACGATAGTCATCAGGAATCCGCCCGCAGGTGAGAAACCTGCGGGCGGATTGGTTTATGCCCCCAGGAATCGCCGGCGCTGCTCCGGGGTCAGCAGGGCCAGCAGGTTGGGAATCTCCGGTCGCTTCTCCGGCGGGACTCCGTCCAGGAACGTGCGGATGGCCTGGGCGGCGGGCGCCGTATCCGGGTGGGCCGCCAGTTGGGCCAGCAAGCGGTCCACCTGTCCGGTGGTCAGGGAAGCCAGCAGGGGGTCGGGAGCCAGGCCCACCGAGGTCAGCGTCTGGAACAGATTGCGCAGGCCGGTGACGGAAACACCGCGCTTCTCCAGTTCGGGCGCGATGTATTCGCCGAAGAAACGGGCATCCAAGATGGACTTGCGCCCCGCCTCCACCTCCCGCATCTCCTTCCAGAGATTTCGCCCCTTGATCAACCCCTCAATGATGTTGTGGACCAGTTCGGTCCCGCCCCAGCCGATGATCCCCGCCGTGAGCAGCCAGTCAATCAGCGTGCCGACGGTGAACTGGTCAAAAATGCCGCCGACGCCGGAGGTAAAGAGAAGAAGGTTAGAGAAGAGGACATCAAATCCGAGGAGGCGGAACATGCGGACGTTGGTCAGGCCGATGGCGAAAATCGCGACCAGGGTGCCCAGCCACTGGGACCACGCCTTTTTGGAGCGGATGTAATCTGGAGCGGAGGAATTGGGGACGCCCTTTCGGTTCGGCCAGACGCCGGGGGCCTCCCAGCGATCCCAGAAAATCTCCAGAATCCGCTCCACGAAGGTAGCAATCGCGATCAGTGGCGCCAGGGTAATCCAGAGGGCATCCGCCGGCACCTCCTCCTGGACCAGAGGAGCGGCCAGGGCGACGGTCGGTACCAGGACCGCGAGGGCAAAAGCGATGATTCCGGGCCAGAGAACAGGTTTGCGCATGGTTTCCCCCCTTTCATCGGAAGAACAGCGTTTATCGCGTCCGCCGCCGCCACTCGTCCCGCAACTCCAGGGCTCCTACCTCGCTCCCCAGTGCCAGGAACTGTCGCAACAGGCGGGTAAACCGGGCCGCCTCATCCAGCATCGGGAAGTGGAAGGAGTCCTCCAGAGAGACCAGATATACATTCTCCTCCCAACGGCTGACCCAATTATCCTCCGGAGGGCGAATCAGCGGGTCGTTCTTCCCGTAGACCAGGAGCACCGGGAATGTGAACGACTCCAGGTCCGGGCGCAGGTCCTCCGTCCAGACCGTCTGGACGCTGCGGATGACGGCGTTCAGGTCGGTCTTATTCGCCTCCATCTGGACCTCCGGGTAGGTAGAGGCCTGACGGCGGCCCAGGATACGGCTGATCCATTCTCCGTTGTGATGGTTGGAAAAGGTGGCCAGCGGGGGAGCGATGGCGGAGCCCACCAGCGGGGTACTCACCGCGACCAGCCGGTCCACCCGCTCCGGCGCCCGGGCCGCCAGACGGATGGCCACCACGCCCCCCAGTCCATGCCCCACCAACACCGCCCGGGAGACGCCCATTTCCTCCATAAACTGCTCCACCTGGTCCACGTACGCGCTCAGCGAATAACCATCCTGGCGGCGATCGCTATCTCCAAACCCCCAGAGGTCCAGCGCGTAGGCCCGGTAGCGCTCCGAGAGGTCATCCATCGCCGACATCCAGTAGCGCCAGGAGCCGAGCCAGCCGTGGATGAAGATGACCGGCCGGCCTCGCCCGATGGCCTCGTAGTGGACCAGTTTTCCCTCAATAATGACCGCGCTCATATCGCGTATCGCTGATCGCGTATCGCTGATCGCCTTTCACTTCACGTTTCGCGTTTCCCTTTTCACGTGTGGCGATTGAGGATGTCCCGGACCTGCTGGATCAACTCGTCGGGGGCAAAGGGTTTCAGGATGTACTCCTCCGCCCCGGATTCCAGCCCCTGCTGGATTTCGGAGTCCTGTCCTTTAGCAGAAAGGAAGACGACCGGAAGCGACGCCGTCTGCGGGTTTCCTTTCAGCCGACGGCACGCCTCGTACCCGCTCATTTTGGGCATCCGCACATCCAGAATGACCAGGTCGGGCTTTTCCGCCTCCGCGACCTCCACGGCCTCCGCGCCGTTGGTGGCCAGGAGAACGTCAAAACCGGCAAATCGCAGTGTGAAAGCGATGAGTTCCCGAATGTCCTTCTCGTCCTCAGCAACTAGGATGCGGGGCATACTCCTCCTTCCCTTATGCCGTTGCCGGTTGAACCAGGGCAGAGATTTCCCGGACGAATTCGTCTATGGCAAACGGCTTGGTTAAAAACCGCACCGCCCCCAGGGCCAGTGCTCGCTGCTCCTTCAGTTCCTCGTCCGTCACGCTCCCGCTCATCATCACCACCGGAATATCCCGGGTGCGCGGGTCCGATTTCAGATTCCGCAGTACCTGATAGCCGTCCACATCCCGCAGTTTCAGGTCCAGCAGGATCAGCGCGGGGTGAGTCTCCCGGGCAATCTGGACGGCCCGTTTCCCCTGCCCGGTGGTCTGTACGCTGAAACCATGGCGGCGCAACGCCTCCCGCATCAGTGAGAGGTTATCCCGGTCGTCATCCACGACCAGGATGAGCCCCTGCCGATGGAGTACCCGCCGCACCAGTTCTATCAACCGTTCCTCCTCTATGGGCTTACCCAAATAGTCCAACGCCCCCAACCGAAGCCCTTTCTCCCGCTCGGGAACGGCGGAGACCACGATGACCGGGATATGGGCTGTGCGGGAATCCCTTTTTAACCGCTCCAGGAGCGTGAACCCGTCCATATCGGGCAGGAGAATATCCAGAGTAATGAGGCCGGGCTGGATTTCGCGAGCCATCTGGAGCGCCTCCTCGCCTCGCCCAGCGATCCGCACCGTATAACCCTCGCGCTCCAGATGAATCCGAATCAGGTTGGCAATATCCGCATCGTCCTCCACCACCAGCACCAGGGTGCCCGGGGATGGCGTCGGAGAGGGGGCCTCGGCCCGGGCGGTCGCCAGCGGGAGGGTGAAGGTGAAGGTGCTCCCCTCGCCCAGTTCGCTCTCCACCCAGATTTGCCCCCCGTGCATTTGCACCAGGGACGCGGTGATGGGCAACCCCAGGCCGGTACCCGGCGTCTCCTGGACCAAGGGGTCGTCGGCGCGGAAGAAACGGTCAAAGATTTTCCGCTGGTTCTCTTTGGAAATGCCGATGCCGGTATCAGAGACGGAGACCTCCAGCATATCCCCGTTGAGATGGGCAGAGACGGCCACTTTGCCGCCCGGCGGGGTATACTGGATGGCGTTGCTGATCAGGTTGGTGAGAATCTGGGCCACCCGGTTGCTATCTCCCCAGACAGGTGGGAGGTCTGCGGGCACGTTCACCTGCAGAGTGAGCCCTTTGCTCTGCGCCCGCCCCTGCAGGGTATAGGCCACCTGTTCCACCACCTCGTGGATGTGGACGGCCCGCAGGTCCAACTGCACCCGCCCAGACTCAATCCGGGAAATGTCCAGCAGGTCGCTGACCAGCGCGACCATCCGTTCGGCATTGTTGCGGATGATGCCGATAAAGTGCTTCTGCTGTTCGTCCAGGGGACCCGCCATCCCCAGCATCAGCAGGTCGGCGTAGCCTTTGATGGAAGTCATCGGCGTCCGCAATTCGTGGGAGACGGTGGAGATGAATTCGCTCTTGGCCCGGTCGGCCTCCACCTCGGCGGTGATGTCCCGGAACACCGAGACCGTGCCCAGGTACTCCGTCCCCCGGATGACCGGGGCGGCATGGACGCTGACGATGCGGTCCCCCAGTTGGAGCCGCTCCGCGACGAACTCCCCTGGCGTGCGGTCGGCCGGGTGCGCGGCCCAGTCCTCCAGCGCCTCCAGCCACTTGCGGCCCTCCACACCGTAGAGCCCCAGCATCTCCCGAATGCTCCGTCCGATGGCCTGCTGGCGCGGAATTTCCAGGAGCCGCTCCGCCGCCGGATTGAAGAGGACAATCCTCCCCGAAGCATCGGCGAAGAGCACGCCGTCGGCGACGCCGTCCAGGATGGCCTGACTCTTGGCCGCCTCCACCTGCTGCTGCTTCAGCATTGCCCCCAGGTCTTCGGCCTGTTGACGGATGAGGTCATAAAGGGCAGCGTTGTTCACCGCGTTGGCGATCTGGGCAGCTGCCGCCTCCACCAGTCGCTGGTGGTCTTCTGTAAAGTAGCCGGGGGTGGTAGAGAACAGAAGGAGAACGCCCAGAACCTCCCCTGCCACCCCCAGAGGCACCGCCAGAGCGGATTTCTGATCCTGGCTCTCCGGCCCCGGCACCCAGCGGGGGTCGGTAGAGAGGTCGGAGATACAGACAGGCTGGTTGTGGGTTAGCACCCATCCGGCCAACCCCTCCCCGCGCCGGAAGCGGGTGGGCAGGCCGGTAATGGGGATGTGTGTGGGCACGCCGACCGCGGCCCGGCGAACCAGAGTGCTCGTCTGGGAGTCCATCAGCAGGATGAAGCCCTGGTCTGCTCCGGTCACCTGGGTGACAATCTCCAGCGTCCGGTGGAGGACCTGTCCCACATCCAGGCTGGAGGCCACCTGGCTGGCAATGCGGTAGAGGGCCTCCATCCGGTCCCGCTCGGCCGTCAGGTCCTGGAGGGCCCGGGCCAGTTCGCGGGTGCGTTCCTCCACCCGCTGCTCCAGTTCCTCCGTGAACCGGCGGATTTCTTCGTAGAGACGGGCATTCTGGATGGCCGTTGCGGCCTGATTGGCCAGCGCCTGCGCTATGCGGACCTCGTTGGGCGTGAAGGGACGGGTGTCCTGCTGCCGCTCCAGTTCCACCAGTCCCATCGTCTGCCCACGGGCGACCATTGGCACCAGCAGAAGCGCACCAGCCCCCCGCTCCTGAAGAAGGAGCCGACCCTCCGGGTTATCCGCCGTCAGGGTGGCCGGTTCCTGGGTCAGGAGGACTTCCTGCACCACCGGATACTCAGAGGACCGGTACGTCCGGCAAGCCAGCGGCGGCGCCTCCCCCCGGGATTCCCAGGTGACAATGACCCGATCGGTCTCCCGGTCCCATTCGGAGATGACGCAGCCATCGGCGCCAGTGAGGTCCAGCAGGCGCTCGCCCAGAGCATAGAGCACCCAATCCAGGTCCAGAGTGAACGACAGCGCACTGGTGGCCTCCAGGAGGGTGGAGAGTTCCTGGGCCCGCTCCACCGATTCCTCAAAGAGGCGCGCGTTCTGAACAGCCACAGCCACCTGGTCAGCCAGGGCGGTGAGGACGGCCAGGTCGGTGGGAGTGAAGGTTTCACGGGTAGGGCGGTCGGCGGCCAGGACGCCCACGACCTCCCCGCCGATAACCAGCGGTGCGAGGGCCACCGCGCCCCGGGGAATGTAGCAGGCGCTCCCCACCGTGGCGGCATCCGCCACAGAGAGCGGCATCCCGCTCCGGGCCACCTCCCCCACCATCCCCTCGCCGGGAGCAAACGAGCGCTCCCGGAGGGAGGAGAGATCATGTCCGTGAGCGGCGCGCGCCTCATACCGTCCGATGTCCGGATTCCGCAGGAAGACGACGCTGCCCTGGCACTGCAACAGGCGCGGGATAGCGTCCACCACGGTCTGCAGGACGCCGCGCAGGTCCAGGCGGGCCGTGACGGCCCGGTTCAGGTCGTTGAACGTAGCCAGAATGTCCAGCCGCCGCTGGAGGTCTTCCAGCAGACGAGCGTTTTCTATCGCCGCCGCGGCCTGAGCCGCGAAAATCTCCAACGCCTCTATGGTCGGATAATCGGGGGCGCGGCCGCT
>JACIWQ010000136.1 GCA_014360895.1 Thermoflexales bacterium | reverse complement strand
GCTCAAGCGCGACTCGTTGGGCGGCAAAGCCTGCCAAAAGGAGGGCAAAATGGCTAAAGTTGATCTCAAGAAGGACTTGAAGCATCTCTACAATCCATCGGCCAGGGAAGTCTCGGTGGTGGATGTTCCACCGATGAACTTTCTGATGGTTGATGGCATCGGCGACCCCAATGTTTCTCCGGAGTATCAACAGGCAATGGAAGTGCTTTTCTCCCTCTCCTACGCTCTCAAATTCAGAGTCAAGAAGAGCATCGGCATAGACTACGCTGTGATGCCTTTGGAAGGGTTATGGTGGACGGACGAGCCAACTCGGTTCAGTATGAGCAATAAGGCGATCTGGAAGTGGACGGCGATGATAATGCAGCCGGAATACGTTACGGCTGAGATGGTTGCAGAAGCCCTGGACGAAGTCAGAGAGAAGAAGGGCCTTCCCGCGCTGGAGAGAGTGCGATTCGAAAACTACCACGAAGGTCTGTCGGCTCAAATTATGCACATTGGGCCTTACGCTGCGGAAGAGCCAACAATAGCCAGGCTTCATAGTTTCATCAGAGAAAATGGCTATGAGCCAAACGGGAAGCATCACGAGATATACCTGAGCGATCCGCGAAGGACGGCAGCAGAGAAACTAAAGACCGTCTTACGCCAGCCTATTCGTAAGTAGTATGAGATGCCGCCCAACACGCGCTTCGTGCGACCCGTTTACCCGAAACCGCGAGAGCGGGGGATGGGTAGCAAAGGGAAGGATGACCGGCACATTCTGAACTTTGATAACTGTGTGTCCATTCAGGTGCGGTGAAGCTTCACCAACTCCTGACCTCCAGGCAGAGGAGTGACCGCATCACCCTACGTTGTGCGCGTGGTGAACGCACGGCGGAGTGCAAGGGCGAAAAGGGGTTAAGCCGCCAGCCGCAGGCGGCAACACCCCCAGCAGGCGACGATGGACAGCGCAAGCGAAGGTGTAGTGGAAGCGCCGTGAGTTGGACCCTGCCAAAGCGGCTGATAGGCAGGCCCAAAAGGGGAAGGCCTCCATTCGGCCACGTATTAAGCGGCTACGTGGTATCCATCCGATGCGAGGGGCACGGCGTAGAGTACCACCCTAAGGTCACGGAAAATGGACATACGGAACAGGGAAACCCGTCAGGGGCTCTCACCCCCCTCTGGGGGGTAAGCAGGCGACCGGGCCGCAAGCCCTGACGGAGTAGGATACCCCAAGCCTGTCCTGAGGCCACGAAGGAAAGCGAAGGCCCAGGGTAATGCCTGGGATATGCTGACGTGGGGCTGCTACACGAGAGGGCACAGGTACGGGAAGGGTTTGAGTCTTGGGCGAGCGCGATAGTCTATCGCGGATCGAGGACCGGACGGAAAGTCCAACCCCGAGGGTGCATGGGCCAAGTCCTGGGGAGGAGTAATCGTCCCCAAGAGGATACCGATGACAACGGCTCGTGGGGCAAGGAGCCGGATGAGTGCGAAAGCCTCACGTCCGGTTCTGAAGCAGGGGTGGGAATCGGGAGGTTCCTGCCTACTGTAACCAGCCGACGCCGCCTTCTTGCGACCAGCAAAGGGCTGTTGATGGAGTACTACGATTCGTAGGCCCTGTGGTGTTCAGGTGTCCCTACCCAGGCGTGCACTGCTGGTAACGGCTCTGTACGAAGCCCTGGGGACAATGGCCTCAACCGGTCAGCCTCAAGACGGGAGCAGCTTAGGGAAGCAGCGGAAGGTTGAACGGAAGTGAAGGGTCGCACATCTCGTCAGTCGGAAGCGGCCAAAGGGGCTGAAAGGCCGTAGCCAAAAAGGCAATGTGGGGCGGACTGGCGGTAGGGAGCGACCGCCAGCAACACCCATCGTCCCCACCGGGAGACAGACCCCAACCCTTCGGGCAGAGCCTCAGGGCGAAGCCGAACCGCAGCGCATCTCCATCCCAGTCAACTGGGTAAGCCCGTTGCGCCCCACCCAACGGGGTGGTATCCGGACCGTAAGGGAAGGGGACGGTGCAGCGGGTAGAGGAAGTCGGAAAAAGCGAAGGCCGCCCTGTAATGGGGCGGATAGGGCCACCTGTCGGGGCAGATTGGCAACCTGCCCCTCGGTGGAGATACCCAACCCGAAAGAGCTTGTCCTGAGCGAAGCGAAGGAGTGCAGACTTCCGACGGGTCCCTCGGCACGAGAAAGCCTGACCAACTACCCTTGTGAGGAAAGCAGATGACGGCAGGCCAGACCTGCTGGTGCGCCTCAGGAGGCTGGTGGTCTCTGGGTAGCCACAGGGGAGTATCGTGCAGGTAACACAGTTGTAGTGGGTGTTACCGCGTCTTGCTTGGCAAGGCGTTTGAGGGGCTTGAGCCGTGTGACGGGAGACTGTCACGCACGGTTCTTAGGGGGCTGGGGGGCAGCAATGCCCCCCGGCTACCCGGCGCTTCGCTCCGCAACGCGGCTGAACCCGACCGTTGGGCCGCTGGTTGCGTGGAGCAAAATATTATGTGGCACCCCTTTGAAGGTGCACAATGCCACCCATCAATACACATATCAATTTTGCGAGAATGAGTCTCGCACGAGTAGAAGCAGACTACGATACCGTCTACTTTGTGCTGGGAAGCATCGCGCCTGACTGCTTCGACCGCGAGGACAACGAGAGTTTTCGCTCCTATCACTTCGCCGGAGATAATATGGAGCCAGACCTTGACATTTTCTTGAAAGCAACCCATCTATCCTGGCACGGTTGTGCTGTTGAAAGGCTTTCATTTGTTACGGGATACTACTCTCACTTGTGGCTTGATAAATTCTTCCGCGCTCATGCGGTGACCTCAAAGTTATTACCCCTAGCAATTTGCGGCCTGATGAATTGAGAACCTTGCTGAGAGCTAATGTTGAAGAGTACGACCTCGCTGACTCTGCGACCTTTCTCAGAGCAATCCAGGAACCATCATTGCCGTTCGAGCCAATCGCGGGATTGGAGTTTGTTTCCTTTGATTGCGCAATTCGTTTGCTACACCAACTAAAAGACCGGGTCGGAAGTATCGAAAACGGGCGCTCCTTACCAGTGGTAATTCCAAAGGATGACTACACACGCTTCTTGAAAAATGCCGTTGATGAATTTGTCGCTGTGCTCAGCGAGTTAGGATGAACATTACATGGCGCGCGCTCTGCCACAGGTAGCGGAAAGGGCAGTATGCGGCAAACAGAGCGGCGGCCCAACCCGCCGCTGGTGCGACCTGTTCGCTTGAAACCGGCTGGACAAGCCGGGGGAAAAGCGACAAAGTTCGCAGGATAGTCCAGATGCACTCTCTGGGCTATCCGCTGGGACTTGGACAACGGATTTGTCCGCGTTCTTTGTGGCAGTCGGTGGGGAGGGACGGGTCTCTCGCCACGAAGGGTTCAGGATCGTTTAGCGCGCATCTGCCCGATCTGAGGAGATGTGTTGGTCATGATGTTTGAGGTAAGGTAAAGTGGTTATCATTCACTTTGAGAAGCCCTCCCATTCCGGCCTGGCTATCTACCTCTTTGGACGTCCGGAATTTCGACGCGATGATGAGCTGCTGCCGCCTCTTGCTACGCACAAGACGCAATCGCTCCTGGCTTATCTCATCTTACACCGCCATCGGCCTCGCTCGCGCGATGAACTCGCCACGCTTTTCTGGGGAGATCGCGACGATGTCCATGCTCGCCGTTCCCTGGCTACAGCCCTGTGGCACATCCGCCGAGCGCTCGGCGAGAGCTATCTCCTTGCCGATTCCACCTCCGTGCAATTCAACCCGGCCAGTTCATTTTCGCTCGATGTGGCCGAGTTTGAAGAGCACCTGGCCATGAACCGCAAAGAACCGGACGAAAGACGTGCCGCCGACCACCTGCGGCAAGCGGTTGACCTTTACCGGGGTGACCTTCTGGAAGGCTTCTACGACGATTGGTGTCTGGAGGAGCGCTATCGCCTGGAAGCCCTCTATCTCGATGCCCTGGGCCGGCTTGTTTCCTGGTATGAATCCCAGGGCCATGCCGGGGCCGCGCTGGCGTACGCACAGAAGTGCCTGGCTCACGATCCGCTGATGGAACACATCCACCTCGCGGCGATGCGCGCCCTCGTCGCCCTGGGCGATGTGGCAGGGGCGCGGCGCCAGTGGCAACGCTGCTGCGAAACGCGCTGGCAAGAACTCTATCTTCCCCCCTCCCCCGAGATGCTCCAGCAGGCCGAAAGCATCCTCGGTGCCCAGTTTGTCATCCCTCTGCTGGTCGAACCGCTCCCGGCAAGGGCGGTGCCGCGACGGGGCACTCTGGAGCGACCGCCGTTCGTCGGGCGCGCGCGGGAGATGGCTGCGCTGCAGGTGCGCTGGGAGCGAGCGGTGCAGGGACAGGGCGGCCTGGTCCTCATCGGCGGCGAAGCCGGTGTCGGGAAGACGCGCCTGGCCGAGGAGTTCGCCGCCATGGTGCGCTGGCGCGGCGGAATAGTCGCGCGCGGACGCTGCTACGAGCCGGAGCATATGTTTCCCTACCAGCCGCTGGCAGAAGCCCTGCGCGACCTGGTGATGCAGGAAGAGTCCGCCGTACCGGCCCTACCGGCGTGGGTGCGCGGTGAAGTTGCCCGCCTCCTGCCGGAGATGGCCGCCCGGCTGACTTCGCCCGGCTCTCCTCCTGTCCCTCTACGGCCGGAACACCAGGACATCCTGGTCCACGCCGTGGCCACATTCATCCGCCATTTTGCCTCGCGGACGCCGCTGCTCATCGTGTTGGAAGACCTGCACTGGGCGACCGATTCAACGCTTGCCGCGATCCATTACCTGGTGCGCCAGATCGGGAATATGCGCGTGCTGTGCCTCGGCACCTTTCGCCCGGAGGAGATCGACGAGTCCCACGCGCTGGCGACGATGGCGGCGCAATGGGCCCGCGATGGCCTGGCGCAGCACCTCGCGTTGGAGCGACTCTCGGAGGAGGCGATCGACGAATTGGTTCGACACACCCTCCAGGGCGAGGCTGGGCTGGCGCAACGCCTGTATGCCCATACCGAAGGGAATGCCTTCTTTGCCATCGAGACGCTACGGGCACTCGCGGAAATCCCGCTGCCCGAAGGCCCGCTGCCTGTGCCTGGCGACGTCCGTGCGCTGATCGAATCGCGGCTGGGGCATCTCTCCGGGCCGGCCCGCGAGTGGCTGGCCTGCGCGGCGGTGGCGGGGCGCGCCTTCGATTACGACCTTGTCCGCTGTGCGCTGGGAGTGGATGAAGATGCGGCTCTGGAAACGATGGACGAACTCCTGCGGCGGGGATTCCTCTGCGAGGGCAGCGGCATCGGTGGACAGGACTACGAGTTCGTGCATCATTTGGTGCAGGAGGCAACCTACACCGGCATCCACCACCGCCGGCGGCGGCGACTCCATCGCCGGGTCGGTGAGGCGATGGAAGGCCTGTATGCGGATGAACCCACCATGGCCGGCGTCTTGGCGCACCACTTTGATGCCGGAGGCGAGGTGGAAAAGGCGTTGCACTACCACAGGCTGGCGGCGCAGCGGGCGACGGCGGTGTTCGCCTGGCAGGAGGCGGAGGAGCATCAGGATCGGATCCTGCGCCTGCTGGAAGAGGTGGACCCCGACTACCGGCGACCGGACTGCCTGCGCCTTCGGGAACAGGTTCTGAGCGACCGCGCCGAATCGCGCTACCTGCAGGCCCACCTGGCCGAACGCGATGCCGATCTGGCGTCGCTGGAGGCCCTGGCCGGGGCCAGCGGCGATGCGCACGTGCGCTTGAAAGCCTTGAGCCAGCGCGCCCGCTACCTAAATCTGGATGCGCAATACCGGCAAGCCATCGTCACGGCAGAAGAGGGCCTGACCCTGGCCGAGCGTCTGGAGGACACCGCGACCCGATGTTACCTGCTGACCCAGATCGGCTTCGCCCACTACTTTTTGGGACAACCCCGGCCGGCGCTGGCGGCCCTCGAATCGGCCCTGGCGATGGCCGCAGAGGGGGATCGCGAGACACGGCGGCACATCCTGCACATCCTGGGCTATGTGCATTTCCACCTGGGCAACTATGCCCGCGCGCTTGGCTGTTACCAGGAATGCTATGCCGACCACGAGGCGCTGGGCGACTACAACGGCCTGGCCTGGGCCGGGCTGGACATCGGCGCCGTCTACCAGGAAATGGGACGACCGACCGAAGCAAGGGAGTATCTGACCGAACACCTGACCCTGGCCCGGCGCATCGGCGCGCGGTCCGCCGAGGCTTATGGCCTGATCCAACTGGGTTCCTGCCAGTTGGGTCAGGGGGACTATGGGGCCGCCGCAGATTGCTTTCGGCAGGCGCTTGTCCTCCAGGAGGAGTTGCGCACCGAGCATGGGCGTGTGGCGGCCGAGATGGGACTCGGTTTCGCTTTCTACCATCTGGGCGACGGTACCCAGGCACTTCACTGGCTGGGACAGGCCGCCGAGCGGGCCCGCCCGATCGGCCACCGCCGGCGTCTGGCCGAGGCGCTGGTCGGGTTGGGGCTGGCGGAGATGGCTGCCGGCCAGCCTCTGGTCGCGCAAGGCCACCTGAGCGAAGCCGTGGCCGTGGCCCGCGAAAGCGAATCTCGGGGCAATCTGGCCGCCGCTCTCGCGGCGCTGGCGCGGGCCGAGCGACGTTCGGGGGATGCCGTGGCGGCCTTGGGCCACGCTTCCGAGGCCGTGGATATTGCCCGCGAACTCGCCATCTCGGCGTGCGAGATGTGGGCCGAGTTGGAAGTGGGGCTGGCCCTGCTGGAGCGAGGCGATCCCGCGGCCGCCCTGGAGCACACCGGACGCGCTGTTCAATTGGTGCCCCAGAGCGACGAGGGTTGGATCGGCACCGAGCAGGCCTACTACGCCTATGCCCACGCCCTGCGGGCCCTGGGCCGGGCAGAGGAGGCAGACGAGCAAACCCGCCTGGCCGATGCCGTTATCGCCGCCAAGGCCGGCCGTATCCCCGAGCCGCAGCAGCGGCAGCGTTACCTGGAAGCTGCAAAGTGGGCTCCATGATTTGAAGGTTTTCCGCCTTTTGATAGTTTTTTGACCCCGCTCTGATAGACTGCTCTCTGAGAGAGCAGTCTTTTCATTTCTGGAGGATGTATGCCCGAACACGCAGAACAGCCGCAGAATACCTTTGTCGTTCGTTTCTGGTGGGAAAGGCATGGAGTGGATTCCGATCAAACGATGGACTGGCGGGGGCGCATTGAGCATGTGCAGAGCGGTGAGGGGGTGGCATTTCGTGAGGTACGTGAATTGCTGGCGTTCATCGAGCGGTTCGTCGCGCCCCTGTCATCGCCGCCGGACGAAGGAGTGCAGGCGATTCGGAAAGAAGGAGAGGCAAGATGAAAGGCAAGCGGACCCTGTTCGGCAGTGTTCTGTTGATCGTTCTGTTGGCCCTGGCTGTTGGATGGGCGCAGGCCCAGGGGCCGCAGCCGCCGGAAGAAGCCCAGGCGCAGGCCCCATTCGGCACCGCTTTCACCTACCAGGGCCAACTGAGGAGCGGGGAGGAGCTGGTCAGTGATGACTGCGACTTTCAGTTCAGCCTGTGGGATGCCGCGAGTGGCGGAGCGCAGATCGGCGCGACCCAGGAAAAGACCACCGTCCCGGTGAGCAACGGCTATTTCACCATCCCTGACCTGGACTTTGGCACCGGCGCTTTCCAGGGCGACGCCCGCTGGCTACAGATCGCCGTGCGCTGCCCGGCGGGGAGCGGTTCCTACGCCCCGCTTGCCCCCCGCCAGGCGCTGACCGCCGCACCCTATGCGCTCTACAGCCGGGCCGCGCCGTGGAGCAGCTTGACCGGCGTCCCGGCTGGCTTTGCCGACGGGGTGGACAACAACACCACCTACACCGCCGGCGCCGGCCTGACGCTGACGGGCAACCAGTTCAGCGTCAACACCGCGCTCATCCAGGCGCGCGTCAGCGGCACATGCAGCAGCGGCAACGCCATCCGCGTCATCAACGCCGACGGCACGGTGACCTGCGAGCCGGTGGCGGGCGGGGCAGGCGACATCACTGCGGTGTACGCCGGGGCGGGGCTGACCGGCGGCGGCACCAGCGGCGACGTGACGCTGAGCGTCAACTTTGCCGGCAGCGGCTCAGCCACCACCGTCGCCCGCTCCGATCACAACCACGATACCGCCTATTGGCGGCTGACCGGCAACAGCGGCACCAACCCGACCACGCACTTTCTGGGCACCACGGACAACCAGGCCCTGGAAGTGCGGGTGAACAACGCCCGCGCGCTGCGCCTGGAGCCGAACGCGACCAGCCCGAATCTGATCGGCGGCTACAGCGGCAACAGCGTGACCTCGGGTGCCGTGGGCGCCGCCATCGGCGGCGGAGGCGCGTCCGGCGACGCCAACCGCGTCACCGACGACTATGGCGCCATCGGCGGGGGCGGGGGCAACCGGGCCGGGGACGGCGACGGCGATCCGACGAGTGCTCCCTACGCCACTGTCGGCGGGGGCAACTCCAATATCGCCAGCGGCAGCAACTCCACCATCGCCGG
>JACIWQ010000135.1 GCA_014360895.1 Thermoflexales bacterium | reverse complement strand
GGCGCGGTGGACAACACCGCGGCCGCGTTGATGATTTACAAATAAAGTGCCCGGCACTTCTAAACGTGCCTGGCACTTCCGAACGGGGGAGGTGCGAGATGGACCCACGGGAATCCTCTTCTCAGTGGTGGGAAGAGCGGCTGGTGGCGGACTACCGGGAGTACCGCTGGCGCCAGTTGATGGAGCCGATGTGCCGGCGGATGGAGAAGTGGAAGGCTGGGGAATTGACCTCGGCCGAAATAGAGCAGGCGTTTGAGGAGTGCTACCAGAAGATCACCGAATTGCGCCACATCCTTAACCAGCGGCCGGATCGGGCGGCGCTGCTGATCCAGGTGCTGGACCGGGAGTGGTTTGAGGGGTGGATTCGGGAGCACACGCCGCCACCCGGCGCCCGCGTTGTCCTGCCGTAGGCGCTCTATGCAAGATGGTTTTTGAATGGCGGCGGCGCAGCCGCCGCCATTCAAACGTCTTTTCCCACGCATACTTGACAAAACCTCAAAAGCATTTATAATACTTCCACTTTCCAGCAGGTACCGGTAAACTTGTGACCGTCTTCGCCAAGCGCTGAGACAGGGGCTCAAGCGCTTTGTTTGTATTTATCCCTGGTCACGTGAGGGGGATTGGAGGGGTTTATGAAGTATCTGGACGATTCGGCCGAAATCCAGAATTTCGTCTCTCTTCGGGTCAGCCTGGCCTCGCCGGAAGAGATTCGCTCCTGGTCCTACGGCGAGGTGACCAAGCCCGAGACCATTAACTACCGCCGCCTGCGTCCGGAGAAGGACGGCCTCTTCTGCGAGGCCATCTTCGGGCCCACGCGGGACTGGCAGTGCTATTGCGGCAAGTACAAAAACATTCGCTATCGCGGCATCATCTGCGATAAGTGTGGCGTTGAAGTCACCCGCTCCTCGGTCCGCCGGGAGCGCATGGGCCACATTGAACTGGCCGCTCCCGTCGCCCACATCTGGTACACCCGTCAGACTCCCAGCATTCTGGGTATTCTCCTAGATGTCTCCCGCCGGAACCTGGACCGCGTTCTCTACTTCGCCCAGTACGTCATCACTTCTGTGGACGAAGAGGCGCGCCAGAAGGCACTGCGGCGGCTGAAGGACGACTACGACCACCATCGGCGGGAACTGGAAGAGAAAGCTAACGCGGCCATCGCGGCGTTGCAGGAGCGATTGGCCCAGGAGCAGGCCCGGATTGAGGCGGAGATCGCCGCCGTTCACGCCCGGTATGAAGAACGGATCAACAACGAGACCGAAGCGCTGATGAAAGAGGCGCAGAGCTTGCGCAAGCGCCTGGAAGAGCGCCAGGGTTCCGCCGTCCGCACGCCCGTTGTCCTCAAGGCGACGGGCGCGACGATCGCCGAGGCCGGGGAAACGATTGGACGGGAGCACCTGAGCCTGCTGAGCCGTCTCATCCAGGAGGAACTGGAGCATCTGGAGGGTCGCCTGCGGGCCGAGGAGGAGCAGGAAATCGCACCGCTGCTGGCCGACCGGGTGCACTGGCAGGAGTCGGTCGCCGACGAAATCGCTCACATTCAGGAACAACTGGCCCGGGATGTGGAGACTCTGCGGGCCCGCTTTGAGGACGAGCAGGAAGAACTCCTGAGCCTGGCTCCCCTCCAATTCCTCACCGAAGCCCGCCTGCGGGAATTGAAGAGCAAATGGGGACAGGTCTTTCGCGCCGGAATGGGGGCCGAAGCCTTCTACGAGATTCTCCACCGGATGGACCTGGACAAAATGGCCCAGGAATTGTGGAACGAGGCGCGCAACGACCCGTCCAAGCAGCGGCGCAAGAAGGCCATCCGCCGCCTGCGGGTGGTGGAGGCGCTGCGCAAGAGCGGTAACCGCCCCGAGTGGATGATCCTCACCGTCCTGCCCGTCATCCCGCCGGACCTGCGCCCGATGGTGCAACTGGACGGCGGGCGGTTTGCTACCTCCGACCTCAACGACCTCTACCGGCGTGTTATCAACCGCAATAACCGGCTCAAGCGACTGATTGAACTGGGCGCGCCCGACGTTATCGTCCGCAACGAGAAGCGTATGCTCCAGGAGGCAGTGGATAGCCTCATTGACAACAGTCAGCGGGGTAAGGCGCTCTCCCGTCGGGGCCAGCGGCAACTGAAGTCCCTCAGCGATATGCTCCGGGGGAAGAAAGGCCGCTTCCGCCGCAACCTCCTGGGCAAGCGGGTGGACTACTCCGGACGTTCCGTCATCGTCATCGGCCCGCAACTGAAACTCCACCAGTGTGGCCTTCCGAAAGAGATGGCGCTGGAACTCTACAAGCCCTTTGTCATCAGCAAACTGGTGGAGTACAACTATGTGAGCAACGTCAAGGCGGCCCGCCGGTTCATTGAGCGCCAGCGGCCCGAGGTCTGGGAGATTCTGGAAGAGGTCATCAAGGACCGGCCGGTGCTCCTCAACCGCGCGCCCACTCTCCACCGGCTGGGCATCCAGGCCTTTGAGCCCGTCCTGGTGGAGGGGAAGGCCATCCAGATTCACCCGCTGGTCTGTGCGGCCTTTAATGCGGACTTTGACGGCGACCAGATGGCCGTCCACGTCCCGCTTTCGGACATGGCGGTGCAGGAGGCGCGCCGGCTGATGCTGGCAACCCGCAATCTCCTCAAGCCCGCTGACGGCCAGCCTATCGTCGGGCCGACCAAGGACATGTGCCTGGGCATCTACTACATGACGATGGAGACCAAGGGGCCGCACAAAGGCGACGGCAAGTACTTCGCCGACCTGGACGAGGTGGAGATGGCCTACATGTTGGGCTATGTGGATGTCCATGCCCGTATCCGGGTCCGGCAGATATACGACCATCAGCCTCCGCCGCCCCAACCGTTGGAGACAACGGTGGGCCGCTGTCTCTTCAACCGCATTCTCCCGGACGAACTCCGGTTCGTCAACGAGCCACTGGATAAGGGGAAACTGCAAGACCTGGTAGCTCTCTGCTACCGTCGCCTGGGAGAGGAGCGGACGACCGAAGTGGTGGATCGCATCAAAGCCGTCGGCTTCCACTACGCTACCCGCTCCGGCGTGACCATCGCCGCCAGCGACCTGACCATCCCGGCGGATAAATCCCGCATCCTGGAAGAAGCGACCGCCCAGGTGGCGGAGGTGGATCGGCAGTATCAGCGGGGCCTGTTGACTGCCGAGGAGCAGTACGCCCGCACCATTGACCTCTGGAGCCGGGCCCGGGATGAGGTCTCCAAAGCGGTCTCCCGCGCGTTGGATCCCGAGGGCCCGGTGGCGATTATGGCCCAGTCCGGCGCCTCCAAAGGTGGCTTCGGGCCCATCTCCCAGTTGGCGGGTATGCGCGGCCTCATGGCCGACCCGTCCGGCCGCATCATCCCGCTGCCCATCCGCTCCAACCTGCGGGAAGGGCTGACCACGCTGGAGTATTTCATCAGCACCCACGGCTCCCGTAAGGGTCTGGCTGATACGGCTCTGCGCACTGCCGACGCCGGGTACCTGACCCGCCGTCTGGTGGATGTGGTGCAGGATGTCATCATCAACGCTCACGACTGCGGCACCCGCAGCGGCATCTGGATTCGCCGGGACGACGACGTGGGCGGCCAGACGATGGCGGAGCGACTCGTAGGCCGCATCGCCGCCGCGCCCGTCGTCCACCCGCAGACGGGGGAGGTCATCGTCGCCCGCAACGAGGAGATTGATGAGGATGCGGTGGAAGCGATAGACGCCGCCGGCATCAACGAGGTGTATGTCCGTTCGCCGATGACCTGCGCCCTGCAACGGGGCATCTGCGCCCTCTGCTACGGGCGGGACCTGGGCCGGGGCACCCTGGTCCACATCGGGACGGCCGTCGGCATCATCGCGGCCCAGTCCATCGGCGAGCCCGGTACCCAGTTGACGCTGCGGACCTTCCACACCGGCGGCGTCGCGGCGGGCGGCGACATCACCACCGGCCTCCCGCGCGTGGAGGAACTCTTTGAGGCCCGCAAGCACCCCAAGGGCGAGGCCGAAATCTCGGATATTGACGGCGTCGTCCACATCGTCCGCGAGGACGGCCGCCGACGGGTCATCGTCTCCAAGAGCGAGACTCACACCGACGAGTACCCGATCCCCGAGGGCTGGACGATTCTGGTGTCGGATGGGGACACGATCAACGCCGGGGAGCTCATCGCCCGGCAGGGGACGGAGGAGGAGCCCGGGGAGCAGATCCTGGCCCGCCATCGGGGAACTGTCCACCAGGATGGGCGCCGCGTCCGGATCACCTACGAGCGGCGGGACGAGCGGGAGTACGAAATCCCGCCCACTGTCCGGCTGCTGGTAGCGGAGGGGCAGTACATCAAGGCGGGCACGCAACTGGCTGAGGGTTCCCGCAATCCCCACCGTATCCTCCAGGTCCTGGGCCGGGAAGCGACGCAGATGTACATTCTCTCCGAGGTCCAGAAGGTCTACCGCTCCCAGGGCGTCAACATTAACGACAAGCACTTTGAGGTCATCATCCGCAAGATGCTGGGGAAGATGCAGGTGGTAGACCCCGGCGATACGGACCTCCTGCCGGGCGACCTGGTGGACCGGCTGGCATTGCAGGAGATCAACCGTCGGGCTATTGCCGAGGGGAAGCAGCCCGCGAAGGCGCGGGCCGTCCTCTTGGGCGTGACGAAGGCCGCGCTGGCGACGGATAGTTTCCTCTCTGCCGCGTCCTTCCAGCATACCATCCGGGTGCTGGCGAAGGCGGCGGTGGAGGGCCAGAAGGATATGCTCTATGGCCTGAAGGAGAACGTCATCATCGGGAAGTTGATCCCGGCGGGCACCGGCTACCGGGGCGACTCGCCCGATTCCGACGGCCCCATCCCGTCCTACGAGGGGGTCCCGCTGCGGCCGCCTACCGCAGTGGCACCGCCTCCGTTCCTGGCTCCGAAGGAGGAAGGGGAGGAGGAACTGGCCGCACTGGAGGAGGAACTGGAACTGGAGAAGTTGATGGTGGGTGAGGAGGGCGAGGGCCTTCTGACAGTGACCACGGACCTTCTGGACGAGGATGAGGAATACGAGTACGAAGACATCGTAGAAGAGGACGATGAGGACGACGAAGAAGATGAGATGATGGACTGATGTTGGGGTGGGATGGAGATAAAGAGGCGGCCCGAAAGGGTCGCCTCTTTTTGTTGGTTGAGGTGAGGGGTGTTGCTTGGGGCCGCCGCCGGCGTCGGGTGGTATCGGGGCCAGGGAGGGCGCGGTAGGCGCGACAAGGGCGATGGGGAGCTACGTGGGCACGATGTAGACCTCCCGCCGGTACGGCTTCACCTGCTCCGCCACCTGCTCCTTCATGATGTGCCCGGAGACGTGCATCAGCGTGTCGTTGAAGTCCGGGTCTTTGACCATCCCCGCCAGGCAGGGGTAGTGGTGGTGGAGCATGCCGGCCTGGAACTCCGCCTCGTCCACCGAGACTCCCACCAGCCCCTGGGCCACGTAGCGCGCGCAGCCGCAGACGGCATCCCGCAGGACCTCCACCTCCGTGATTGTCCGGGTCTCAGGGTCCACCGTGATCCGCAGTTCCGGTTGGCCGAAGTAACGGGCGAACTCCGCGATCAGCGGGTCGTCGTACTCCGTCTGGTAGCGGCGGACGTTGTAGGTCGTCTCCGTGAGCGAGCAGAGGGGCTTGGGGGTGACGCAGGCGACGCCCATCTCGGCCAGCCAGCCGCGCAGTTGGCGGGCCAGCCCTCGCGGCAACCACTCCTCCCGGTCCACCGGCGCGATGACCGCCCGCGCGCCGGTCCGTTTCACCACCTCCGGCACCAACTCGGCCACCCCCGGATGCTCGCCGAAGGCCAGAACCAGGTCGGCTGGGGGCAGGTCGTCGGGCAGGTAGTCCTCCGGGTAGTCAATGACCAGCGGGTAGGACGCCGGCGCCTTCCAGACGTGAATCTCCCAGTCGGCGGGCGCGTGGGCGCGGATGTTCTCCACGTGCCGCTGGCCGTACTCGCCGGTGATGATGGCAAGGATGCGCATAAAGTCCTCCTGCAGAAATGAGGTGACAGTCACCTCAAAGGTGACTGTCACCTATCATATCCGCGTCCAGCAGCCGCCGTTCCCCCTCCAGCGCGCGGATGTCGGTAACGTCCTGCACCACCTCCAGGGTCCCCCGGTACTCGCCCCGTTCGTCCCGCAACGGGAAGTAGCGGATGTGGATGAACCGTCCCTGCATCTGAATCCAGAACTCCGCCACGTCCCGCTTCCCGGCCCGGAATTCATCCAGGATGCGCTGGACCCGGTGCAGGCTGGCGGGCGGGTGGCACTTCTGGACTTTGCGCCCGATGGCCGCCGGGGGCCGCAGGAAGGTCCGCTCCCGGGGTTTGTTGAAGTAGCGGACGGTGTCCTCCGCGTCCACATAGGTGATCTCCACCGGCAGCGCGTTGAGGATGAGGTTGACCTCCTCCGGAGTGAGGGTGCCCGTATCCAGGTGGAGCAGGACGGAGGCCAGGGCGCGGGCCTCCGGCGGCGGGGCCGGCGCGGCCTGGACGGGCGCCGGAGCCGGCGCGGGCGCGGCCGCCATCCCCTCCGGCGGCCAGCGGTCCCCCGGCTGGACGTAGGCATAGCCGACCTCCGGCTCCTGGGCCCGGATGGCCCGCCAGTCCTCGTCGGTCAAGAGTTGCAGGGCGGTCGGGAAAAGGATGTTCTCCTCCTTGAAGAACATCTCCCGGATCGCCGTCGCCATCGGCCCGAAGATGCCGTCTATCCGGGCCCGGAAGTCCTCCGGGTCGTCGCCCGGGCCGGCCGCCAGGAGTGCGTCCAGTGCTCTCCATCCGCCCCGGATGTCGTCGTGGATGGCCCACATCACGGTGGACGGGCCGGTGAAGCCCTTCCGCTCCAGGTACGGGAAGAGGAAGTTCTCCTTGCGCCGGTAGTGTTTCTCGTACTCCCGCAGTTCCCGCAGCCGCTCCCGGGCCTCCCGCAATCGGTCCGGGTCGGTCGGGCTGGCCTTCAAGGCCTCTATCGCGGCCTGGAGACGGTCCAGGACCTCCCGCGCCGCTTGATTTTCGGCCCGGAAGGTGTGGACGGGATGGCCGGGCAGGCTCTCCGGCGGCGCCTGCGCCTCCAGCGACTCCCGGAAGACGGCGACGTGGACGTCACAGAGCCGCTTGATCTCCATTTCCGGGATGCCCTCCTCAATGAGGGCCTGCTCTATCTGGGCGATCTCCGTCGGGCCGACCTCCCGCAACAGGGCGGCGAACTCGGCCTTCACCTCGTCCACGCTCCGGCCCTCGTGCAACTGCCGGATGAGGTTCTTCAGGATTTCCCGACGACGGGTGGAGTTGTTGATGTATTCGCTCATAGGTGTGCTCCGTATTCCGTATTGCGTGTTGCGTGAAGAGTGAAACGTGAAAAGTGAAACGTGAAACGTGAAACGTGAAACGTGGGGTTGTTATACTTCGTGTCTTTGTGTCTTGGTGGTGAAAATCCACAGCCCCAAAGCCAGCAGGAAGAGGCCGATTCCGGCATCTATGGCCAGCAGGACGGCCCGCGCGGGGGCCGTGCCGGGCTGGCGGAGGAGGTAGAACTGGACGGCCGCGAAGGCGGTTGTGGAGCCCGCCAGCACCCCCCAACCTACGATTTGCCGCAGCCACCCCCGCGCCCCCAGCCGGTCCACCACCAGCAGAAGCCCCACAGCCGCCGAGAGCGTCGCCAGGACGTGCCAGTGGCCCACGGCGAAGGCCCGCTCCCAGGCCGGGTCGCCCGCCCGAACCGCCTCCAGGTTGACCGCCACCCAGACCCCCGGCGCCGTCACTACCAGGTTGACGAAGAGCAGGTGGAAGAGCATCCCGAAGCGGACCGGGTCGCCCAGCAGCGCCCGCCAGGCCGGACGACCCGGCCGTTCCCGGATCAACCCCCGCATCCCGGAGAGGGCGACGACCGCGGCTCCGGCCAGCAGGACGACCGCGCCCACGTTGATGATTTTGTGGGCCACGCCCTCTATGACCATCACGCTCCAGGTGGCGAAGGCGGTGATGGTCGTCCCGGCGATGATCAGCGACATTGCCACCCGATAGGCCCGGCCCGAGAGGTTCACCCGCCGGGCCACCAGGAGCAGCAACGCCACATCTATCAGGGTCAGCATGATGTGCAGGTGGGCAATGACGGCCCGCTGGAAGAGGTCGTGCTCGGCCCACAGGACGTCCTCAGCCAGGAAGGCCTGAAAGCCCTGCCCGAAGTAGGCGCCGACGGCGCCGCCGATGACGGCGGAGACCAGGGTGTAGAGGGCCATCAGCCAGAAGGCCCAGCGCTCCAGGGCGCCGATTGGAAATCGGCCTTCCTGGGCGCTCTCGCGCCGGGCGTCAACCTGCGTTGACGCCTCTTTGGAACCGGTAGAAGGCACTCCGGTTGGAAATCGGCCCTCCTGGGCGCTCTCGCGCCGGGCGTCAACCTGCGTTGACGCCTCTTTGGAACCGGTAGAAGGCACTCCGGTTGGAAATCGGCCCTCCTGGGCGCTCTCGCGCCGGGCGTCAACCTG
>JACIWQ010000134.1 GCA_014360895.1 Thermoflexales bacterium | reverse complement strand
GCCAGACCTCGCAGCCGTAGAGGCGGCGGGGGCGCATCTCCGCCGGGAGCTGCCGCAGGGCCTCAATCGTCCGCAGCGCCACCGCGACGTGGGTGGGGTGTTTGTCCGCCGGATTGTGGGTGTAGACGACCTGGGGCCGGGCCAGATGGAAAACGGCCTCCAGGTCGGCGACGGGGCCGGGGTTCCGCCCGTCCTTGACCGCCGCGCTGGGCCAGTCCAGCAGGACCAGCGCGCCGTATTCGCCCACCACCGCCGCCTTCTTCTGCTCCTGAATCCGCACCGCCCGCATCTGGTCGTCCGTGTAGTCCCGGTAGAGGCCGTCGCGCGGGGAGCCGCGCCCGTCGGTCACCACGACGGCGCAGAACCAGCGGTCGGGCCGCTGGAAGCACTGGAGGATGCCCTCGGCGGCCAAAATCTCCACGTCGTCCTGGTGCGCGCCGACGGCCAAATGGGTGGTCCGGGCCAGGGCTTCCTCCGGGGGAAGCCCGTCCGGGACGAAAATCTGCGCGGTGGGGTTATGGAAGGTCATCGGTCCTCCTGGACGGGTTTGGGGATCACCGGCAAACTGGCCGCCGCGACGGCCTGGCCCACCCGGCGGCTCCGCTCGTCGGGCAGGTGAATCTCTATCCGGTCAGAGAGGTCGGGGAACTCCACCCGCAGCACGTGCCGGGCCCCCTCCAGCAGGATGCGTCCGCCGCTCCCTGAGGTGCACCGTCCCAGGATGAGCACATGCCGCAGGGGGTAGAAGTCCGCGTAGTGGGCGATGGCATAGCCCAGGTAGACGGCCATTGTCTCCCAGATGAGGAGCGCGCCCTCGTGGCCCCGCTCCAGGTACTCCTGGACGTAGGCCAGTTTCTCGGCTTTGGAGAGGCCCTCCGGGATGTGGATGCCCACCTTCGGCGCCAGCCGGAAGACGGCCTGCTGGGAAAGGTACTGGGCGCCGACCCCCCGGTCGCCCGACCAGTCGTCGGCGGGGGCCTGGGGGTTCTCGTCAATGGGGGCGAAGGCCAGTTCGTCCAGCCAGTCCGTCAGCAGCCCCTCGGGGGTGACGAACCCGGCAGCCTCGCTGGAGCCCAGGGCGACGCCCAAGAGGGCCGTCGTCTCCAGCGACATCGCGCCCGCCAGCGCGGCCACCTCCCCGTCGTTGAGGACCACCAGCGGGACCCCCAGTTCCCGGCCCAGCCGCAGGAAGAGGGTGCGGACCTGGTCAAAGCGCTCCGGCGGGACGCCCCGGAAGAGGGAGGCGACGCGCACCTGGTTCTCCACGTACACCCCGGCCGCGCTCCCACCGATGGCGTCCACGCGCGGCAGGTGCTCCGCCGCCCGCCGCAGGCCCTGGAGAATCTCGTTGTAGTGGTAACCGGGGTCCGTCTGGACCGTCGGCTCCCAGATGACCTCCTCGCTGAAGACGACCTGGCCGTCCATCACCGCCGCGACCTTCCGGTCGGACGCGCCCAGGTCAAAGCCGATGCGGCAGCCGTCCAGGTGGCCTCCCAGGGCCTGATACCGCTCCTGCGCCGGGGGGACCTCGTCGGGGCGACAGAGGACCCAGGCAAAGGGCTGGCCGTAGACCGTCTCGCCCATAAAATGGTAGTCAAACGCGCGAGTCCCGCCGGGGCCGTAGCGGGCCTTGAGGTACTGTCCGACCTCTTCGGGGCCGCCGACCCAGGCCCGGAAGCCGCCCCGCTGCCAGAGGAAGAACTTGAAGAGCCGCTCCGCGTACCAGAAGTTGGCCCCGGCCTGGGGGTGCCCCTTCGGCAGCAGCCGGGTCTCCAGGCGGGAGACGGAGCCGCCGGGCCGCTCCAGGGCCAGCACCAGGAGCTCCCCGCCCCCGGCCTCCTGGACGGCCTGGCGGAACGCCCGGTGGGCGACGGCGGCGGGCCGGAAGTCCGGGTCCAGCGGCGGGACAACCTGCGGGGAGAGGGCAAAGAAAGGCATCGGGCCTCCTTAGTAGTCCCTTCAGGTGACCGTCACCTCGTAGGTGACGGTCACCTTTCTTTTAGGTAGGTGACAGTCACCTTAAAGGTGACTGTCACCTTTGAGGTGACTGTCACCTGTTACATTTTCAACAACGCGAACAGCCCCAGCCGGCGGGCCAGGACCAGGGCGGAAGCGCCCAGGATGACCATATCGTCGGAATCTATGGGGGAGAGGTCTATCCGGACCTCCCGGGCAACCCGGTCCAGCGCGCGGGCGCGCGCTTCCTGGCGCACGACCTCCAGCAGGGGCTCCCCGAAACGGGTGATGCTACCGGCCAGGACCACGTGCCGGATGCCCAGGACGCTGACCAGCGTGGCGACACCGAAGCCCAGGTAGCGGCCCATCTGGAAGACGGTCTGGC
Source organism: Thermoflexales bacterium (assembly GCA_014360895.1). GTDB lineage: Bacteria > Chloroflexota > Anaerolineae > B4-G1 > DUEL01 > SpSt-77. The sequence continues at coordinate 6,218 of JACIWQ010000134.1, read as the reverse complement.
GGGTCGCCTCATCGCCGGCCTGGAAGGCCTCCAGGACGGCGTCCAGGGAGATGGCGTCGGGGGCGTCGGCCCAGCGGTGGAGGGCAGAATCGGGGCGGCCCTGGGCGATGGCCCTGGCCTGGCGCAGGAGGGCCCGGGTGCTGACCACCGTCTCCAAGCAGCCGCTGTGCCCGCACTGGCAGGGCTCCCCTCCCTCCACGACTCGCAGATGGCCGATCTCCCCGGCACCGAAGGCGTCGCCGGAGAGGAGACGCCCGCTGAGGACGATACCCACGCCCAGGCCCCGCTCCACTTTAACAACGGCCAGACTCTCCGCCTGGCGCCTTCCGCCGAAGTAATACTCGGCCAGGGCGGCGGCGTGGCAGTCGTTGGCCACGTAGACCGGGAGGCGGTACCGCTGCTCCAGCAGCGCGCGCAGGGGCAGGTCCCGCCAGTCCAGGTTGACGGCCTGGTAGACAATCCCGCGCGCCGCGTCCACCAGCCCGGGGGTGCCGATGCCGATGCCCAGGAGCGGACGGTCGGCCTGGGCGGTGAGTTGGTCTATCGCCTCCCGGACCAGTTCCAGCGCCCGGTCGCCGTCGCGGCTGAGGAGGGGGAGGCTGATGCGGTGCCGGATCTGGCCGCGCAGGTTGACCAGCGCGCCCCGGAAGGCGTCGCTGGCCAGGTCCAGGCCGATGAGGTAGCGGGCGTTGTCCACCAGGTTGAGGAGGATGGGGGGCTTGCCGCCGGAGGAGGGGCGGAATCCCACCTCCGCTACCAATCCCTGCTCCATCAGTTCGGCGACGACGTCGGAGACGGTGGTGCGGGTGAGGTGGGTGGCGCGGGCGATGTCGGCGCGGCTGAGGGGGCCGTGTTCGTAGATGGTGCGCAGGACCAGGCGGGTGTTGTGGGCCCGGGTCTGCTGACGGGTGGCCTTCGGCCAGCGAGGTTGGATGACCGTGGTAAAGGTTGGTTGATTCATTGAAATGAAAGGTTAGTGGATTTACAAAGCGATCTATTGCCGAAAAATGGCCGCTTGAAGCGTGCATATTATACCACACTCCCGTTAGTTTGTCAAGTGAATTTACAAAGTTGCGCGCCCCCTTTCCTGCACGCTTTTCCCCTGCCCCCGTTGGCCGCTGCGCGGGAGGGAGGACCATCTTTCCCGGCCCGGCGACCCGGGTTCATTCTAATCTTTTTTCAAGGCATCCATCACCAAACTCTGACAATTGATGGGTAACATAAAAATGCACCCGGAAGGAGTCCGGAACAGCGGACCCCTGTCGCTGCACGAGTTTAATGGTCTTTTCATCCAACGGCGGAGTCCTGCAGGAGGAAAAACTTGGAAGCTGTTCGCAGGGAAAGTGCAATTGTACAAAGTGGCTATCAAGGAGGGGTGGCGCAGGCATTACGCCGTTCCTCTCTCGGGCTGGCGGTGGTGCCGTTACCGTTTCTGGATGCGGTCTGCATCGTCCTCAGCTTGTGGAGTGCGTACACCCTGCGGTTCCAGGTCCTCCCTTACTACAGCCCGGTCTCTCCCGTTTTGTACCTTCAACTGACCCTTCTGGCCGTTCCGACGTGGCTGGTCATCTTTGCCCTCTACGGCCTCTATCACCCGGAAAACCTCTTCGGCGGCTTGCAGGAATACGCCGGTGTCGTCAATGCCTGCACGGTCGGATTGGTGGGAATCATCCTCTACGGTTTTCTGGACCGGCAGGGGCCCGAGGAGATTTCGCGCGGCTGGCTGGCGCTGGTATGGGGATTCTCCGTCCTGACCATAGGGGCAACCCGTTTCCTATATCGGCGCCTCATCTACCGCCTCCGGCGGCGGGGGCTGTTCACCCGCCGGGTGCTCATCGTGGGGACCAACGACGAGGGACGCGGTGTCGCCGACCAGTTGCGGGCCGCACCCCAGGCTGGAATGGAAGTCGTGGGTTTCCTGGACCCCCGGGAATCTTCCGACATCCCCGCAGAGGATTTACCGGTATGGAAAGGGCTCAGCACACTGGGAGAGTTGGTCCGGCAACTGGGGATAGAAGAGGTCATCGTCGTTCCTACTGCGCTGCGGCGGGAGGAGTTGCTGGAACTCTACCGGGACTGGGGCAAGGAAGCGCGCCCGCGGATTCGTCTCTCTTCGGGCCTGTATGAACTTTTCACCACCGGCGTCCAGGTGCGGGAAGTGGGATTTGTCCCCCTGGTCAGCCTGAACCGGACCCGCATCACCGGGATGGATGCCCTGATGAAGGGGGTACTGGACTACGTCGGCGCGGCGCTTCTGCTGGTTCTGCTTTCCCCGCTCTTCTTGGTCATCGCGGTGGCCGTCCGATTGGACTCACCGGGGCCGGTCATCCACCGCCGGCGCGTGGTGGGGTTGAACGGGCGCGTCTTTGATGCGTACAAATTCCGCACGATGATTGTGGACGCCGATGCTTATCTGGAAAGCCACCCCGAACTGAAGCGGGAGTGGGAGGAGACAGGGAAAATCCGCAATGACCCGCGCGTCACGCGGGTGGGGAAATGGCTTCGCCGGACCAGTCTGGACGAGTTGCCCCAGTTGGTCAACATCCTGAAAGGACAGATGAGTCTGGTCGGGCCGAGAATGATTACTCCCGCCGAACTGGCCCGTTTCGGCCGCTGGCAGCACAATCTGCTCACCGTCAAACCCGGCCTCACCGGCCTCTGGCAGGTCAGCGGACGGGCCGACCTTTCCTATGAGGACCGAGTACGGCTGGATATGTACTATATCCGCAACTACACCATCTGGCTGGATTTGCGGCTCCTCCTGCATACCATCCGGGTGGTGCTCCAGGGAAAAGGAGCATACTGATGAACACCCCAGGAAGCCCCGTGTTGATTATCGCCCGGGCACCGGTGCGGATCAGTTTCGGGGGCGGGGGAACGGACATCCCGGCCTACTACGAGCGACATGGCGGGTTCGTCGTCAGCACAACGATCAACTACTACGTATACACCATCCTGAGCCCGGGCCCGCCGGACGGGGTGCAGATTTTCTCTGCCGACTATCGCTCCTTTACCCAGCGCCCGATTTGCGAAGACCTGATCTGGAACGGGGACCTGAGCTTGCCCAAAGCGATCGTCTACTACTTCAACATCCGGGATGGGCTGACGGTCTTCCTAGCTTCCCAGGTCCCGCCGGGGACCGGGTTGGGCTCCTCCGGAAGCGTGGCAGTCTCTATGATCAAAGCACTGGCCTTCTGGTGTGGGCTGGACCTGGGGCCAAAAGAGGTCGCCGAACTGGCATGTTTCATTGAGATCAACAAACTGGGAATGCCGGTCGGCAAACAGGACCAGTATGCGGCGGCCTTTGGGGGGTTGAACTGTTTCACTTTTCTCCGCGACGAGGTCCGGGTAGAGCCGCTGCGGATGCCTCCCCCGGCCCGTCTGGAACTGGAACAGGGGTTAATGCTCTTCTTCACCGGCATTTCCCGACAGTCCTCCACGATTCTGAAGCGACAGCAGGAGGCCAGCCGGAAGGGGGACCGCGAGACGATTCACCGTCTGACGGCCATCAAGGAACTGGGGCTGGAGATCCGGCGCGCGCTGGAAAATGGAGACCTGTGGACGTTCGGGGAATTACTGCATCGCTCCTGGATGGAGAAGCGCCGGGTGGCGGAGGGAATCACCAACCCCGAACTGGATCGGTGCTATGAAGTGGCCCGCGAGGCCGGGGCACTGGGAGGGAAGATGACGGGCGCCGGCGGCGGGGGGTTCCTGATGCTCTTCTGCCCGCCCGTACACCAGGACCGGGTCACCGAAGCGCTGACGGCTATGGGTCTTCAGCGGCGCCCGTTCGCTTTTGAGGACGAGGGAGTCCAGATTATGCAGGGCATACCGTGGACCCGTTCTTCGCCCCGTTACCCGTTCGGTGTCCTATCCCAGCCCGTGGGCGCCGGTTCGGAAGGGCTGCCGAGGTAGGGAAACAGCTTTTCTGCAGTCCTTCCCATCCTTGCTTTACAGGAGCTGTAATCCGTGGAAGGGGTTCGCCAGTATCTGACCGAAGTTCAGGAAATCCTGGGCCGGATTCCGCTGGAAGCGCTGGAAGAGGCGGTAGATGTCCTGCTCAGCGCGGCGTATGTGGGGAGTACTGTCTTCACCGTGGGCAACGGTGGGAGCGCGGCGACCGCCTCTCACTTCGCATGTGACCTGGCGAAGGGAACCATTGTCCCAGGAGGGCCTCGCTTTCGGGTCATCGCCCTGACGGACAATGTGCCTCTCATGACGGCCTGGAGCAATGATGTGGCCTACGAAGATGTCTTTGCTGAGCAACTGCGAAATCTGATCGGCCGGGGGGATGTGGTGGTCGCGTTCAGCGGCAGCGGGAATTCCCCCAACGTCCTGCGGGCGGTTGCGCTGGCCCGCCAGCAGGGAGGCATCACCATCGGCTTCTCCGGATTTGACGGTGGTCAGTTAAGCCGGATGGTGGACGTTCCCGTCGTGGTCCCCTGCCACTGCATGGAGCAGATTGAGGATGTCCACCTGGTCCTCTGCCACCTGACGGCCACTACCCTTCGCCAGCGGCTCCAGCGGATTGAACCCCCGCTCTCGCTGAGCCTCTACTCCACGACCTTGCGGGACCCGGTCATTCCGGGTCCCGGTCCGGTGTAAAACTCCTTCTCCCGGATGGCTCCGATGCAACGGGCAGTATTTATTGACCGGGATGGCGTGATTTGTCGCAATCGTAAAGACCATGTGAAGTCCTGGGAGGAATTCGTTTTTCTCCCCGGCGCGCGGGATGCCCTGGCCCAGTTGAGTTGTTCGGACTTCTTGGTCATCGTGATAACCAATCAGGCAATCATCAACCGGGGCATAGTCTCTGCAGAGGCTGTGGAAGACATCCACCGCCGGATGGTCCGGGAGGTGGAAGCCGTCGGGGGGCGAATAGACCGGGTCCTGTATTGCCCCCACCGCCCCGATGAGCACTGCGGTTGCCGCAAACCGCAACCAGGACTACTGCTCCGGGCTGCCCATGAGATGGGGATTGATCTTGCCTCTTCCTGGCTCGTCGGCGATGCGTGGAGCGATATGGTGGCCGCGCGGCGGGCCGGTTGTGGGCGGTATATGGTGCTGACCGGGCGAGGGCGGCGGGAACTGATTCGTTGCTGGCGGATGGGGGAGGGGGGATTCCAGGTGGTTCTGAACTTGGGCCACGCCGTCCGTTTGCTCCTGCGGATGGAACTGGCTTCGGGGCGCGTCCCGGCACCGGTCTGGGGCGGTCGGTAGGGATGAGTCAGGAGTCCTTCATATCCCATGAAGCCGATGCGGCCGCCGTCGCCGCACGGGAAGGTCCGCTTCGCTACTACCTGCGGGGTCAATCCACCGGCCTGGGGCGGTACATTCTGGAGCAAACCCTCTTCGCCCTCCTGGGAGGCATTCCGGGACTTGTGGGCATCGGGCTGCGGGCCCTGGCCTATCGTCTCATCCTCTCCAGCGACGGCCCGCCCGTGGTGGAAGACCGCGTCCGGCTGGCACAGCCCGCCAACATCCACCTGGGGCGGCAGGTCTACTTGGATCACGGCGTCTACCTGCATGCCTGTCCCCAGGGGATTTTCATCGGCGACCGGACCTTCGTAATGCACGGATCCGAACTCCACGTTTACAACTTCCGGGGGCTCCCCCACTCCGGCATCTGGGTGGGCGAAAACGGTTTCATCGGTGAGTTCTGCCTGATCCGAGGGCAGGGGGGTGTCCACATCGGCCGGTCGGTTCTGCTGGCCCCCCGGGTGCAGTTGCTGGCGGTGGAGCACATTTTCCAGGACGCCCACCGTCCCGTGATGGAACAGGGCATCATCGCCCGGGGGATCCGGATTGGGGACGGGGCCTGGATCGGGGCCGGAGCCATCATCCTGGACGGGGTGACGGTGGGTGAGGGGGCGGTGGGGGGGGCCGGGGCGGTGGTGACCCACGACATCCCGCCCTTCGCGGTCGCCGTCGGCGTGCCCGCACGGGTGGTCCGCCAGCGGGAGGCGCCACCCCCGCCGTCCGAATTTCCCCCGCTGTCCCCGGAGCGCCCGCACCGGTTGTGGAGGTAAAGTTTCGCCCGACGCTAAAGCATCGGGCTCACCCTGCGAAGCCTCTTCGGGGCTTTCCGATAGCCCGAGGGGCTGCCGAGTCTTGTAAAATCGTACCGGGTGAAAGTCCTGAAAAGTCGTGTCGCTTTTCCCCTCACCCCCCTTCCCCCCTCTCCCTCCTCGCTTCGCTCGGGGGAGAGGGGGAAAGGG
>JACIWQ010000133.1 GCA_014360895.1 Thermoflexales bacterium | reverse complement strand
GAGAGGCCAACGGCATAACCCCTGACCCTTTCTACCCGCAAGCGAGTAGGGAACAGAGAGAGCGATTTCGTTGCGGCGGCTTTCCCGCCGCAACGAAAGTTTGCTTTTCCCCTCTCCTGCGGGAGAACAGTGTAATCCCCGTTCCCGCGACCGGTGCTCTTCATTGCCGCCGGACCGGGCTGGCGGCGAAGACGGCCTCCAGCAGGGCCTGGCGCTCCGGCGGCGCCATCGGCCGGGGCCGGGCCCCCTCCTCCAGCAACGCTGTCCGCAAATCTACCCCGATCAGCCGCCCGTCGTAGAAGACAAGGCGGTCTATGAACTCCTGACGGGTTCCCAGCGACTGCATCTGGTCAAAGAAGAGGTTCCCCAGGCCATAGTGGATGAAGGCCCCGGCATGGAAGTCAAACCCCTGGGGCTGATGGGCCTGGCTCCCCTGAACGACGGCCGCGCCAGCCTCCGCCAGGGCGCGGAAGTCGGCCACCTGCTGCGGTGTGGGGAAGTACTCGTAGGTCTCGTAGTACTGAACCGTGACGATGGGCAGGTATCCCTCTGCCCGGAGCGCGGCCACCTTCTCCCGAATCCAGGCCCAGTCCCCGCAGGGAGCAGCGCCGGGGGAGTCCTCCGTCGCGTAGGCGTAGGAGGGGCCCACGGAGTTGCACCCGATGAAGGCCAGCCGGTTCGGCCCCAGGGTGACCGTCACCGGGGTCATTGCTTCGGCCAGGTTGGCCCCACCCCCGAACCACCGCCATCCCCGCTGTCGAAAAAGGTCCAGCGTGTGTAAGTTGGGGTCGGTCCCGTAGTCATTGTTGTGGTTGCCCGTCAATTCCACGATGTCCGTCCCCACCGCGTCCAGAAGTTCTATGTACCGCTCATGGGAACAGAACGTCATCGTCCCCAGGCGCGGCGGGACGGGGCAATCCGGGGTGAAGGAGACCTCGTTGCTGATGTGGGTCAGGTCGGCCTCCCGGAGCCAGGGGGCGATATCGCGGGCCGGATAGGTGACGCCTTTCTGCTCCATCGTCTGGGCCGTCCCCCGGGTGAGCGCAGTGACGCCGGTCATGGCCACAATCGCCATGCGGGACTCGTCCCGGTTGGAGAGGTCGGCGGGGAGGAAGGAGAAGGCGTCGGTGCGCCGCTCGGCCCCCAGATAGAGGGGGACGGAGAGGGGATAGTCCGCCAGCCCTTTCTCCAGAGGGGAGCGCCCGTCCACCCGCAGGACCTTCCAGCGGGGCTCCAGTTCGTGGAAGGGGACGACGGCCCAGCCGTTCAGGTTGAGGGCTTCGGTGAGCAGCGCGCCGGGCTCCACCACCCGGACGGCCTCGCCCGTCGGCGGGCCCCAACGGGCGGAGAGGACTCCCAGCGTGTCGGTGGTGACCAGCAGGGGATGGAGGGCGAAGGGGCCCGTTCGGGCGCCCGTCCATGTGGCCTGGAGGTCCGAAACGGCCACCTCGTCGTCCAGGGTGAAGAAGGGGGCCGCCAGGGCGTAGGTCCAGGCGCCGACGGGGTGGGCGTTGGGGAGGGATTCCCCGTCCAGCCGGACGTCGGCGGCGGGCTCGTCGGCCCAGCGGAAGTGGGCGGGGTCGGCCTCCACGGCAGCCCGCAGGCGGGCACAGGCCTCCTCGGGGACTCCGGGCCCGCACCCCACCGAGACCGGCCAGGCCGGGGTGGGGGTCGGCGAGGGGGTGGGAGTGAGCGTGGGCGTCGGGGTGGCGGTGGGCCGGGGCGTGCGCGTCGGTGTGGGCGTGAAGGCCGGTGTGAACACCGCGTCGCAGGCCACCAGCGCCGCCAGCGCCAGCACGAGGGTGAGTAGAAGCAAGAGCCAGAAGAGGGCGCGGTTGCCGGTCATTTTGTCATTGGGTCATTCTGCCATTGGTCATTCTGCCATTGGTCATTCTGTCATTGGTCATTCTGTCACTGAATAATTCCCAACGTTTTGCCCACCCGCTCAAAGGCCTCCAGCACAAACTCCAGGTGCTCGTCGGTGTGGGTGGCCATGTAGGAGGTCCGCAGCAGTTCCTGGCCCTCCGGAACGGCGGGGGAGAAGACCGGGTTGGTGTAGACCCCGGCGTCAAAGAGCATCTTCCAGGCCAGGAGGGTGAGGTTGCGGTCGCCGATGATGATGGGGATGATGGGCGTCTGGCTGTTGCCGATGTTGAAGCCCAGGCGGCGGAACTCCGTCCGCATCCGTTCGGCGATAGCAACGACCCGCCGGGAATGCTCCGGCTCCGTCTCCATAATCTCCAGCGCGGCCAGGGCGGCGGCGGCGTTGGCCGGGGGGATGCTGGCGCTGAAGATGAGGGAACGGGCGAAGTGCTGGATGTAGTGGATGACGTCGGCGTCCCCGGCGATGAAGCCGCCCAGGCTGGCGAAGGATTTGCTGAAGGTGCCCATGATGAGGTCCACCTGGTCGGTGACGCCGAAGTAGGCGGCCGTGCCCCGGCCGTCGGCCAGGACGCCGACGGAGTGAGCGTCGTCCACCATGAGCCGAGCGCCGTACTTCCGGCAGACCCGGATGAGGTCGGGGAGGGGGGCGATGTCGCCGCCCATGCTGAAGACGCCGTCCACCACGACCAGTTTTCCGGCCTCCTCGGGGAGGCGCGATAGCACCCGCTCCAGCGCGTCCACGTCGTTGTGGGCGAAGCGGCGCATCTCGCCGTAGGAGAGGCGGCAACCGTCAATGATGCTGGCGTGGTCCTCCTTGTCGGTGATGACGAAGTCGCCCCGGCCCACCAGCGCCGAGATGGTGCCGACATTGGTCTGGTAGCCGGTGGAGAAGACCAGGGCGGCCTCCTTGCCGACGAAGCGGGCCAGCCGCCGCTCCAGTTCCAGGTGGAATTCCAGGGTGCCATTGAGGAAGCGGGAGCCGGTGCAACTGGTGCCGAAGCGCTGGATCGCGTCCAGCGCCGCCTGCCGGACTTTGGGATGCATGGTCAGGCCCAGGTAGTTGTTGGAGCCAATCATGATGAGGCGATGATTGCCTACCCAGGCGACCGGCCCCTCACTTTCGGTGAGGGGGATAAAGTAGGGGTAAAGCCCCATCGCCTGGGCTTCTTTGGCGTCGGTGAAGGTAGCGCATTTGGCAAACAGGTCCATTGGTCAGTCCCCCTTTCAGGTGATGATTAAACTTTATCGGAATAGGACGCGGATGAACGCGGACGAGCGCAGATTTCCCTTAAAAGTGGGCGGCGATCCGCCGAAATCATTTGTCAAACTGCAACCCGGTCGGGCGCAAGTCCACCATCTGCGCTCCGCTCATCCGCCGTTTGGGGGCGGGGCATCTCCGCACCAGCACTGGCGCAGGCGGAGGGCCCGATCCACCATCTCCCGCTCCAGCGGCTTCAGGCCCTCGGGCAACCGCTCCGGCGGAACCCAGCGGGCGGCCAGAATCTCGTTGCTGAGCGGGCCCACTTCCCCTTCCACCTGGCACAGGAAGGCCGTCTCCAAGTGGCCCGGAAGGTCGCCCAGGTCCACCAGCAGAGGCGGGCCCACCCGGACGGAGAGCCCCACTTCTTCCATCAACTCCCGCCGGAGTGCATCCTGGGGCCGTTCGTGCCGTCCCACCCATCCGCCCGGCAGCCCCCAGGGATGGCGCCCCCGAAAGACGTGCTCCAAGAGCAGAATCTCTCCCCGTTCATTGAAGATAACGCCGGTTACCCCAACGGTGAACCGGGCGGCAAATAGCCCAATGAAGCGGCTGAGCAGTGGATACAGGAAGGGGAACCGGCGCATCAGCCCGGCAACCCGTTGTTTGATCGGACGCGGATGAACGCGGAGGAACGCGGATTCTTTTCGGGTCAATGGACACCCCATAACGCGGGTGAATGCGGATTCTTTTTGGGTCACCTGACTTCCCCAACCCCCGCGTCCGACTCGTTCTTACGGATACACCCGCTTCAGGGTGCGCGGGAAGGGGATGGCCTCCCGTAGATGGTCAATGCCGCAAATCCAGGCCACCGTCCGCTCCACGCCCAGGCCGAAGCCCGAATGGGGCACCGACCCATACCGACGCAGGTCAATATACCACTCAAACGCCTCCCGGGGCAGGTTCCATTCCTTCAACCGCTGCACCAGCAGGTCGGGGTCAGAGATGCGCTCGGAGCCGCCGATAATCTCGCCGTACCCCTCCGGCGCCAGCAGGTCCACACTCTTGCAGACCTCGGGCCGTCCGGGCCAGGGCTCCATGTAAAACGCTTTGGCCCGGGTGGGATAACCGTAGACGAACACCGGTTTCTCAAACCGTTTCGTCAGTTCGGTCTCGTGCGGAGAGCCGAAGTCGTCCCCCCATTCTATCTTCAGGAGTTCCCGCAGTTCCTCGTCTTCCGTCTCCTCCCGGATGCGGGCCAGGATGTCCAGTGCCTCGTCGTAGGAGATGCGGGGGAACGGCGGCTCCACTTTCTCCAGCGCGCGGGTATCCCGTTCCAGGAGCGCCAGTTCCTGCGCCCGCTCTCGCAGGCAGGTCTGCACGATGTGGGTAACGAACTGTTCCTCTATCTCCATCAACCCGTCCAGGTCACAGAAGGCGATTTCCGGCTCCACCATCCAGAACTCGGTGAGGTGGCGGCGGGTCTTGGACTTTTCAGCGCGGAAGGTGGGGCCGAAGCAGTAGACCCGCCCGAAGGCGTAGATGTTGGCCTCGTTATACAACTGGCCCGACTGGCTGAGATACGCCGGTTCGCCAAAGTAGTCGGTCTGGAAGAGGGTGGTCGTCCCCTCGCAGGCCGCCGGGGTGAGAATGGGGGTGTCCATATTGATGAAGCCGTGGCTATCCAGCCAGTCCCGGATGGCGCGGATGACCGTGGCGCGCACCCGCAGGACCGCCCACTGCCGCCGGGAACGAATCCAGAGGTGGCGGTGGTCCAGCAGGAAGTCCACCCCATGCTCTTTGGGCTGGATGGGGTACTCATCGGCAATCTGGACCACCTTCAGGTCGGTGACGCTCAGTTCGTAGCCGGAAGGAACGCCGGGGGCGCGGGGGTCCTGTCTGACCACGCCGGTCACAATCAGGGACGATTCCTGGGTCAGCCGGGCCGCCGCCGCGAAGACCTCCTCCGGCACGTCTTTCTGGAAGACGACGCACTGGATGAACCCCGTGCCGTCCCGCACCTGAAGGAACTGGAGTTTGCCCTTATCGGTGCGGTTGTAGAGCCAGCCCTGGAGGGTAACTTCCTGGCCGACATGCCGGGCGATGTTTTCAATCCGAACGACTTCTGCCATTATGCGCCCCCCAAAAGAGGTTGCAGGATGCAGGATGCAAGATGCAGGATGCAGGATGCAAGATGCAGGAATGCAGGATAGTCTTGCCTCTTGCTTCCTGCTTCTTATTTCCCCTGATTGTACCGCAAAACGAGCAGGGCGCAACCGAATTCTTGCGGGAAACCCCGCTTCGGTTTATAATGCCCGCCAGCGGGGGTTTTATGTACATAGAAGTCGCCGTCGCCAAAGTGCCCAAGTGGGCCAGCTTGGAGAGCGGGGACACGCTGGAGATGATTGAGCGCCCCCGAGGCGGCTTTTCTTTCGTGCTGGCCGATGGGCAGGGGTCAGGGCGGGCGGCGAAGGCCATCAGCCAGCAGGTGGCCCGCAAAGCCATCGCCGAACTGGCGGAGGGGGTACGGGATGGCGCCGCCGCCCGGGCCGCCCACGATTTCCTCTACACCCACAAGGGCGGGCGGGTCTCCGCCACCCTGAACATCCTTTCCATAGACCTCACCACCGGCACGCTGGTCCTCTCCCGGAACAATCCCCATCCGGTGATCGTGGTGAAGCCCGACGGGGAGGTCGGTTTGCTGGACGCGCCGTCTCAGCCGGTGGGGATTTACCCCCGCACCCGCCCGGTCATCACCGAGGTGGCGCTGGAGCCGGGCCTGGCGGTCGTCGTTTACACCGACGGGCTGGCCCTGGCCGGTGAGGGGCGGGGCGGCCCTATGGACCTCCCCGCCGTCGTCGGGGAGATGGCCGCGCGCGGCCTGGACGCCCGGCAGATGGCAGATGAGTTGCTGGCCCGCGCGCTGGCGCTGGAGGCCCACCGCCCTCGCGACGACATCAGCGTCCTAGTCCTCCGCGTCCATCCCGAGACCGGCGATCCGGTCCGCCGTTTGTACGTTCAAGTTGGCACGGGAACATAGATGAAACCGGTAGATTCCCGCACCCTTCGGGCTTACTTTCGGGATACCCGGCTGCTGGTCCGGGAATTCCGTTATTCCCTCCTGCTCTTCACCATCCTGCTCCTTATTGGGACGGTCGTCCTGCGGTTCACGTACAACGCCAACCAGCCGCTGGGCTGGGGGGACGCTCTGGACACTACCGTTAAACTGATGTTCTTTGAGACCACCCACGAGTACCCCCAGGGCTGGCCGGCCCAAATCGTCTTCTTCATGTGGCCGCTTCTGGGACTGATTTTGGTGGTGAACGGAGTGGTCCGGTTCTGGACCGCCTTCTTCAACCGGCGGGAGCGGCGGGAGGCATGGGAGGTGGCTGTGGCGTCTACCTATCGGAACCACGTCGTGGTCTGCGGACTGGGCAAGGTGGGCTACCGGGTTGTCCTCCACCTGCTGGGCATGCAGCAGGAAGTGGTCGGTGTGGATAAGGACCCCGGGGCGAGATTCCTCCCCATCATCCGGAAAGAAAAAGTGCCCATCATCATCGGGAACGCCCGTCAGCAAGACGTTCTGGAGAAGGCCGGAGTCCGCTTTGCCTCCGCCATCGTCGCCGCCACCGAGGACGACCTGACCAATCTGGATATCGCGCTGGCGGCCCGGCGACTGAACCCCGGAATCCAGGTCGTCCTGCGGATGTTTGACCAGGACCTGGCCGAGCGGGTCCGGGAGGGCTTTGGCTTTCAGGCCACCTTCAGCACGTCGGCACTGGCGGCCCCGGCCCTGGCCGCCGCCGCCACCCGCGCGGCGGTGGAGTACTCCTTCTACCTCAACGACGTCCTCCTCAACATCAGCCGCCTGACGGTGAACCCCAACTCCGCGCTGGTTGGCCGACAGGTGGGAGATGTGGAGCAGGAACTGGACCTCTCCATCCTCCTCATCTCCGATCCGTCGGGGACGGATTTCCATCCGCCCGCCGAACGGGTATTGAGGGCGGGGGACCAGGTGGTAGTCTTCGCCTCGCTGGAGGCGCTGGCATGCCTGAACCGGATGAACCAGGTGGAGGAATGTCCACCGGAAGAGCGGAAGCGCCTGGGCTGGCTGCGCCGCCTGGGGAAAAGACAAACGGCGGACCACAGACCATAGACGGCAGACCACAGGAATCCGGGGTCAGTGGTCAGTTGTCCAGGGTTAAACTCGGGATTGTCGGGCCGTGCGGGGCGGGAAAGAGCACGCTGGTGCGGGCCCTGCGCGAGCGCGGCATTGATGCCCATGAGGTCGCCCAGGAGCACTCCGGCGTCCCCGCGATGTGGCAGCGCATCACCCGGCCCGACCTCCTGGTCTACCTGGACGTCTCCCGGGAGACGGCGGAGCGGCGGCTGGAGCGGGAACTCCCCCTGGACTGGTGGGAAGAGATCACCGCCCGGCTGGCCCACGCCCGCGCCCATGCCAGCTTGATTGTAGAGACCGACGGCCGGACGCCCGACGAAATCGCGGAACAGGTGCTGGAATTTCTGGTTGCCGCAGGAGCAACCCCTTTCTCCACGACATGAACCGACGCGCCAACATTTTCTCCCTGATTCTGCTCCTGGCCTTCGCGCTGGCGGCATCGGTCCCTCTCTGGGGACCGGGCATCGTCAACACGCGCGGCGGGGGAGATAGCCCCTTTCTCCTCCAGCGCATCCACCAGATGGCGGTCAACCTGCGGGCCGGCGTCTTCCCCGTCCGGTGGATGCCGGATGCCGCCTACGGCCTGGGCTACCCCTTCTTCAGTTACTACGCCGCCCTCCCCTACTACCTGGCGGGTCTGCTGGTGGTCGTCGGGCTGGATATTCTCAGCGCCGTCAAAATCACCCAGACCCTGGGCTTCCTGGCCGCCGCGCTGGCCATGTACGGTTGGATGCGCCGCCTGACCGCCCGCCCATGGGCCGCCTGGCTGGGCGCCGTCGCCTACACCGTTGCTCCTTTCCACCTGGTCAACGTTTACGTGCGGGGCGATTCCCTCTCCGAATTCTACGCCTTCGTTTTTTACCCCCTCATCCTCTGGGTACTGGACCTTCCCGAAGGCCGTCCATTTCGCCGGTTCGGTATCGCCCTGGCCTACGCCGGCCTTCCGCTCACCCACAACATCTCTGCCTTTATTTTCACCCCCTTCGTGCTGCTGTATGTGCTGATGCGCCGCCCGGACCGGCGCACATTGAGAGACCTGGGGGCCCTGGGCCTGGGACTGCTCCTTTCCGCCTGGTTCTGGCTCCCCGCCCTGGGCGAGAGCCATCTGGCCCAGTTGGGGGCGGTCACCCAGGGGTATTTCTACTACGCCAACCACTTCCGCGCGCTGAATCTGGTGCAGGACCGTTTCTTTTTTGACTATTCCCTCTCCTCCCCGGACCGGACCCCCTTCGCGATAGGGCTTCCCCAGGCCATCGGCGCGGCACTGGGAGGACCGGTGTTGCTGGTCCGGCTGGTAGCCGGCAGGGTTGGGCGACC
>JACIWQ010000132.1 GCA_014360895.1 Thermoflexales bacterium | reverse complement strand
GGCCCGAAGGGCCGGGGGTGGGGTGAGGGACACCCCCGCTCGTTCGCGTTCATCCGCGTCCTATTTCCGATGAAGTTTTTTTATCTCCCCTGCAGCGCCCGCCAGACCCGCTCCGGGGTGAGGGGGATACGCGGGATGGATACGCCCACCGCGTCGTAGACCGCGTTGATCACCGCCGGAGCGACGCCGTCCAGCGGAATCTCCGCCACCGCCTTGACGCCCATCGGGTGGGTCGGCTCCCAGGTCTCCACGAAGAGCACCCGCAGTTGGGGCATCTCGTCGGCCCGGAAGATACGGTAATCGTCAAAGCGGGGATTGACGATGCGGCCGTTCTCATCAAAGACCAGTTCCTCGGAGACGGCGTAGCCCAGCGCCTGGGTCATCCCGCCCTCCACCTGCCCGCTGGCGGTGAGGGGGTTGACAATCTTGCCGCAGTCCAGCGCCATCAGCAGCCGCTCCACCGTCACCTGGCCGGTCTCCGTGTCTACCAGCACCTCGGCGAACTGGGCAGCGAAGGGCGGGGGACTATAGGGGCTCGTGAAGGACGCCGTCCCCATAATCTGGAACTGGTCGTGGTGGTGAAGGCTCTCCAGCGCCACCTCCCGCAGGGAGACGGAACGGCCGTCGGGGGCCCAGGCGGCCCGGTCCCGCAGCCGAATCGTCTCCGGCGGGACGCCCAGCATCCGCCCCGCCACCTGGCGGATCTGCTCCGCCGCCTGCTGCGCGGCCCTTACCACCGCACCGCCGCTGATGTAGGTCGTGCTGGAGGCATACGCGCCCTTGTCAAAGGGGGTCAAGTCGGTGTCGGAGGCGTAGACGATGATGTCCTCCGTCCGGCAGCCCAGGACCTCCGCCGCCATCTGGGCCAGGACGGTGTCCGCGCCGGTCCCCAGGTCCGTCGCGCCGATCATCAGGTTGAAGGAGCCGTCGTCGTTCATCTTGACCACGGCGGAGCCCATGTCCAGGTAGGGGATGGCCGTTCCCTGCATCACGAAGGCGACGCCGTGCCCCCGGCGCAGGTGTGGCTTGCCGGGGACGGTGCGGTAGTCCCCCTGACGCCAGCTGAAGGCGGCCGCGCCCATGGCCGCCGCCTCCGCCAGCGCGCAGGTGTGGATGACCTCGCCGTGGGCCTCCCGCCCCTCGCTCCAGACCTTGCTCATCGGGTGCTCCGCGCCCGGCTTGACCGCGTTCTTCAGCCGGAACTCCAGCGGGTTCCACCCCATCGCCCTGCAGATGCGCTCCATGTGCGCCTCCAGCGGGACAAAGCCCTGGGGGACGCCGTAGCCCCGGTACGCGCCGGAGGGGACCCGGTTGGTGTAGACGATGTCGGCCCAGAAGCGGATGTTGGGGGCGTCGTAGAGGGACATGGCCTTGTGGCCCGTGTTGCCGGTGACGGTCAGCGCGTGGTTGCCGTAGGCGCCGGTGTCGGAAAGGACAATCATCTCGTTGGCGATGATCGTCCCGTCCTTCTTCACCCCCGTCCGCATCTTGAAAATCATGGAGTGACGGGTAGTGCTGCAGGCGAACTGCTCCTCGCGGGTGTATTCCAGCAGGACAGGGCGGCCTGTGGCGATGGTGAGGTGGGCGCAGATGTCCTCGTAGATTTCCTGCTTGTTGCCGAACCCACCGCCGATGCGGGGCTTGATGACCCGGATGCGCTTCTCCGGCAGCCCCAGCACCGGCGCCAGGATGCGCCGGACGTGGAAGGGGACCTGGGTGGAGGAGCGGATGACCAGTCGGTCGTCCTCGTCCCAGTAGGTCAGGCAGGTCCAGGGCTCCAGGGGCGCGGCCTGGACCCGCTGGACCTCGTATTCTCCCTCAAAGACGAAGTCGGCCTCGGCCATCGCGCGGTCCACGTCCCCCAGTTCAATCCGGATGCGGGCGGCCAGGTTGCGGGAGGGGTCGCACTCGCCGAAGGGGACGTAGTCGGGCTCGTCGTGGATGACGGGCGCGCCGGGCTTCATCGCGTCGCGCGGGTCCAGGACGGCGGGGAGGACTTCGTACTCCACCTCAATGAGGCGGAGGGCCTCCTCGGCGATCTCGGGGGTCTCCGCCGCCACCGCGGCCACCCGGTCCCCCACGTAGCGGACTTTGCTATCCAAGCTGACGAAGTCCAGGGGGCCCGGGATGGGGTCCGATTGCCCCGCGGTGGAAAAGACGACGCGGGGGATGTCTTGGTAGGTGAGGACGGCGTGGACGCCGGGGAGAGCGCGGGCTTTGCTGACGTCTATGCGTTTAATGCGGGCGTGAGGGTAGGGGCTGCGGAGGATTTTGGCGTAGAGCATACCGCGCATCTGGACATCGGCGGCAAAGACGGGCTTGCCCTGGGCCAGTTTCAGGCCGTCCACCTTCGGCTCCGGCTTCCCCACCACCCGGAGTTCCTCCGCCGTGGGCGCGACGACCAGGCGGGGCAGGACGATGGTCTGGGGGCCCGCCCCGCTCCCGCCGACGAAATCCGGGGGCAGCTCCTGGGGCGGCGCCAGGAGTTCAGGGGGCATGGGGACCGCCTCCTCCGGCATCGCCAGGGGCGGGGGCTCCTCGCCCCGCAGGTAGGCCGCCGCGCGCAGGACGGCCTGGACGGGCTTGACGTATCCAGTCTCGCGGGAGAGGACGCCGCTGAGGGCGTCCCGGACCTCCTCCTCGGTGGGGTTGGGATTGCGGTCCAGGAGAGCTTTGGCAGCGAGGATGAGCGCGGGGGCCTCGTAGCCGCTCTGGAAGGCGCCCGTCTCTATGAAGGCCCGCTGGATGGGATGGAGGGGGGCGCTCCCCTTCCAGCCGCGCATCTGGGGGCCGCTGAGGCCCTCCACGGTGAGGATCTCCGCGCCGTCCACCTGCGCGGCCAGGGTGATGCAACTGCAACGAGGCTCGCCATTCACCAGGACGGTGCAGACGCCGCAGGTGCCGTCCTCGCAGCCATGCTTGACGCTGAAGTACCCTTCCCGGCGCAGGACCCGCAGCAGGGTATCGCCCGGGGCAACCGCGAGCTGTTGGGGGATACCGTTAATGGTCAGAGTGATGTCCATGGTCCGTTTTCCAGTCCAGAAAGATGACTTGGCGGCAAAAAGGGTGTTTCACCGCAGAGACGCAAAGTACGCAGAGAATATCCCAAAAGGACCTTGTGCCTTCTGCGGCAAGTTTGTCAGGTTAGTATAAGTATAGCATCTTCAGTGAGGAAGGCAACTTGTTTCCCCTGAACCCCCTGAGGTTCGGACAAAAGTTGAGATAGGCTCGTCCTCACCCCTCCCCCGGCCCTTCGGTCCCCCCTCCTCACGTCCGAACCTCGGGTTTCCCCTGAGGTTCGGACATGAGTTGGATAGCGGGCTCGCGGGGCACTTCCCCACCCTACCCTTACCGGCCCCGCCGTTACCTCAGACAAAGAACACCCCCTGCAACTACCGATCCGCCATGCGAGGCATGGAGTGCCTGAAGCGATCCCCCCAGGTGGCAAGGGATTGCCTCGCCCTCCGAGCTCGCAATGACGGCCCTGGGGGTCATTGCGAGGGGCGACAGCCCCGAAGCAATCTCTGGGAGCGACGGGGAGATTGCTTCGCCCTTCGGGCTCGCAATGACGGCCCTGGGGGTCATTGCAAGGGGCGGCAGCCCCGAAGCAATCTCTGGAAGCGACGGGGAGATTGCTTCGCCCTTCGGGCTCGCAATGACGGCCCTGGGGGTCATTGGGAGTTTGAAGTGCCATAATATAGTACCATCTTCCTATTGACGCCCGCCTGATCTGTGATATGATAAAAGCGAACTTAAAAATACCCTAAAGAAAGGAGGTGAACAACATGCTGTACATGCCTCGTGAGGAAGGCCAGGGCCTGGTGGAGTACGCTCTGATCCTCGTTCTGGTGGCTATCGTGGTCATCGTTATTCTCACTCTGCTGGGCACGCAGGTCAGCACCGTCTTCTCCCGCATCGCTGACGCCCTTAACTTCCAATAACAGACCATTGCCAGCCTACTGTAACCAGAACGACACAGGACCCCGCTCCAGCGGGGTTCTGTGTTTTTATGCAAAAATGTGCCAGACACCTTCGAGAGTGCCTGGCATATTCTCATTTTGGGGCCTCTGACAAGTGGTGTATAATAGAGCCACCAATGGAGGTCCCGATGAGAACATGCTGGGTTCTGGCATTGGCTGCACTCCTGCTTCTGGGGGCGCCCGGGTGCGGGAGCGTCATCACGCCCCCTGTAACGGAGACCGTCCCGCTCCTCTCTCCCTCCCCCACGTCCGGGTTCATCCCTCCATCTTCGCCCACGCCCGGCGTGAGCGGAGGGCTCCTGGAGCCATCGGCTACCCCCACCATTACCCCGACCCCTGTCATCTACGTCGTCCGGGAGGGGGACACGCTCTCGGGCATTGCCGCCACCTACGGGGTCAGTGTGGAGGCGCTCCAGCGGGTCAACGGCATTGAAAATCCCCTCTTCCTCCGGCCCGGCCAGACGCTCATCATCCCCACCGGTCGCGAGGAGGCGATGGCTCCCACCGAACTTCTGCCCACCCCCACCCCGATGCCCTTCGGCATCCGGGGGGTGGGCTTCTACGAGACCCCCGTCGGCAGCCTTCACTGCCTGGGGGAAGTGGTCAACACCACCACCGACGCGCTGACCAACGTGCAGGTGCGGGTAACACTCTTTGACGCCTCCGGCAACGCGCTGATCGGGGGAAACGTCTTTGCGGCGGCGGACATTCTGCCTCCGACCGCCCGGGCGCCCTTCTCCTTGCTCTTCACCGCCCCGCCGCCGAACTTTGTCAGCCATCAGGTGGTGGCCCTGCGCGGTGAGGTGGCGGGCGAACTGGCAGCCCGCTACGTACCGATGGCTGTGGAGGAGGTCGCCGGCGCCCCCTATGGCCCCCAGTTTGAGGTCTCCGGAGCGGTGCGGAACACCGACCCCGAACGCACCGCCGCCACCGTCGTCGTGGTCGCTACCGCCTACGACGAGGCCGGCCTGGTCACCGGCTTCCGCCAGCAGACGCTGGACGTGGGGGACGGGTTGGCCCCCGGCGCCGCCGCCCCCTTCCGCCTGCGCTTCACCGTCTATAAGGGCGTCCCCGCCGATTTCGCCGTCATCGCGTATGGGAAGACCCGGTGAGAATCACCCCACCTTGGACGGAAATAGCGCCAGGGGTCTCAGGGCCATACTATTTCAAGAGAAATCTGCGCTCGTCCGCGTCTATCCGCGTCCGATTTCCGATGAAGTTTATCGGATCGGCGAGCCGTGGCCCGCTGGTCAACAATTCTCTGAATCTGTATCCCGGAGGTCTGCAATGTACCCCGTCCTGAGGAGACTGGTCCGCTGCCTCTTCCCCCTTCTGGTCCGGATGCAGGTGACGGGGCAGGAGAACTTCCCGCCCAACGGCCCCTACATCCTGGCCACCAACCATCTCTCCGTCTTTGACCTCCCCCTGCTCCTGATGGTCTGCCCCCATACGGTGCGCGCGTTCGCCGCCTCCAAGCATCGCCGCAACCCGTTCTACTTCCTGGTCCTCAGCGCGGCCGGCTCCATCTGGGTCCGGCGGGGCGAGATTGACCGGGAGGCGCTGCGCGGCGCTTTTGAGGTTCTCCAACGGGGGGAAGTCCTGGGCATCGCCCCGGAGGGGACCCGCGCCCGCAAAGTCTATGCCCTTCAACCGGGGAAGACCGGCGCGGCCTACATCGCCACCCGCGCCGATGTCCCCATTGTCCCCGTCGGGCTGACCGGGACCGAAAAAATCAAGGAGAACCTCCCCCGCCTGCGCCGCACCGACGTGACGGTGACCATCGGCGAGCCATTCCGTCTGCCGGAGAGCGGACGGGTGCGCGGGCCGAAACTGGACGAGTACACCGACCTCATCATGCGCCGCATCGCGGCGCTCCTCCCCCCGGAGTACCGAGGCGTCTATGGCTGAGAACCGACCCTACACCCTGCACATCGTCTCCCACACCCACTGGGACCGGGAGTGGTACCGGACCTACCAGCAGTTCCGCTTCCGGCTGGTCGGCCTGGTGGCGGAACTGGTGGACATAATGGAGCAGGACCCCGCCTATCGCTTCTTCCTCCTGGACGGGCAGACGGTGGTTCTGGAGGACGTGGTGGACGTCCGCCCCGACCTGGAGGGCCGTTTGCGGCAACTGATTCGGGACGGGCGGCTCTTCATCGGCCCCTGGTTCGTCCTGCCGGACGAGTTTCTGGTGAGCCCCGAGGCGCTGGTGCGCAACCTCCTGCTGGGCGACCGCACCGCCCGCGCCTGGGGCGCCAAAATGGCCGTCGGCTACGTCCCCGATACCTTCGGCCACATCTCCCAACTGCCCCAACTCCTGCGCGGGTTCGGGATGGATACCGCCGTCATCTGGCGCGGTGTGGGCGACGCCCCCACGGAGTTCCGCTGGGCCGCTCCGGACGGCACCGAAGTCCTGGTCTGCTACCTGCGGGATTCCTACAGCAACGCCGCCCATCTCCCGGCGGACGAGGCGAACTTTGCCGCCGCGCTGACGGCAGAGCGGGACCGTCTGGCCCCCCACGCAGCGACCCCCCACCTGCTCCTGATGCAGGGCACCGACCACATGTTCCCCCGCGCCGACCTCCCCCGCCGGATAGAGGCCGCCGACCGCGCCCTCCACGACCGGGTCGTCCATTCCAGCCTCCCGGCCTACGTCGCCGCGGTGCGGGCCGAATTGGGGGAAGAGGGCATCCGCCATCTCCCCCTGCGCACCGGCGAGATGCGCGACCCCTCCCGCGCCCACCTCCTCCCCGGTGTCCTCTCCACCCGGATGTGGATCAAACAGCGCAACCACGCCTGCCAGACCCTCCTGGAGCGCTGGGCCGAACCCTTCTCCGCCATCATCCGTCAACACTCCCTGACCCCGTTCCTCCGCCGGGCCTGGAAGTACCTTTTGGAAAACCATCCTCACGATTCCATCTGCGGCTGTTCGGTGGACCAGGTCCATCGGGAGATGCGGACCCGCTTTGATTGGTGCGAGCAGATTGGGGAGGAAGTCACCCGGACTGCGCTGGAGGCCATTGCCGGACAGGTGGACACGCAGGGGGAGGGGACGGTCGCACTGGTCGTCTTCAACCCGTCTCCCACGCCGCGCACCGACCGGGTCGTTGCCGCCGTCTCCCCGCCGGTGGACCCTGAGGGGAGCGCGTTGCTCGGGCCGGACGGGCGCCCCGTCCCCTTCCGGGTCCTCCGCCACACCGTGGGCGCGGAGATGGAGTTGACCTTTGACCGGGAGACGATGCGACAGATGGCCGCGATGGCCGTGGCGGGTGGAGGCGTCGTCTACGGGGACCGGGCGATCCGGGGGATGAGCGTCTGGCGGGAGGAGGACACGGGGCAGCTGACCCTCTCCGTCGGGCGGGGGACGGCGGGCGCTCCCCCGGAGCAACTGGCCGACGCGGTGGCCGTCCTCCAGTCCCTGCTGGAGGACCCGGCAGTGGAGCGGTTCGTCGTCCGGGTGCGGGAGGACGAGGCGCTGGAGGTCGCCTTCGTCGCCCGGGACGTGCCCCCTCTGGGCTACGCCACTTACCGCTGGGCTCCACGGGAGGCAAAAGTGCCAGGCACTTCTAAAGTGCCTGGCACGTTGTGGATAGAGAACGAATTCCTCCGCGTGGAGGCCGACCCACAGACCGGCCTGCTGACGGTCACCGATAAAGAGACGGGGCAGGTGCTCCCCGGCGTCCATCGGTTCGTGGACGGCGGCGACCGGGGGGACGAGTACAACTACTGTCCGCCGGAGGAGGACCTTCTGGTGGACCGGCCCGCCGTCCCGCCCGTCATCCGGCGAGAGACGGACGCGCTGGGGGAGAGCCTGGTAATAGAGGCCGTCTATCGGGTGCCGGAGGCGCTGGCCCCGGAGCGGAGCCGCCGGGGCGAGCGGTACGTGGATCTGCCCATCACCACCCGGGTCACGCTGACGGCGGGCCTGCGGCGGGTGGATTTCCAGACGGTGGTGGAGAACACCGCGCGGGACCACCGCCTGCGGGTTCATTTCCCCGTCCCCTTCGCGGGGCAGGCCTGGGTGGAGGGACACTGGGACGTGGTGCAGGCCGCCGGCCCGCCACCCGGCGCACCGGATTGGGCCGAGCAACCCGTCCCCACCCGTCCTCAGCGCGGCTGGGCCTGCCTCTCCGACGGCCACTTCGGGGTGACCCTCGCCAATCGGGGCCTACCGGAGGTGGAGGTCGCGCCGGTGGACGGCCTGCACCCCGAGATGGCCCTCACTCTCCTGCGCTGTGTGGGCTGGCTCTCGCGGGACGATTTCCCCTGCCGGGCCGGGCACGCCGGACCGGCGCTACCGGTGCCGGAGGCCCAGTGTCCGGGTCACCACACCTTCCACTACGCGCTGATCCTCCATGCCGGGGACTGGCGGGCGGCCTTCGCCGAAGCGGATGCCTTCCAGACCGACTTGCGGGCGCTATCGGTACCGGCCCATCCCGGCCCCCTTCCGCCGGTCCTCTCGTTTGTCCGCATAGAGCCGCCCGCGCTACGGCTGAGCGCGCTGAAGCCGCCGGAAGAGGGCGAGGGCATCATCCTGCGGTTGTGGAATGTAGAGGAGCAACCGGTGGAGGGGACGGTTCGTTTCTGGCGGCCCTTCGCGCGGGCGCTGCGGGTCAACCTGGCGGAGGTGGGGGAGGAGGTCCTGGCGACCGACAGCGACACCCTCCGTTTGACCGTCGGTGGACGGCAGGTGGTGACGGTGCGGGTGGTCTAAAAGAG
>JACIWQ010000131.1 GCA_014360895.1 Thermoflexales bacterium | reverse complement strand
CACCCCGTGATTCAGGGCATGGCCCCCGAATGGGCCCCGCCCACGTTCTCCACCCTCACCGGTGCGCTCTTTCTGACCGGTCTGCTCCTGACCGCTGCGCTGCTGGCAATCTCCCCCCGCCGCCCCGCGCCGCTGGAACTGTTCCTGTTCCTGGCCTTCGCCGCACTGGGCCTGCGGACGGTGCGCGGGGCCATCTGGTTCGGCCTGGTCATAGCGCCGGTCTGGGCTGGGCATTTATCCGCCATCTTCAGCTGTCGGCGGAGTCGCACTGGCGCCGACCGTCCCACTTTCCTTGCTACCCTCATAGCTATCCTGCTGACCGTCGGCGCGCTGGTCACTCTGCCCTGGTTCAAGGAGCGGTTGCCCCTCCCGCCCGCGAAGGCCGGCCTCATCTCCGCCGAGACCCCCGTAGCGGCGACGGAGTTCCTCCTGCGGGAGCGCCCACCCGGCCCTCTCTTTCACGCCATGCCCTTCGGCAGTTACCTCGTCTGGGCCGCGCAGCCGGATTATCCGGTCTTCGTGGACTCCCGAATAGAACTCTATCCGGTGAAAGTCTGGCTGGACTATCTGCACATTTCCGCCGCCGGGTGTGAGTGGGAGGAGCGGCTGGCCCGCTACGGCGTCCGCACGCTGATGCTGAGCCCGCAGGAGCAACCCGCGCTGGTGGCGGCCGCGCGGGTCTCCCCACACTGGGAGCCGATATACGAGGACTCCACGGCGGTGATCTTTGTCCGGAGGTGACAAACTCCCTCTGCCCTCCCCTAACTCCGCTGCGGCTATCCTTTCCCCGTCCTTGCGCGAATCCTCTGCGCCAGCGCTCGCGCTCGCTCCGGCGCATCTCCCACGTATCCCGAGACGTCCAGCAAAGCGCGAATGCGCTCTGGAGACAGGTAGGCTGTCAGGCGGGGGTCGGCGGCCAGAAGGTCCGTCAACGGATTGGGTTCTCCCCGACGGATGGTTTCCCATGCCGCCATGCTGTGGGCCCGCAGCACCTCGTGCATCTCCTGCCGGTCGGCGCCGGCCCGCACCAGTTCCATCAACAGCCGTTCCGTCGCCGCGAAGGTCCCGTAGGTCGCCAGATGGCGTGCCATCGCCGCCGAGTCCAGCACCAACCCCCGCACCAGACGGAGCGCGCGGCGGAGCATCTCGTCGGTGGCCAGGAAGCTCTCTGCCAGAAATACCCGCCGGTTGGCGGAGTCGTCCAGCGTCCGCTCCAGGAGCGACCCGGCGGCGTTCTCCCAGGCGACGGCGGGGAGCGCGGCCACGTAGCGGGCCAGGGAACAGATGTTTTCCGCCTGGATGGGGTTGCGCTTGAAGGGCATGGCGGACGAGCCGACCTGGGCGCGGCCGAAGGGTTCGCTCCATTCCCCCGCCAGCGGTGACTGGAGTAGCCGCAGGTCCATCGCGAACCGGTGCAGGCTCTGGGCGATGCCCGCCAGCGCCACCATCACCTCCCAATCCTGGCGGCGGGGGCAGACCTGGGTGGTGACCGGGTAGGCCTCCAGTCCCAGGAGCGCCATCGCCCGCCGCTCCATCTCGGCGGGGTCCAGGAGTTGGGCGTAGGAGGCGGCGGTGCCGACCGCGCCTTTAAATCCCTTCCCGCGCAGGTGGGCCAGCAGGCGGTCTACGGTCTCCAGGTCGTCCAGCAGGTCCTGGGCGTACTGAGCCATCCGGTAGCCCACGGTCGTCGGTTCGGCCGGTTGCAGGTGGGTGTAGCCCATGCAGGCCGTATCGGCGGTCTCTTCTATCCGGTCGGCGAAGGCGGAGAGGAGGTCGGTCAGATGGCGGCGGATGAGGGTCAGCGCCTCCCGCAACCGGAGCGCGTCGGCGTTATCCAGGATGTCCTGGCTGGTGGCGCCCAGGTGGAGAATCGGCCCGCCGATGGGGCACTGCTCGGCAAAGGTCCGCAGTTCCGCCGTCAGGTCGTGGTGGATTTCGGCCTCTATCTCCTCCGCGCGGACGATGTCCACGTCGTCCTGATGAGCTTCCAGGTCGGCCACCTGCTCGGGGGTGACCAGGCCCATTTCGGCCTGGGCGCGGGCCAGCGCCACCCAGACCCGGCGCAGGAGCCGGCGGCGGTGTGCCTCGCTCCAGATGCGGCGCATCTCCTCGGAGCCATAGCGCCAGGTGAATGGGGAAAGGTAGGTTTCGTGGTCAAATGGTGTGGACATTTTGGAATGACAGAATGACAGAATGACGGAATGACAGAATGGCGGAATGACAGAATGACAGAATGACAGAATGACGGAATGACAGAATGGCGGAATGACAGAATGAGACAGAACGACAGTGACGGACTGTACTGCTGGGAATATTATACCACTGCCTTGCAATGTTGCATGTCATCTGCAGAAGCGGGCTTTGCGGCCGGCACTACGAACGTCCGTCGTCTGTCGTCCCCCTTGCATCCCCCCCGAATTCCGGTACAATAAGGCCGCAATGGAAGTGATTCTCACCCACGAAAACGCCGACTTTGACGCCATCGCTTCGCTCTTGGGAGCGCAGAAACTGTTCCCGGAGGCGGTGCCGGTCCTGCCGCGCCGGGTCAACCGCAACGGTCAGGCGTTCCTTTCCCTGTACGGCGCGGCGTTGCCCTTCGTCCATCCCGATGACCTCCCCCGCCGCACGG
Source organism: Thermoflexales bacterium (assembly GCA_014360895.1). GTDB lineage: Bacteria > Chloroflexota > Anaerolineae > B4-G1 > DUEL01 > SpSt-77. The sequence goes on along the minus strand of JACIWQ010000131.1, from coordinate 6,159 downwards.
TCCGTCGGGTCATCCTGGTGGACACGCAGGCGCTGACGACCATCCGGGGGATGCGGCCCGATACGCCGGTGGACATCATAGACCATCACACCCTGGCCCGGGAACTGCCCCCCCACTGGACGTTTCGGGGAGAACCGCTGGGGGCGACGACGACGCTCCTGGTGGAGGAGATGGCTCAGCGGGAGATTCCGGTCACGCCCATAGAGGCTACCCTGCTTCTGATGGGGATTTACGAGGACACCGGCAATCTCTCCTATATGACCACCACGGCGCGGGACGCACGGGCGGCGGCATGGCTTCTGGAACGGGGGGCCAGTTTGACCATTGTGGGGGAATTTCTCCAGTATCCGTTGACGCCCAGTCAGCAGGAGTTGTATGAGCGATTGCTGGAGTCGGCGACCACTCACCGCGTCGGCGGACACACCATTGTGGTGGCGGCCGGGCGGGCAGGGAAGTACGAGGAGGAAATCTCCACCCTGGCCCACCGTCTGCGGGACATCCTGGAGCCGTCGGCGCTGTTTGTCCTGGTCGCGCTGAACCACCACGTCCAACTGGTGGCCCGCTCCGCGACCGGCGATATAGACGTCTCGGTCGTCGCGGCCCACTTTGGCGGCGGCGGGCATCCCCGCGCCGCCGCCGCGCTGGTACGGGACCGGACTCTGGAGTCCGTCCGCGCCGAACTCCTGGAGTTGCTCCCCCGCGCCGTCCGTCCGGCGGTGACGGTCCGGCAGATTATGTCCCGGGGCGTCCAGGTCCTCTCCCCGGATACCTCCATCGCCGAGGCCGACGAGCGGATGCGCCGGACCGGCCACGAGGGCTTCCCCGTGGTGGAGAACGGTCGCGTCATCGGCCTGCTCACCCGCCGGGCGGTGGACCGGGCCATTCAATTCGGCATGGCCGCCGAGAGCATCCGGCAGATTATGGAGCCGGGCAGTGTCGTGGTCTCCCCGGACGACTCGGTGGAGAGCTTGCAGCGGCTGATGATGGAGACCGGGTGGGGACAGATACCGGTGGTGGAGAACGGCGACATTATCGGCGTCGTCACCCGTACCGACCTCATCACCCTCTGGGGGAAGGCGGGGGCCGTCCCTTCCCGCCGGGAGCAGATTGCGGCCCTGCTGGAGGCCGCCGTGCCGCCTCCTATCCTGGCCCTGGCCCGACGGGCGGCCGAGGCCGCCCAGCAGATGGGCTTCAGCCTCTACCTGGTCGGCGGGCCGGTGCGGGACCTGCTCCTGGGGCAGCCGGTGGTGGACCTGGACCTGGTGGTGGAGGGCGACGCCATCCGTCTGGCCCGGCACCTGGCCCGGCAGTTCGGCGGTCGGGTGGTGGCCCACCGTCGCTTCGGCACCGCCAAATGGCTGCTGGACGACCGGGTCTGGCGGGAGATGGGCGGTCCGCCGCCCCCGAATCAGGCGGTCTCGGCGGTGGACTTCGCTACCGCCCGGACCGAATTCTACACCCACCCCACCGCGCTGCCGGAGGTGGAGCGCAGTTCCATCAAACAGGACCTTCACCGGCGGGATTTCACCATCAACACCCTGGCGGTCCGCCTGGACCCGCCCCACTGGGGAGAACTGCTGGACTTCTACGGCGGCGAAGCTGACTTGCGGGAGGGCGTCATCCGTGTCCTGCACAGCCTCAGTTTCATAGACGACCCCACCCGCATCCTGCGCGCGGCCCGGCTGGAGGCCCGCCTGGGTTTCCGCCTGGACCCCCGCAGCGAGGACCTCATCGCCAATGCCCTCCCGATGCTGAACCGGGTCAGCGGCGACCGCATCCGGCATGAACTGGAATTGATTCTGGCGGAGGAGGAGCCGGAGCGGGCCCTCTGTCGGCTGGAGCGGCTGGGGGTCCTGGCCCAGATTCATCCGGCCCTCCACTGCGACCGCTGGCTGGTCACCCGTTTCCAGGCCGCGCGGAAGGAACTGGACCCGGCGGTCTGGGGACCGGATGCGGAGGACCGACCGTTTGTGTACTGGGGGCTTTTGCTGTACCGGCTGGAGGCCGATGCCCTGCGTGCGGTGATCGGACGGTTGCGTATCCCCCGCTCCGAGGCCCGGGACCTGGAACGTCTCCCCGACCTGCGCCGGGACCTGGACCTCCTGCCCACGCTGCGGCAACCGAGCCGGATTTGCCGCCTGCTGGAGCCGTATCCGGCGCGCATGCTGGCGGTGGCGTGGGTGGCGGACCGCCGGGCCGGAGTGCGGGCCCGCCTGGCCGCCTTCCAGACCCGCTACCGGCACGTGACGCCCATCCTGACGGGGGAGGACCTGAAAGCGATGGGACTGAAGCCAGGGCCGCTCTTCGGTCGGTTACTGGGCGCGCTGCGGGATGCCCGGCTGGACGGTAAAATCACAACGCGGGAGGAAGAAGAAGCGCTGGTGAGGCAGATGGTTGGAGTAGGGAGCAGGGAGTAGGGGGATATGGAGACGCCGCATGCCGTTGTCCATTATGCCGAAGTCGGTCTGAAAGGGGGAAACCGCTCGTTCTTTGAGCGCGTTCTGGCCCAGAACATCCTCCGGCGGCTGGAACATCTGGGCGGAAAGGGGAGGGTGGAGCGCCTGTCCGGACGGTTCCTGGTCCATCTGGATACTCCCTGGGTGCCGTCAGCTTGGGAGGAAGCTCTGAGCCCGGTCTTCGGCATCGCCCACTTCGCCCCCGTCTACCTGGTGCCGCCGGACATGGAGGCCATCCGGGCCGTCATCCTGGAGAATTTGCCGGAGGGGCCCGCCCGGACCTTCCGCATCACCGCCAGCCGGGACGACAAGTCCTTTCCGCTGACCTCGCCGGAGATTCAGCGGGAACTGGGCGCCGCCGTGCAGGCGCGGACGGGATGGCCGGTCCGGCTTAAGGGAGCGGAACTGGAGATTGGCGTGGAGATTCTGCGCGGGCGGGCCGTCGTCTATCTGGGACGGATGCCCGGGCCCGGCGGCCTGCCCGTCGGCGTCAGCGGCAAGGCCGTCCTGCTCCTCTCCGGCGGGATAGATTCGCCGGTGGCCGGGTACTTCGCCCTCAAACGGGGATGCCGGGTCATCCCCATCCATTTTCACAGCCGGCCTTTCGGCAACTGGATGGGGTCGGAGAGCCGGGCGCGGGAGATGGTGCGCGCGCTGGGGCGGTACGGGATGGAGCCGTACTTCTACGTGGTCCCCATCGGCAGACAACAGCGGGAGATCACGGTACAGGCGCCGGTGGCGTACCGGGTCATCCTCTACCGTCGCCTGATGATGCGGGTGGCGACGGCCCTGGCCCGCCGGGAAGGGGCGAAGGCCATCTTTACCGGCGAGTCGCTGGGGCAGGTCGCCTCTCAGACCCTGGAGAGCCTGACGGTGGTGGAAGAGGCGGCGGGGCTACCGGTCCTCCGTCCCCTCATCGGCCTGGATAAGACGGAGATCACCGCGCTGGCGGAGCGCATCGGCACCTACCCGCTCTCCCTGCTGCCCGGGGACGACTGCTGCCAGTTCCTGATGCCCCGCCGGGTGGTCACCCACCCCCGGATGGAGGAGACCCTGCAGGCGGAAGAGAAAGTGGAGATGGACCGCCTGGTCCAGGAGGCACTGGACGGGGCGACGAAAGTGGAGGTATGATGATTCTGCAGATGCTCACCGTCGGCCTGATTCAGACCAATTGCTACATCATCGGCTGCGAACAGACGAAGGAAGGGGCAATCATTGACCCCGGCGGCCATCCGGAGCGCATCCTGCGCGCGGTGCGGGAGGCCGGCCTGACGGTCCGCTACGTCCTGAACACCCACTGCCACTTTGACCACATGGCCGCCAACGCCGACGTGGTGGCGGCAACGGGCGCGCCGCTGGCGGTCCATCCGGCCGAGCGGCCCATCCTGGAGTCGCGCGGCGGCGCGGCCTGGTTCGGCGTCCCCGTCTCCCCCAGCCCTCCGCCCGACCTGGAACTGGCGGACGGACAGGTCCTGGAGGTGGGGACCCTCCAGCTACAGGTGCTGCACACCCCGGGCCACTCCCCGGGCAGCGTCACCTTCTACCTGCCCGGGGAGGGCGTGGCCTTTGACGGCGACGTCCTCTTCGCCATGGGCGTGGGACGGACGGACCTCCCCGGCGGCGACTGGGATACCCTGATGCGCTCCATCGGGGAGGTCCTCTTCGCACTGCCCGATGACACCATCCTTTACCCCGGCCACGGCCCGAAGACGACGGTGGGGCAGGAGAAACGGTTCAATCCCTGGCTGCAGTAGGGCAGAGAAAAACAGGGACGTGCCAGGCACTTTCGGAAGCGCCTGGCACGTTTTGTTTTCTACGGCGAAATCGTCCAGGTCATCTCCCCGCTGATCTCCTGCTCATATATCTCTTCGCTCACCGGGTTGCCGTCGCAATCGCGGGCGCTCAGGTCGTACGTGCCCTCCGGGAGATGGAAGGTATACGAGCCACCGGGCGGGACGGTCTCGCCGCCCAGCCAGTCGTTGCCCCATTCCGCGCTGCCGGAGGGAGAGATCAGGACGTAGCAGATGGGGATGTCCAGATGGTTGACCAGCGTCAGCGAGGCCTCGGCGACGTCTTCCAGGGTCCAGGTAATGCCGTCCGCGCCCAACGTGATCCCGGACTGGGTATCCAGGACGTTGTGGTCGCAATCATCCGCGCGCAGGTCGTAGGTCCCCAGGGGTACCTGGAGGGTCTGGGTGCTCCCTCCCGGGATGGTGGTATCCTTTCCCATCCAGTCAGGGCCCCAGGTGTCGCTATCGGATGGGGAGATGTAGATGTAGCAGATCTCGTGGCTGGAGTTGTTGACGACCTTGACCGGCGCCCGCTGGAGGGGGTCCAGCGTCCAGGTCATACGGCCGGCCAGGTCCACCCCCATGTGGTAGGCGACCACCTGGCCGTCACAATCGCGGGCAACCAGGTCGTAGGAACCCTCCGCCAGCCCGAAAGCTCGGCTGCTGCCGGACGGGATGACCTCGCCTGCCGCCAGCCAGTTATCGCCCCACGAATCGCTTTCGGTCGGGGAAATGTAGACGGCGCAGACGGCGATGCCCGAGTCGTTCTTCAGCGTCAGTTCGGCGGTTCCCGAAGGGGGCAGGGTGGGCGGAGCCTTTGTCGGCGGGGCGGCCGTCGGCGGAACGGCCGTCGGCGGCACCGCGGTGGGCGGGGCGGGCGTGGGCCCGCCGCAGGCCAGCGCGGCCAGAATCAGCGCGCCGGCGGCGATGAGTATGGATGCTTTCTTCACGGTACTCTCCTGTGAATTGGGATGCAACGCCTTGAGTCAGGGGACTTTCGGAGGAGGAGGGAAGCAAAGAGAGAGGATGCTCCGCTGGGACCCAGAACAAGGCTTTGGGTAAAATAATTATAGCACGTTTCTGAAATTGCACAAGGGGCGGTTGATGGGGCCATCAACCGCCGTCAATGCAACCGCTGAATGGCATCTACCTGGGCGGGATCCCCTCCGCCGGCCGGGTTTGTCAGCCGGACGTAGCGGTACGAATAGCCCGCCGGACACCATATGCCGATGTCTATCGTGATCCCTGTGCCGGGATAGGGGTAGAGCGCACTGGATGGGATGGACTCGTTATCGTGCTCGCCGTTCTCATCGGTGGCGTAGCTATCTATGTTTGTCCCCATCACACCCCCGGGTGTGCCGTCCCACGCGAACACGGTGTACCACTGGGAGCCATCGGGGGAGATTTCAATGATGATAAAGTCCAGCAGGATGCCCGGCCCGTTGGGCCACTCGTAGAACACCAGGTCGGGGCCGGGGCCGTCTATAATGCCGGTTCCATCGCCGAAATCCAGCGTGACGGATTCTCCTTCTCCCAGGTCCAATGCCTGCCCATCGGGTGGGCCGCCGGCCAGGCCGCAGTTCGGGTTGGAGGGCGTGCAGGTCACGTCGGTGGTCGTGGTGTAGGGGGTGATGTCATACGGTTGAACCTGGACCAGGTTGCTGTATCCGAACTCAGCTCCCCCGGCATCCAGCGCCGCGACGTAGTAAGTGTACACCGTACCGTTCATCACCGAACTGTCCAGATAGGCCGTTTCCGGGGTTTCGGTGACAACGATGTACGGGCCGCCGTTGGCGCGGTAGACCCGGTAGGCGGACGGCGTAGGAGCGACGGCATCCCACCCCAAGCTGACCTCGTTGCTTCCTGCGGCGGCGCGCAGCGCAAAAGGAACCGGCGTCGGTGTTGGTGGAGGG